>CAZZBH010000014.1:0-45103 GCA_964652605.1 uncultured Planctomycetaceae bacterium
TCTTCGGCCCGGTGATCGGCGTGATCAAGGTGAAAGATTACGACGAGGCGATTCGTGTCGCCAACGACACGCAGTACGGGTTGAGCGCGGGATTCATCAGCAAGGACGTGAACCTGTGCCACCGCGCCAGCATCGACCTGGATTGCGGGCTCTGCTACATCAACGCCGGTTCAACCGGCGCCGAGGTAAGCACCCCATTTGGCGGATGGAAAAACACTGGCAACGGCCACCGAGAGGGCGGGCCCACGGTCATCGACGCCTTCAGCGACATCAAGACCGTTGTGATCGACTACAGCGGAAAAGTGCAACGCGCGCAGATCGACTAAGTGGCATGCGCTGCCAGCGCATGCCACTTTGCTTGCCTCTACTTCGCAAACTCGGCCCACAACTCGTGACCCATTCGGCGCTCGATGCTATGAGTGCTCACTTCAAGTTCCCGGATTTCGAAGTGTGGTTCGTAGAGCTCCAGCACCTGTTTGCGGGTAATGTCAAACGGAGGGCCGCCTTCCCGGCCGTGGTTGTAGAAGCACCCTACGAGCAATCCGCCTGGTTTCAGCAGCGCCTTTTCGACCTGTACAAATTCTGCGCGGCGGGCCGGCTGGATCGCCACCATGCAGGTGTACTCGTAGATGTAGTCAAAGGACGCGGCCTCGGTCTGCGGCAGGTCGAACAGATCAATCTGGCGCCAATCTACATCTTCGTCTGCGTACTCGCGCCGGGCGCGGTCAATGGCAAGTGGCGCGAAATCGACCGCCACTACCTCAAACCCATGTCGAGACAACAGTACCGCGTCGTGGCCATAGCCGCAGCCGGGCACAAGCACACGGCCGGGCCTGGGCGCGGCCTCTTTCAGCCAGTGAACCAGAGGCGGGGCGACGCCAATGTTCCATCGCGGGCTGCCCTCCTGCTCATAGATGCCGTTCCAGAAGTCGGGCGTGTTCACCCTCTCATCCGGTTGCGGCAAGCTTTGTGTGGGTTCGTGCGGCATCGTCACTCCATTGAGCGTGACGACATAGTCGAAATTTGCGCCGCCATCAATCGCGTGAATCGCATCAGCGCATTAACGAGACACGCCCGGGTACACACCCGGGCGCGCTCGGCGTAGAAAACGGCTTGGGGGCCGGTCTTCCGATCACCTTATTGCAACCGGTGTGCCAATCTAGCGCGAGCATAAACCTCTACTTGATAACGGCTTATGCAGTGAGTGCCGGATGTCGTTCCACGTGAACCTGTGTAGTTTCTGCTCACTGGTGGTTACTTGCCTTGCGTCAGCCCGTGTATTCCTCGTCCTGCTCGATGATGGCAAGCACCCAGTCGAACTCGCCGCTAACCACTTTGCCGCCGCAGTACTCGCAGACGCCGGCCATGTTGACTTTGTCCAGGGGCGCGCCGCAATTGGGGCAGTTTCGAGGGTCACCGCTTTTCTTGTGGGTTGCTGACCGGCGCACCAGAGTCCAGTACTCACTGAAGCGACGGTCCTTGTTGCCGCCGCTCAGCACCTTGCCGGATGCGTCCACCGTGCTGTCCTTCATGCTCGCGAAAATCCGCGTGGTGATGGCATCGAAGTATGCGTCGTGTTCGATTTTCGCCACTTGAATCTTCAGGATCCGCACATCCTTCAACACGTTGCGCGTCTTTGTCTCTCGATAGCGCTGAAGCCAGTAGCGGTGGGCATCAAACACCGTGTCTGTTTCGTAGGGCCGCAGCCTGGATTCATCCAGTGCACTCCAGCCGGCTTGAATCTCCTTGAACATGTGCTGCAGGCGCATGTTGAACGCCTGCCACGAAAACTGGGGGTCTCGCATCGCCAGCGCCCGCTTTTGCGCTGCCAGGTCCGGCGCGAACACCGTGGGCAAGTCTGTGCCGACCTCTTCGCCGCCGCTGTGGCCGACAGGCGGCCCCACCTGTTTGCGGTCGTGCGTCTCGATGCTGACCACCTGCCAGTCCATCTCGCCGCGGCTTGTGATGCTTCCGCAGCTTGGGCAGCGGCCATCTACGCCTGGCTCCTCGGGCGATCCGCAGTTCGGGCAGCCAAGATCCAGCACCTTTTCCGGAGGCCGGGTAGTTACGCCCTTCGGGCGGCGGAAGTTCAGCCGCTGCATCAAAAACATGCGCCGCCCGTTCTCGACGACGTTTGCTTTGACGCGGACCGCGACATGCACGTACTCGCGCGTGGCGGATGCCTTTTCCAGGTTCAGCGCGCCTACGACAACCTCGGTCACGCTGACGTCTGCGGCTTTCACCTGCTTGCGCAAGTCTGGTGAAAGATACGGCGCGACAGCAAATGTACCGGCGCCCCTTGCCAGCCCGCCGCGCGACTCATGCAGCTTCACGTACACCAGATGCGCAAAGTCGATGAACAGCACCCGCGAGAAGTTGGGGTCGAACTGCTTGAGCAGGGCAACACCCGCCGATTGCTGGCGTTGCTGCCTGGCGCTGTGGATTAATCGCCCCGCTGCGGTTGAGCGCTCCTGCTGCTGCTTCTTCTGCTTTGACTTCCAGATCAGCAGCCAGATCACGCCCGCGATAATCACGACGCACGCAACCTTGCCAACGGGGCCGCCCTCTACCCAAAGAATG
Source organism: uncultured Planctomycetaceae bacterium (assembly GCA_964652605.1). Taxonomy (GTDB): domain Bacteria; phylum Planctomycetota; class UBA8742; order UBA2392; family UBA2392; genus JADJRK01. Next base: position 2,581 of record CAZZBH010000014.1, read on the forward strand.
ATCAGCAGCCGGATCAGCAGATAGATGATGGCACCGGCGCCGTCCCCTCCGCCTCCTCCGCCGCTGCCGCCACCCCCGCCCCCTGAGTAGCCGCCGCCACCACCAGCTCGAGCATGCAGCTCATCCGCGAGCACGCCAACCACCAGCGGCGACAACAACAGGAACCATGTAAGCGCGCGTTTCATTTCGCGGGTTGCCTCAATGACGTCACGGCAATCTGACCTGGGGCCGGTCAGGCAGTTCGTTCTGGTCGTCGGTCTGGAGAGGAAAGCAGACCTTGCAGCACTCGCTGAGCTTGCGCACCGTATCGCACACCAGCTCAGTCGCGTCGCCCGCATCCGCGTTTGCCAGCGCGGCCCGAATCTCGCCGAGCGCGGCCTCATCCACCCTTGCTGCCAGACCGATGTCGGGCATCACACGCGCCTGGCCTTCCAGCACTGACACGAAGATCAGAGTGGCGTTGCGCTGTGCGGTCAGGCTGGCGTTTTCCTGCGTGAACGTGGCGTTGGCGGCGTCATCGACCGCGGCCGTCATCCGCCAGCGCGAAATGATCAACCTGCGCAACACCGCAATTCGCGCAAACAGCAGCGCAAGAATCACCCCGACAACGGCGCTTTCGGTGAGCAGTAGCAGCGAGTCGGTCAGCCCGTCAAGCCACACGACATCCGCCCAGTACAGCGCCACAAAAGTCAGCACCGCGCCCGCCACGCCGATCATGGTCGCGCGGCCGTCATAACGTGAAGCAGCAGGGGCAAGCACGACGATGAACTCACAGCTTGTCAGCGTCTCGGCCTCGGCAACGGTGGCTTCGATGCGATCAAGCGACGAGTCGGATAACAGAGAACGGTTTCGCAGAGCCTTGCCGATAACCCACCTCCGCACCGGAGCATAGATCACGCACCGGCAACGCGAATCTATAAAAACCGCGGTTGTGTGTAACTCGCTGTGAAGTGCTGGCAGTGTCTCAGTTTGTTTCAACTACCGAGTCATCACTGCGCACCGCAGTGTCGCGGAGGCGCGGAGCACAGCCGCAGAGAACAACGAGCAAGGTCATGCCGGTTCGTGAAAGCCCTGGCGCCAGAGTGATGCGCAGCACCCAGAATGCGGCCGCTTTTTAGCCCGCATTCGCAAGGCGCCGCTGGTTACTGTTGTCAGCCGGCGTGCCGGACAGGCTATTTCGGCGTCTCTGCGCCTCGGCGGTTTGCCGTTTGGTCGCTCAATGACACTGATGTCCGCAAGCTGAGACCCTACCGAAATGCTATTCGCCGCTGTCCGTGAACGGAAGCAGCACGTGGTGTTCGCGGCCAGGGAAAATTGCGCGGAGCTTCAATTGCCGATCGGCACCGCTTTCGTCAATCGACACGGCGACGAAGATCGGCGGTTGCTCATTCGCTTCCGCGCACTGGATTGCCAGCTCACGATGAAGCGCAATCTCATCGCCCACCGAAATCAGCAGTTGCCTTGTGCGCTCCAGGCGGGCCTGATCCCAGTGCACCGCGGGCATGCCCTGCCGCGGTGCTTGCGATGCAAGCTCGAACTCAATCGCGCCCGCGAGTTCAGTCTGCGAAGGATCGGTTTCGGTTGCCAGAAAGACAAAGCGCCGCTCTTCAGCCTTCGGAATACCCTGACGGGTGCGCCGCGCAGCGCGCCACACACGCTGTGCCAGGTCCTTTTCCCAGCCACGGGCCGGCGGATGCAACTCGGTCAGTGCGGACAACGCAAGGCTAAGCCGGCGCCCCCTGGGTGCTTCCGAGCGGCTGATCTGCACTCCTTCCGCGAGCGATTCATCGATGTCGAAAAACACCGGCTTCAGCCTGTCGTCCGGAAGGCGAGTGTGCAGGCCGGTGTCGGATCGGGTAACGGACCGTTCCGGCGAGTTCGAACTCGCCTTCTCGACTCGCGCCGCCGTAAGCCACAGCGCACTGACGCCGGCGAACATCGTGCCAAGCACGCACGTCAAGACGAATGCAATCGCCAGGGCCTTCTTGAACGTAAATTCGCGCTTGGGCGGCGCGTATGCAGGCGCCGCGTACCAGGCGCCATAGCCACCGGGTGCTGCCGACAGCTTCTCGCGCCACTCTGTGTTGTTGGGCGGTGTTTCGGACTGCAGGTGGGGCGGCACCGGCATGCCGCGAAAGCTGGGCAGGTCAGCCGGCTTGACGTCGGCCAGCTTTCCCTGCGAGGCGGCCCAAGTGAGGTAGTCCACATCAGTCAGCATGGAGCGCGCATTGGCATAACGCTGGTGCATGCCGGTCATGGCTCGATTGACGATCCACTGTGCCGCTGCCGGCACCTCGCGGGGCAGTCGCGACAGCGCGCCGCTGGTTGGAAACTCTCCGCTTAGGGCAAAGAAAAGCACGGCGCCAATGCTGTAAACGTCGAACTTGGCAGCATCGACCTGGCGCACTTCGCGGCCCTCAAGGGCCAGTTTCACCATCTCAGGGTCGCGGAAGTACTCGGTGCCGTGGGTGGTGAGCTGCGCCATGCTCGACAACGGTGTCATGAGGCCGATATCGACCAGGTAAATCTTTTCGCCGTTGATGATCAGGTTGTCCGGCTTGATGTCCTTGTGAAACACGCCCGCTTCGTGGTACTGGGCGATGATCTGCAGAAGCTGGTGCACGTAGCCAAGCGTGATGCGATGGTGCTCGTTGAGCGTGCCCTGGCTACGCGCGTACTTGATGTTGCGCATCACGCCCGCCGTCAGCGTCTCGCCGGAGTAGTACGGCATGACATACCAGAAGGCGTTCTCGCCCAGCTTGCTTTCGACGATCAATCCCAGCTTCTGGGCAAGTTGGGCGGCCTGGCTTTCACGCACGACGCTTTCCAGATTGCCGCCCGCGCGCAGATCAAAGTACTTCAGCACGTGCAGGCGGCCCTGCGGCTCGTCGGCTTTGCGAACGACGTACAAGCGCGCGCTGGATCCACCGCGGGGCAGTTCATCGACGACGACGTACTGCTCAGGAAACTCGGCGGGCGCCTGCGAATTATCGTAGGCCTGCGTGGCGACATAGCGTCGCCAATCCTGGTTGGCGTGCTGGATGCGCTGCTCGAGATCGTTGAACAACCCACCCAGCCCAAAGGTGCGTGACCACGCTCGGCCGATGTTCATTGCCGCGCGGCCTGCTTCGCGCCAGTCTTTGGCGGCTTCGGCGCCGAAGGCCTTTCGCTGGCCGATCAACCGTTGCATGCCGGGCGAATTTCGGTGCAGGTACATCCCCCCCATCTGTTCTTTGCATAAACGTCCCAGCCAGAAGGTCGAGCTGATGCAGGCTTCAACGGAATGGCGGATAAAGTTGATGGTGTCGCCGAGCGACCAGATGACGGCGACGACGACGAAGATTGGCCACAGCAGAAACGCCGCAATCGCAAAATGGATGATGTTGCCAAGCGTAAGCGAGTTGCCTCCGCCGGGTCGGCCCCAGTGGCGGTGCGAGCGCGTGCCGCGACGCCAGTGATGGTGACGTGTGCCGGGCTGGTGTCCGGCTTCGGCGCTGTCAACGACTTGGGCGGTCTTTGCGCGCATGGTTTGTGGCCCCCCGCAAAACATGGACTCTCCGTGAAAACGGCTGTCCATAGTTACGAAGCGCCCTCCGGTTCTTTCAGGCGTCTATTCAACCGCCAAAGGGCCAAAACGCCAAAGGGGTTGCGCCTGTTTAACGCACACCACGTGCGGTCTGTTGCAGCTTGCCGTAGTCGCGGCGGGTTTGTTCGTCTTGCAGGTAGATGTCGCTCAGCGCCGAGTCGAAGCTGTCGTCGTCCTGATTCGTCAACCCGCTGCCGCTGAACTGGTCGCGCTCGTCATCGGTCCAGGAGTACCCCAGCACTGCCTGCTTCACCGCTTCGCGAATCTGGTCGCGCACCCGCTTGAGGTAGCGGCTTACGCTAGCTTCGCTCACGCCCAGTTTGTCCGCAATCTCTTTGCCCTGCACGCCGTCAGAAAGCCGCAGCCGGTAGCACTCGAACTCGGTGAAGTCGGCCGTCTTTTCTACTTCTTTCAGCGCGCGGTACACCTTGGCGCGGAAGACGGCAGCTTCGAACTCGGCGTCGGGCGGCGCGCTGTTGCTGACTTCATACAGGGTGTCGTCGAGGCTCATGGGCCGTGTGCCGCCGCCGCGCTTCTGCGCGTTGCGCGAGGTCAGCTCGCTGTACACCACGTGCTTGGCGATCGCGTAAAGCCAAGTCGAGAACTTCACGCCGCGCTTCGGGTCAAACTTGCCGATCTCCTGGTACACGCGCGCAAGCGTCTCCTGGCTGACGTCCTTGATTGTCTCCTGCCCGAAGTAGCGAGACGCGATGCTGCCGATCATGCGCTCAATGCTGGGGCCGAAGACATCCCACATCTCGTACCACGCGGCGGCATCGGCGCGCTTGAGTCGTCCCAGCAAATCCGTGTTGATGGAAATCAAGTCGAGTCCCCCGGTCGTGCCTGTTGTTCGCCAATCCCCGTCCCCGATTTCAGCGGGAGCTGCCGCAGCCTCCAGAACCAGAATGCGCCGCCGCCGGAAATCGCGACAAGTGCAAACGCGGCCATTCCTGCAGGAAAGCCGGCCCAGTGCGCGATGCCCGCATGGATGAAACCATACGCGAAAACATAGATAGCGCAGCGTTTGTATCCACGGTACTCGCGCAGGATCTCGGCATGCGACTTCATGCGCACCATCATCCGTCCCCACCACTCGGCGTGCGACTACAATGCACGGAGAAGTGTGGAATCGTCTGTGAAGAAGACCAGGACAGCCAGCACAGTGAGTTCCTGTCCGTCCTGACTGTCCTGTTCGATTCAAGCAACCGGCGAAACGCGCGCCGCGCCAGTCCTGCGGTCCCACCATTCGCGTAGCGGCTTGGCGGCCCACCATGCGAAGAAGGCCAGTGCGTGGCCCGCGATGATGTCGGGGACGTAGTGGTACCCGCCGTAGAACGTGGCGATGTACACGCCAATCCCAACCGGCAGATAGATCCAGAATAGCGGCCGCACACCGCGCCAGGCTGCCAGCAGGAACAGCGTCGTCCACGCCGTGTGCAGGCTAGGAAAGCAGTCGCGCGTGTAGCCTTTTACGGCGTCCATGAAGGCCATAGCGCCGGTATCCGCGCTCAGCCAGCGGCCGTCGAACACGTACTTGGGCCCGACCACCGGCACCAGCATGTACCCGATGTACGCCAGCACGCCGGCGATCACGAGCGAGCCGATGAAGCGGTCATACTCCTTGCGACGGCCCAGAAACCACATCGCCAGCGCCAGTGCGGGCGCGGCGTAGATGTAGCTGATGTAGCAGAACCCGTGGATGTCCCACTGTGTCAACCCGAACCACCCGATGAAATCGGTGATCCATTGCTGGTGCATGAAGCGGTGCACCAGCGCGGCACTGAGGTCACCGAACAGCACGATGTCGAACTGCGCCATCTGCACGTCGTAGAGCGTTTCGCCCCGCACGGACGGTACCAGCAGTCGATTCATTTCGTAGATGCCCATGCAGGCGAGAAACGGCAGGTACGTGCGCATGCCGCCAAGAAACCACCCTACCGTTGCCCTCGCGCGGCCCCGTTTGTCCTGCGCATCGCCCCAGACGCCGTGCATGACACGACGGGCACGGCCGGTTCGCGCCAAAGGCAACATCGCGATGACCAGGATCGCGACCGTGCCCGCGGCACACCACAACAGGAACATCCAGAACGTGTCGCTGCCGTTGAAGTGCTTGCCTGCGCTCTCAAACAGGTACGCCAGCTCCGGTGTTTCAGGCAGCACGGCATACAGGCCGAGGAACGCCACCAGCGTGACGAGCATGATGACTTCCTCGATGCGGACGTGTCGCAGCAGCGACCGCCAGCGCCGAGGCCGCGCCTGGGCGCGGATCTGGCGAATCTCGCGCACTTCATCCGGCAGAACCGTTGGGTTCGCGCCCGATGGGGCTTCTGCAATCGTGCGAGTTTCAGGCATGCGGCGTTTACCTGTCCAGCGTCAATTCTTCGCTGAATCCTCACACTTGGCAAGCACGTGGGGAAGCGAAAATCATCGGACTTACTCGTGGCGAAGGGCGTCAATCGGCTGAAGCAGTGCCGCGCGAATGGCCGGGTATAGGCTGGCAAAGAAGCCGATGCCGAAGGCCAGCGCCAGCGCGTGCAGGCTGCGCTCAATGTTCAGGTCGCCGCCCAGCGCATCCAGCGAAAACCAGGCGCGCGCCGCCTGTACCTCGGCATAGCCGATCGCGACACCGGCTGCGCCGCCGATGATGGACAAAAGCAGGCCCTCCATCATCACAGTCGAAAGTACACGCACGCGGCTCCAGCCCAGTGCCAGCAGCAGGCCAATTTCCCGCGTACGCTCATACACCGACAGCGTCATGGTGTTCAGGATGCCGATCGCGCCGGCCAGCGCCGCGATCAGGCTGATGACGAGGCCGAACTTTTCAAAAAACTCGATTTCTTTGTGCCGCTGCAGAATGTCTTCGCTGCGCATGGCACGAAGCTCATCGATTTCCATGTTGATGGTGTCGCGCACGTCGTTGACCAGTGCGGCGCGCAGATCGGCGGGCGCGCGGGGGTTCTCTGCATCGTTGACGCGCGCCTGCAGGGCCTCGCGCTTCTGTGCCGAGATCAGACTCTCGTCCACCTCGACCAGCAGGTTGGTGCAGGACGCAAGGTGCTTGACATCTTCGGTGACTTTCCGGCCGCGCACAGTGCGCTCGACTTGCTCGATACGTTCATGTTTGCCTTTGATGATCTGCGCGACGTCGAGGTGAAAGAACACCGCTGAATCCTGAATCAGGATGCCGGTTCGGCATACGCCGCGCACCGTAAGCTGCAGCTTCATCTGGTAGGAGTACACAGGGTCGTCAGGATCATAGTCGATTCCGTGGGACTCTTTCAGCCACTCGGTGTACTGCGCGTCATCGTAGGGCAAGCCAAGCAAATTGTTCGGGCGGGGCGGCGGCGCCTTGGCGCCGGTGCGTGCCTCATACTCGTCGGGGGTTTCTTCCTTTACGGCGTCGCGGTGGACGCCGAGGTCTTTCACAAGCCTGACAAGCGTCCACATCTTCTTGGCGTAGTCGTTCATCTGTTCCCAGTTATCCGGGTGCGAAAACACCTGCTTGAACCCGTCGCTGGTGACTACATCCAGCAGATTGAGCGGCTTGCCGACGACCGGCGCCTTGTCTCCCATACGCTCCTGCAAGACCTCCCAGGCGCGGATGCCGAACACGACGCCGTTGCGGTCGTCGTCGCTGATCGGCTCGCCCTCGATCATCTCCATGTGGCGGACAATCGGGTTGTTGCCCGTGACTCCGTAGTAAAGGATCGCCGGCCGGTCATCAAAGTCGGCGTCAGTGCGCAGGAAGGCGAAGATGGTCGGCGCGACGTTGGAGACGCCCTCGATCTGCTTGATTGTTTCCGCGTGATGCAGCGGAACATCGCTTTCAAGATCTTCGGCGGTTGCCTCAGAGACCATGATGTCGCCGCGCTGGGTTTCAAACGCTTCCTGGATCTGGCCGACAAGATCGTCGCTGATGGTGAACAGCGCAACCATAATGCTTACGCCAATGCCCACTCCCAGGACGCTGAACGCAGACCGCAGTTTGCGGCGGGCAAGGTTCTTGAGCACGAACTTCATGGGTTCACCACCGGGCCACAGGGTACACACAGACCAGCCGAACACAAAAGGGATGCAGTGCTTCGACCCTCTTCCGGCCAGAGGGCTGCGATTATTTAGTAGGCCTTGTTTTTCTCCGGGATGTTTGTGGCTTTGTGGTGAACCAGCCCTTCTTTCAGTTGCAGACTTCCGACGGCGCCGCGCGCGCGGGTATGCTGCATACCGACCACGGCGATGTTCAGACGCCCGTGTTCATGGCAGTCGGGACGCAGGGCACCGTCAAGGGGTGCACGCCCGAGCAACTCGGGCAAGCCGGCGTGCACGTGGTGCTGGGCAACACATATCACCTGATGCTTCGCCCCGGTGCCGACACCGTGTCCGAGCTGGGCGGCTTGCACGCCATGATGAAATGGAAGGGCCCGCTGCTGACGGACAGCGGCGGATACCAGGTCTTCAGCCTGGGCGACACCAACCACGTCACCGAGCACGGCTGTACGTTCCGCAATCACCTGAACGGGGACGAAGAACTGCTTACGTCCGAGCGCAGCATGGAAATCCAGCACAAGCTGGGTGCCGACATCGTCATGCAGCTCGATGATGTTCCCGCATTGCCTGCCACGCCTGAGCGCGAAGCCGACACCATGCGTCGCAGCATCCGCTGGCTTGACCGCTGCATTGCGTCGCTGCCTGCTCAAAGTGCTCAGGGCGCGCGCCAACGGCTGTTCGGTATCGTACAGGGCGGCTTGACGCCCGCCCTGCGCGCCGAAAGCGCGAACGCGCTGGTTGAGCGCGATCTGCCCGGGTACGCCATTGGCGGCTTGAGCGTCGGCGAAACCAAGCGCCAGATGCAGGAGATTCTCGGTGTGGTGACACCGCTGCTGCCCGCTGCCAAGCCGCGCTACCTGATGGGAGTCGGGTTTCCAGAAGACATGCTGGCGGCGATCGGCCTGGGTGTGGATATGTTCGATTGCGTGTTGCCGACACGCTCAGCGCGGCATTCTATGGCGTTTACCTGGAATGGGCGGCTGCGGCTGCGCAACGCTCGCCATGCCCGCGACACGCGACCGGTAGAGGCAGGTTGTGCATGCTACTGTTGCGCGAACTACTCGCGCGGATACGTGCGGCACCTGCTGATGGCCGGTGAAATGCTTGGCATGACGCTGCTGACGATCCATAATCTATCCTTCTACACGTCGCTGATGCGCGAGGCACGCAATGCGATCATCGAGCGGCGCTACGACAGCTTTGCCACGCAATGGCAGCCGAAAGTAGCCGGGGCAGGGGATTGAGATGCGGGCAAGATCAATCGTTCCGGCAGTGTTGATTGTCAGCGGCTTTGCCTTCGGCGCCGCACTTGGCGTTCATGGCGGTACTCGGCCGCTGCCGGCCGAATTGGCGGTTGTCCCGATGCAGGAGACCGCGCCGTCACCGATTGAGCTCAACACCGGCAAGCCGCCGTCATCTCAGCGCGTTCCGCTCGCCAAGCCGGTTTCGCTGGAGGGCGCTTTCGGCCGCAGTGAGCTGTCCGGCAGCGAAGTCAAGCGCGTGCCGGCCAATCCGCTGAGTGAGCTGAATATCGACCGGCGCTGGGATATTGCACTTGATCTGCGCCCGCCCCGGCCGGGCCTGGACCTTCCCTCTGCCCCCGCAGCGGACGAAGTCAACGAGCCCGAGCCAGGAACGACCGAACTGCGTGAACAGTACGACTTCAGCGCGTTGCCGCAGGATGCGCGCGCCCGGGCGCAAGACGGCGTCAAGGCGCTGCGCGAAGGTGCCGCAATCCTGCGCGAGGGCGAGAAGTCGTTCCGCGAGCCGGGCCAAGCGGGACTGGAGGGTCGCAAGAAGGTTCGAGAAGCGGCGGTCCTGTTGCGTCACGCCGGCGAGCAGCTTGCTTCAGCACTGCGTGTCGCGCCCGGCAATCGCGAACTGCTGGACCTGCTGCAGGAATCCAAGGCGCTGCTGTACTTTTGCCTGAAACACGGAATGTAGCGGGTGCCCTACGCCACCTTGTGCCAGGGCTGCGGGCACACGAACTAAAAGTCAAAGCGGATGGTGTCCTTGGTCGGCGCCGACTCGTTCTTTCCGTGCCACTTGAGCCATGCCCAGAATGCGATTGCCGCGCACCCGGCCACCGCAAGGTCTTCCCACACCAGCCACCACACTACCGTAAACTGCATCAGCAGCGCCAGCGCCAGCGCGGGCACCAGCATCCACAGTCGCGGCCCCGGCCTGGCGGCTGTGGCGACACCCAGCGTCAGCAGTACGACCGCGCCCGGCATCAGTCCGAACGTGGTGACCGACGGGTAGCTGCGGCCCAGAGCCCAGCTTAAACCGGGATAGCCGATCGTCCCGACAGCCACCATGAGAAAGGACAGCAACGTCGCGTTGTCTTTCCGCCAATGAAAGTGCGGCGGAAAGGCCAGCGAAGCCGCGCCCGCATAATACAGCCCACCCGCCACAAACGTCGCGCCGATCGCATAGCCAACCCAGTGCAGTGGCCCGACCATCTTGAAAAAGAACAGCACCCCCACCATCGCCCATTCAGCGGCAAGCAACAGCAGCACGCCGCGGCTTGTGTCCTGCTTGGTGCCGCGCCGCAGCAGCAGGAAAATCAGAAGCGTGGGGATGTAGATGACGATCTGCAGCGGCTGAATGTAGTCGTTGTAGCGCGCTGCTACCTGAAACAACTCGGATGCCGAGAACGGAGCATTCATCGTATCAGCCGGTACGGGTCAGAGCTTCAACCGGGCGATCAGGTTATCACTTCCGCCCTGCTGCAACATCGGCATTGCCCGCCTGCATCTCCACAGCTTCCGGTTCAGCCCAGCAGCGCATGGACCTCCTGGTCTGCGTACGCGCCGCCCTTTCCGGTCAGGTAGCTGATCAACTGGTTGTTCTGGTTGTAGATATCGCCCGCAAGCAGGCTGGTGATGCTCTTCTGAAGCAGCGGCCGGCGGCGGCTTGTAACCATCTGCTTCAGGAAGTCGCGGTTGTAGAAGGCATCGATGAATGCCCAGAACACGCGAGTGCCCTGCTTGACGCCGGTTTCGTAATCGGCGAACGCGGCGCGGGAAAAATCGCCTGACTCAAAGGCCGCTGCGATGGCTTGTGCGGCCATCGCGGCGGCCTTGGTACTCAGAAACACGCCTGAGCTGAAGATCGGGTCGATAAACGCCCCGGCATCACCGACCTTGAGCCAGCGGTCGCCGGCGTGCGCATCACTGGTGTAGCTGAAATCGCTTTCGCTGCGAATGTCGCCGCATAACTCAGCGTTCGTCATGCGCGGCGCCATGCTGCGCGAATTGCGTATGCTGCGGTCAAAAAAGTCAGCCGCCGACAACCCGGTTTCACGAAAGTATGCGGCATCGGCAACCACGCCAACGCTGGTTGTGCCATCGCTGAAGGGGATCAGCCAGAACCACCCCATCTTCGTCTCGCCGAAGCGCACGATGATGATGTTGCCCGGGTCCTGCTCGCAGCGCACGACGTTGCGAAAGTGCCCGAATGCCGTGACCTTGCGGTGCGTGGGGTGAATGCGCCGCTGCTGTTGCCGGGTGCTGAGAAATGTCCACCGCCCCGAAACGTCACAGACAATCTGTGAGCGAATGTCGCCTTGCGGCGTTGACACCACCGCGCAGTCCGCCTGTACGTCCAGGGCCTTGGCCGCCAGCGGCTGCAACACGTCCACGCCGATTTCGCGGGCATGGTCAAGCAGCAGCAGGTCAAACGGCGCGCGTTGCACCTGAAATGCGTAGGGATGATGCGCGTCAAGGCCGTTGCGAAACCAGAAGCACTCTTCTTCCAGTGTTTCGTCCACAACAAAGCGGGCACCGTTCTTCACGAGGTAGCCCGCCTCGTGAATCTTCGACAGCACGCCGGACTGTTGAAAGATGTCGATGCTGAAGGGCAGCAGGCTTTCGCCGATGCGAAAGCGCGGAAACGTATCGCGCTCAAGGATGCACACACGGCGTCCCTGCAACGCCAGCAGCGCGCCCAGCGTGCTGCCCCCGGGGCCGCCGCCGATGATGGTTACGTCGTACTCGTGCATGCGACTGATTGTGGGACGCGCAGCCGCCCATGGCAAGCGCCGCGACTTCCGTCGGCGTCATTCATGGCTACAGTGATCGCGTCCGCAGGAGCCGCACCGTGCTTGCATTGCTGCAACATCCGAACCTCGACCCCGTCATCTTCCAGATCCCCGGTACACCGCTCGCCTTGCGCTGGTACGGCCTGATGTACGTGCTGGCGTTCATCTTTGGGTACTTCGTACTGCGCTGGCTGCAAAAAACCGGATACCTGAAAGTCAAAGCCACCGAGATCACCAACGTGATCGTTTACGGCGTTCTGGGCACCTTTCTTGGCGGGCGCCTTGGCTACCTGCTGTTTTACCAGTTCGACAAGCTCTTTTTGGGTGCAGGCGGCGAATCCGCCGCTGAGCGCTTCCGGATGGTGTATGCGGTGTGGGAGGGCGGCATGTCCTTTCACGGCGGCGTCTTTGGCGTGACGCTGGCGGTATTGCTGTATTCGTGGCGCCACAAGTGCGGCTTCTGGAACATCATGGACGCATCGGCGCACATCGTGCCGCTGGGTGTCGCGCTGGTCCGCGTCGGCAATTTCATCAATGGTGAGCTGTACGGCCGCGCGATTACCGACGAATCAGGCGAAGTCGTTCGTAATGCCGACAAGCTGCCTTGGTACGCCATGAAGTTTCCTACCGACCTGCACGACAGCGCGGCGCAAAGAGCACTTCAGAAACAGCTGGCTGACGACTATGCCGCCGCACACCCGAACGCCACAAACATTCCGCCCGAGGTCTTTCAGGTTCCGCCTGTCGATGCGGATTCATGGCAGAAGGTCGAGCACTTGTTTCCCGGGCGCTATCCCAGCCAGATCGTGCAGTTTCTTTTCGAGGGCATGCTGGTGTTTTTTCTGGTGTGGATCATTCGCCGGCGCTTCAAGTACCCCGGCCAGCTTGCGGGGGCCTTTCTAATGCTGTATGCGATCTTTCGCATACCGGCGGAGATGATCCGCCAGCCCGACCGGCAGATCGACCCCAGCCGTGCTGAAGCGCTGGGCGGAACCGCGGCCTTCTTGAGTTCCATCGGCATGACCATGGGTCAGGCACTGTCGGTGCTGATTTTCGTGCTGGGGCTGGGAATTGTCTTGCTGCTTCACTTCAAGCGCCTGTCCGGCCCCGAATATACAGCAGAACAACGGCGCGGTGGCTTTCTGCGCGAAACGCTGCGCGACCTTCCTGAGATCGTGGGTCTTCGAAAGCAGACCAAGGACCTCGCCAAGCGCGATTGAGGTTCATCGAAGGGTAATTTCCAGCACTTCGCCGCTTTGTGTGCCGACCAGCAGCCGGGTGCCCTCGCGGTACAGCGCGGCACAGCGGAGCTCGCCCGTGCCAGTCAGTGCCAGCGACTTGAGAATCGTCATCGACTCGGGGTCGAGAAACACCAGCCCCTGCTGGTTCACCGCCACGACATGGCGGCCGCCAGGCGCCGTCGCAATGAAGGGCTGTGCGGCCTCGAAGACCGCGCCGGTTGTACCCTGCGACGTCAGGCGCTGTAGCTGGTTGCCCAGTGCGGCGTACACCGTTGTGCCCATGCGCGTCACCATTTGCACATGATCAGGCAGGTTCGGCACTGAGCTTTCCAACACCAGCCCCTGGCTATCGATCGCAAACGCAGCCACCGTTCGACCTGCCGTTACGAGCACGCGGTTTTCGCGCCACACCAGGCCAGTCACGGGCGCGCCTTCGGCATCGACCTGTACCGGCTCGCCGCCCGGCGCGGTGTGCAGTCTTCCACGATCGTCGCCGATCAGCAGCAGGCCCACCGTCGGGTACAGAAGGGCCGTGACACGCGCGTCCGGCACACGGACAATCCGTGCCCGCATCACCGCCAGCGTATCGGCGTCCAGGCCCGCTACTTCGCCACGCGCCGTGCCGACTGCCAGCAGACCGCCGTCACTGCGCAATGCCAGAGCCGTGATCGGGCCGGAGCCAAGTGACTTGTCGATTCGAGGCTGCTCAGCGCCCGTGTCCCACAATCGCACTTCGCCAAGCTCTGACCCTGTGTAGAAACCCGAACCATCGCGTCGCGGTGCAACCGCGTTGATTGCCCCGCGCTCAGCAGCCTTGATGCGTTGCAGACCCGGGACAAGCCCTGATTCGCCCGGCCGCACCGAGGGCTTGTTGTCGCCGCGAAGAAAAAACCACCAGCCGCCGGCGGCAAATACTCCCACAACCAGCAGAGCAACCAGCAGGCCGACGCCGGGCGCCGCGCTCGACTTTCGCTTGAAGGCAACCGGAGCGGCCGGTGCCAGTTCAACGGGTGGCAGCGCGCCGGTGCCCGGCGGATGAATGTTTGAGGAAGTGCGCGCTACTTCCTGCCGGGCTGATCCGTCCATGATCGAGTCGCGCTCAAAGGTCGGAAAGCTCTTGGCGGCGTAGCTCTGCCAGGATTCTTCGTCCATCTCCGGGTTCTGGACGATTGCGTGCTTTCGTGTCCCGGGTGATGTGTCGCGGTGCGGCGACAGTGCCGCGCTGGACGTCTTGCGCTTGACGGTCGTGCTGTCGCCGTGGTCGCGCGGCAGTGCCTTGATTTCTCCCGACGAACGCTTTGCCCGTGAACGCGCCTCGCGAACCATCTCGCCGGTAAGCTCTGCCATTTCCACTGGCAATTCGCGCGACTTGACGGGCGTCGGTGTCGGGTCTTGCACTGTGGGGTGCACGCCGCTGCGTGCCTTGCGGGCGGCCTGGCGCAGCTTTTCGAGGTGCGGCGATTCCACGCGGCCTTTGTCCAGCTCAGCAGCAGCTTCTTCTTCTTTTTCGCGGCTGATCGCCTCGGTATCAATCTTCACGCCCACCGTGGCAAACAGCGTCGCGCCTTCAGACAGCAGCTTGTGCGTGCGCCGGTTGGTGCGTGCAATCTCCTGCAGGCTGCGCGCCACGACATCCAGGCTTTGCGGGCGCTTGTCCGGCTCTTTGTGCGTCAGGTCGTGAATGATGCGCGCAAGGCGCCGGCCCGCGTCGTCGCGCGCAAGGTGGCCAGCCACCGCAATTCGGCTTGTCACGTGTTGCAACGCGACAGCCATCGGCGTCGCGCCCGTGAACGGCGGCTTGCCGACAAACAAGTGATACAGGCTCGCGCCCAGGCTGTAGGCATCGGCCATGGCACCGACTGAGGCTCCTTGCGCCTGCTCCGGCGCCATGTAGTCGGGCGTGCCCATGATCGCGCCGGTCATCGTCAAGCCGCTTTCACTGGCCAGCGCGCGCGCCAAACCAAAGTCAGCAACCTTAACGCCACCCGAGTTGGGAAGCATCAGGTTCGCCGGCTTAATGTCGCGGTGAATCACGCCGTTCTTGTGGGCGTGATCGAGCGCTCGGGCCGCGCCGGCGCCGATGTCGGCAACCACCCACGCGGGCTGTGCGCCATGTCGGCGCAACAGTTCCAGCGCGTCGGTGCCGTCGATGAACTCCATCACAAGGTAGTAGTAGCCGGCTTCTTCGCCCACGTCGTAAACGCGAACGGTGTTTACGTGGTTGAGCCGCGCCGCGAGCTTTGCCTCGCGCATGAAACGCTCAACCAGGTTCGAGTTGATCGCCAGGTGCGGCGGAAGGATCTTGACTGCAACCTCAATGTCGAGGCCCAGATGCATGCCCTTGTACACGGTGCCCATGGCCCCGCGCCCGCAGATGCGCAATAGCTTGCACTTCCCGATGGTGTAGCCCACCAGGGACTTCTGCTCAGGGGCTGGCGGAATGCTCATTCAGGCTCCGACAAGACGGAACACATTGCCACAGCGTATTTTGCGGCATGAATCGACAAACGTCGAGCGGAATCAAAGTTAGTGGACAACCTGAGTGCGTGGTATCACTCCACGGTCACAGCGTGGCGCACTTTCAAGCCGGCTTTGCGCTATTGCATCAACGCACCCAACAGCATGGGTCCAGCACGAAAGTACTGCGCAAATGTGCTGTGGCGCACTCCATCTGAGCCCACTACAGCCAGCTCAATCTCGGGCAATTGTACTGAAAGCAGGTTGATCGCCGCAGCATGCCAGTTGCCCGTGCCGCTTTCACGATATGCCGCCGCATAGCCGGCACCAATCATCAGGTTCGCGCCGCCAAAGTTGGTGGTCCCGCCCGGTGACTCCGCAAAACCGCCGAAAATCGGCGCGGGCAAGTGGCCCAGATACACACCCGCGTTGCTGCCGAGCATCCAGTTCATGGCGTTCAGCACTGCCGGCTGCAGCGTGTTGTCCTCGATGGCGTGAATGCTGTATTCCATGGCTTCTGCCAGGTGGCCGACGTGCCACGCCGTGAAATCCCCGTTGCTGTCTGCAAAGCCGTTGCCTGATGGGTCGCGCGGAGTGACTCCGATCTGCCGGTTGTGCACCACCGTGCGTGCGAACGACGCCATCGGCGACGCCGCCGTATCGTTCAGCCCGTTGGCCATGCGGTACGCCGCAGCGATGTACAGACCGTTAGCAAGCCAGGTGACCGGGGCTGTCATCGTGCTGTCAATGCCGCCGTTTATCGGGTCAAAGTGGCCTTTCCACGTGCCACGCAGATACGTGAAGACTTCCTTCAGTACGTCCAGGCTAAGCCGATCGCCCGTGAGCAGGTAATGCTCTGCCAGAAACGCGCCCTTCAGGACATCGAGGTGGGCGCCGCCAGAATTGTAATTGCCCAGGTCGTGCTGCTTGTTGTTGGGGGTGTAGCGGGTTTTGCCGCGCTGGCTGGCTTTGCCGCCGCTGACAGCAGGGTTGCCCGGCTCAGCGTAATCAAAGCGCCAGCCAATGTCTGAATGCAGCACATCCACGTCGCGGAAATGGCGAATGGACTCATCGGCCAGCGCAAAAAAGTTCAGGTTGCCGGTCATCGCGTACCAGCCCAGGCACGCCCGTGGCAATTCCCACTGCGCGTTCTCCCACCCGGTTGAGGGCGTGTCGGTTTTGCCGTCGCCCCAGTTCCAGAACCCGTACTCGTGGCCGATGGCTGTGCCGTTGCCGCTGTTGCGGTCAGCCAACAGGTCGCCCATGTGTGCCAGAACTTCGGCAAAGTAATCAGCGATCCAGGGCTGCGCCGAGGCGATGAACAGGCTGGTGTCCGAGAGTGTCTCGGTGGTCACGCCCATCGCGCCGAACACCTGCGATGCGCGATAATGCTCGGGGCGGCAGATTCCGACAGGCGGGTCCTGCACCACTCCCGCGATCAACCTTGCCTGCACGGCGTTCAGTGCGTTGGCCGCCTCGAAGCCGAAAACAAGCTCGTGCGTGCGCATGCTGCCGGCGAACACCTGCAGCGGCCAGGTGCCGCTAGGCCAAAGCCCCAGTCGCATCAACCCGTCACCCTGCACGCGCAGCGACTTCGGGTACATCTGCCAGAAGTCGCGCACCGCCGCAGTCACGCGAATGTCCGCGCCTGTCATCTGCACCCAGCCGGGCGCGCGCTCGCCACTGTCCGTGGCTTTGCCTGTCACATTGTAAATGATCTGCGAGATGTCCTGGTCGGGCCACACATTCTCAAGCGGCACTGAGCTGCCATCGCCCGTGCCCGGGTCGAATCCGGGCGGCTGCGGATTCTCAAGGTCGGTGTTGTCGTGCGTGCCGACGTAGGTCTGCAGCAACTCGGCGTGCTCGGCGGCTGACATGGCCGAAATGGTCGTGCCCAGCGGCACACCGCCGATCAGCGCGGCAGGCGGGATGCCGGAGAAATCGATGGGCAGATCGACATGCAGCGCATCGGCTGTGCGGAACGACGCCAGTTGCGCGGCGGCGTCAGCCGGCGTTGCAGTCGGCACGCCGTCGTGATCGGTGTTCTTGAAGCTGTACTGTACGCGGATGTACGGCAGATCGGTCCATGCTGTGATGCGGCAGATGAAGTCCAGAAGGCGAGCGCCACCCGCCGTACGATGCTCCCCCTCGATCAGGATCGTGGCGCGGATCGGCCCCGACTGCTCAATCTGCACGCGAGTCGGCACCGAGTTGTTCATCAGGTATTCGTCTGCGCCGTCAACAAATGCGATGCCCTTCAGCGCCGCGGTGTCCAGGCATTCGTCGTTGACGATTGTGTTGCCGTCGCGATCAATCTGCACACTTTCAAACAGTCGAAAAGCTGACTTGGACACTCGGAAGTTCAGAACCCCCGTATTGACCGTGATCGCCGTGGCGCCATCGGTGACGTTCAGGCTTGAAGTCGGCGCCGTGCCAAGGCCGCCGTCATGCAGCCGGTACTTGCCCACGCCCCCCGCCGGTGACAGGTCGGCCATGAAGTCGCACAACAGCCAGCGGATTGATCCGTCGTTCCAGCGCGACAGAACCTCGAATTGCGCCGGTACAGACGATGACCCCGCAGCCGGCTGAATGCGCAGCGTACCGGAATCACTGTGCAAACCCGGCGGAAGTGGGATGCCGACCGTTGTCGGCGCAACCGGCACCTGGCGGTTGTTGCGTGTGCGCACGTCAAAGAACACCGGAAACTGGCCGGGAAGAGACCCACCGGAAAGCGTTACCGAGGCAATACCGAACTTGGTGCTATCGTGGGTGCTGGTAGCGCGAACCTGAAATGCCGTGGTTGCAGGCAGCGCCAGCGGCGCCGTGTACAAGCCGGTTGAACTGATCGTGCCAGGACCGGTAAGGCTCCAGACCACGCCCTTTTGGCTTGCATCTCCGCCGGTCACCGTCGCCGTGAACTGCCGGGTTGAGCCGATTGCGACAATCGCTGTCAGCGGCGATACCGTCACGGTAATAGGCGTCGAGGGCCCGCTGGCACCTGGCGGCAGTCCGCCCCCACCGCAGGAAACAAACGTGGTCATCAAGAAAAGGGGCAGCAGAAATCGAGACTTCATGACGCTCCCTGGCTGTGTTGGTCCGCGCCGACACCGCCCCAAGCCAACAGGATACGCACAGCCATTCTGACAACTTTGCCCGCACGCGCCAGAGCGCCCCCAGTCCGGCCGCGCAAAGGCCCTGATACTGCTGAACCGGCGTACCAATCAGACGTTGGGAACCTTAGGATGCCGGACTGCGTCAGAAGTTCCGGATATCGGCAAGCTCACGCACGCCGACTGCTGACTACAGGGAGACATTCATGGCTATTCCGATGCGTTCGAGGCCTGCTGCGTCCGGTTTGCACCAACCAGCACGCCGTCTGTTGCCTGCAATCTGCTGCGTTCTGGTTGCGCTGATCGCGGCTGGCGGACTGTTGTTCAATGCGTCCTTGGCCGAAGAGAAGACTGATCCGCTGGCTGAGGGCGACACGCACTTCACCGAGAAGAGCTACCGCAAAGCCTATGAGTCCTACGAGCAGTACCTCAAGGCGAACCCGGAGTCAGACCAGTGGTTTCGTATCAAGCTGCGGATGGGCCATTGCCAGGCGCAGCTGGGCAACTTCGATCAAGCCGAAACCGAACTGGTCAGCCTTGCCGACCGCGAAGGCCTGTCCGAACTTGAGCGCGCACGGGCAGCCTATCGCCTCGGCCGCTTTTACACCGAGCGCCCCAACTACTACTACGAGAACGCTAAAGGCGAGAGAAGCTGGGGCCGCTACCAGCAGGGCTCGCGCTACCACAACGTAGAAAAAGCGGATGCCGAGAAGGCCAAGACGCGCCTGATGCAGGCGTATGAGATTCTCAAGCCGCACGCCGAGCAGGCCCTTGGGCAGATCCGTGTCAACACCGACCACTCAGTCAGCATGGTGGAAGAGACTTTCAACGCGGGCATGGACGCTGCCGCGGCGTTGCAAACCTGGCAGTACCACGCCGGGAGTGAGCGCAAGTCAATCGATTACCTGGACCGCCACGGCCAGAAGCAGACCTGGCATTACCGCAAACACCTGTTTCCCGACCGCGACGCCATCATCGCCCTGTACGACGACCTTGCGGCACGATCGGCCAAGCTGAGCAATTTCGCCGCGCGCGCGCAGAACCGCATGCCCGCCGATGTCGTCGCCAAGTTGATTGAAGCCGAAGGCAAAGGCCGCACGCAAGCCGCGCTGGCGACCTACCGCAAGGGCACGTTCCTGGTCGCGCTGACCGAAATCGACGACTGGCGGATGCGCAACGTGCTGTATCACCCGGATTTGCAGGACTTTGACCCGCTGACAGGAGCGCTCTCCCCGCTGCCGGTGTTCGAAAGCGTGTATCGCGACTTCCATGACACGCCGTTTGCCGACGACGCGCAGTTCTATGTCGGATACTGCCTCGCACAGGTTGGGCGCCATAGCGAAGCAGAGGCCGCCTACGAAAAGCTGGTCAACGATCCGGCATTCAAAGACAGCACCGAGACAGCCAGCGCACGCTACGCTCTGCAGCAGCTTCGCGCCGAACGCCTGAGCGTCCGCACACTCGCCGAGGAGTCGAAGATCGAGGCGGCGCGCGAAGTGAACAAGTGGCCCGACGGCTTGAACTCAAGATTTCGTGAGGAATCAGGCACCAGCCGCAGCACATTCAAACCCGGCGAGCACATCGGCCTGTGGGTCGAGACGCGCAACACTAAGCAGTTCAAGGTACGCGCCCTGACATTCGATCTGGGCGGGATGATGCGCGACAACGAGTTTCTGACCACGGAAGCCGCAGGGTTCAGCAACATCGGCGACCCTGCCATCGAGAAGATCGTCAATCGCTACGTTGGCGAGCAGGTCTTTGAGAAGGTCTTCGATACTGAAGATTCGGGCGCGCGCCTGTACACCCGCACAACGCTGCCGATGCCGCAGGCGCTGCCCGTGGGCTCCTATGTCATTGAAGTCGATACCGGCGGCGTGCTGAATCGCCGCCTGGTGGTGGTCAGCGAAACGCAGCTCGTGGTGCAGACCTACAACCCGACCGAGAACCTCGCCCTGCTGGTGGATGCCGGAAGCGGCGCGCCGCTGGCCGGTGCACAGTTCGTGTACAAACGCTGGCGCACATGGTGGCGGGACAACTCGCGGCACTGGTCGATCGACAATTCAACCTATGCCGGCGACGAGCAAGGCCGAGCGCGCGTCCCAGCCGGCGGCAGCGCGCAATGGGACGGCTACCTTATCTATGCCGAAGCGGCTGGGCGCTATGCCTTCTTCCAGGGCGGGTTTGAGTGGTGGCAGCGTCGCGGCTACAACGACCACACCACCGCCGACCTTCGCATCTACCCCATGACCGACCGCCCCGTGTATCGCCCCGGCGACACGGTGCAAGGAAAGATCATCATCCGCCAGCGCGACGGCGGCGAGTGGGATAACATCGCCGGCATGAGCGCGCACCTAGAGATCCGCGACCCGCGCGGCGAAAAGCGCTTTGACCGCACGCTGCGCACGTCGCCCTTCGGCGCCATCGAGTACGAGCTGCCTTTGGCCGGCGATGCGGCCCTGGGCAACTGGCGCTTCATCTTGCGCTCTAACCGCTCCGGCAACTGGCTTGGAAGCGGGTACTTCGCGGTCGAGGAGTACAAGAAACCCGAGTTCGAGGTCACCGTTACGCCGCCAGACAAGCCGATCAAGGTCGGCGCACCGGTCAGTGCGACCATCAAGGGCGAATACTACTTTGGCGGGCCGGCTGCGGGCGCCGACGTCAGCTACAAGGTCTATCGCGACTTCTACTTTCACAGCGTGTACTTTCCACGCCGCTTTGACTGGCTTTACAACTGGCAGTCGCCGACACGCTACGGCACACCTGATCAGCAGTTCCGCCGCAATGCGGGCTCGGAGCTCATCACCGAAGGCCAGGGCAAGCTGAACGAAATCGGCGAGCTGGTGATCGAATGGAACACCCAGAAGGCGCTGACCGACTGGCCCGAGTACGACCACCAGTACCGTGTCGAAGCCGAAGTCACCGATGCCTCACGCCGCACGATCGAGGGCAAGGGCGCGGTGAAGGCACTGCGCCGCGCGTTCTTTGCGTTCGTGGACAACAAACTCGGGTTCTATCGCCCCGGCGACCGGCTTGACGTCGAAATCCGCTGCCTCACGGCGGACGACCAGCCGGTGCAGACGCAAGGCAAGCTCGAAGTGTACAGCGTGAAGTTTGCCAAGCGCACCGATGAAGAAGGCATGCCCAAAATTGACGAGCACAAAACGCTCGTCGCCACGCACGACATCAGCACTGACGAGCGTGGCCTCGCATCCTTCCGCGAGAGCCTGGATGAAGCCGGCACTTATGAGCTGGTGTTCCGCACAACAGACGAGTGGGACACGGAAGTCTCGGGCTCACAGCGCGTGATCGTCAAGGCAATGACGTGGCAGCCGGGCAGCTTCAACTTCGGCACCTTGAGCCTGATCCCGCAACAGAAGGTCTATGTGCAGGGCGAAAAGGCCAAAGTGCTGATCGCGGGTGACACGCGCGATGCCTGGATGTTGATCAGCGTGATGGCGGGACGCGAGGTGATTGACCAGAATTTCGTCAGCGTTGGCGAAAGCGGCGGCCAGATGGAGCTTGAAATCGACATCAACCGCAGCCACGTCCCGAACTTCCACATCAACGTGCTGACGGTACAGTGTGGTGAGTTGCACACCGACACGCTTGAGCTGTTCGTGCCGCCAGACGAGCAGTTTCTCGACGTGCAGATCTCCAGCGACAAGGAGTGGTACAAACCGGGTGAAAAGGGCACGCTGTCCGTCACCGCCAAAGACAAAGACGGCAACCCCGTGGACGCCGAGTTTGCGCTGACGGTGTTTGACCGCAGCGTCACCTACATCGCAGCCGACAACACGCCCAACATCATCAAGCATTTCTACGGCGACCGGCGCGGCTATCAGCTCAACTTCAGCAACAGCTATGAGGCCTCGGTCGCGCCAAGGCAATGGGACAAGCAGGAGTACGAAGACCTGCGCTGGTACGGCGCGCCGCTGGGTTGGGGCGTGCGCAACTGGATGCAGTGGGAAAAGCAGCACTTTGAGTTTGATGAGCTGAACCAGGACCGCGCCGGTAAGTACAAGGCCGGCTTCGATTCGGCGTCACGGCCCGAGCAAGACGACGAGCAGGGCAGGAACGAAGACAAAGTGGAAGGGCTGCGCGAGGTCGAGGACAGCGCAGTCGGCCTGGGGGGCGGGGCCAGCGGTGGCTTTGCAAACCGGCGCGCACGCGGCGGCGGAACGCCGGCAGATGGCGGCGCACCGGCGGTTCCGGCACCAGTGCCGCCATCTGAAGGTGAAGAGATGGAGGCAGGCCGCGCCGACGAGTCAACCAACGAATCGCCCAAGGCCGACTGGGGCGCTGAAGTTGCCGAGGAAGAAGGCATGGCAACTCCGCGCGTGCGCAGCAACTTCAAGGACACGGCATTCTACAGCCACCGCGTGCGCACCGGCGCCGACGGCACCGCCACGGTCGAAGTTGCCTTCCCGGACAATCTGACCGACTGGCGCGTGGCCGCTCGCGGCATCACCAGTGTCGCCAAAGTCGGTGAGGGCTTCCATGCGATCAAGACCACCAAGAAGCTGATCCTGCGTGATCAGGCGCCGCGCTTCTTTGTTGAGGGCGACGTCGTGACGCTCAGCGGCGTGATCATGAACCGCTACGACGAGCCGCTGGCGGTCAAGGCCATGCTGCTGCTGAACCCAAGAGATACAGCAACACCCGATGAGCTTGCCGCCTTCTGCGACTATGAACTGTTCCCCGAGACGCCGGACGTACGCGACGTAACCATTCCCGCCGGCGGCGAAATGCGCATTGACTGGCAGGTACGGATGACGTCCGCAGGGCAATTCAAGATTCGCATGCTGGCGCTGAGCACAGCCGAAAGCGACGCCACCGAGAAGGCCTACCCGTGCAAAGTGCGCGGGGCAGAGATGTACCAGGCGCACACAGCCGTCATCAACGACAGTGAGTCATCACAGAGCTTTACGGTTGAGCTGCCGCAGCAGCTTGACGCGGCGCAGACGCACATGGACCTGCAACTTTCGCCCAGCGTCGCCGCGCTGGCGATGGACGCAATCCCCTACCTGCTGCAGTTCCCCTACGGATGCGTCGAGCAGACCATGAGCCGCTTCCTGCCCGCCGTAATCGTGCGTAAGACGCTGCAGGACTCAGGCATCAGCCTGGAAGAAATCGGCGAGCGCCGCGCCCGGCTTGACTACTCCGGCGTGAACCCGCAGGCCGCATACTGGTACAAGCGCAGCCCGGTGTTCGACACCGCAACGCTCGAGGCGATTCTTGACGCCGGCATCAAGCGCCTGTCGGTCATGCAGCAGGGCAATGGCGGCTGGGGCTGGTGGCAGAGCGGCCCGACAGACACCTACATGTCGGCCTACGTGGTGTACGGCTTGCACACAGCCAAGGTGGCCAACGTGCCGTTTGACTACGGCATGCTGGATCGCGGCGTGAAGTTTTTGGCCGGCGAGGCGCGGCGCGAAAAGAATTTGAATCGCGCGGCCTACATCGCCTACGTGCTTGCCTACGCGGGGACGCCGGACAAGGAACTGCTGGATAAGCTCTATGAGCGCCGCGACGACCTCACACACCAGACGCGCGCCATGATCTGCATGGCCGAGCACCTGGCCGGCGACAAGGAACGCGCCCGCATCCTGATCAGCAACATCGAAGACTATCGCCGCGAAGACCTCGACAACGGCACGGTGTGGTGGGACGGCGGTCAGCAGTACTGGTGGTGGTGGAATGACAAGATCGAAACCAACGCCTTTGTAATGCGTGCCTTCACCATGGTGGACCCGAAAAACCAGTTTCTCGAAAAGCACGTGCGTTGGCTGGCCCAGAACCGCAAGGGCTCACGCTGGAACAGCACAAAGGACACCAGCCACGCGGTCAACGCGCTGATGGACTACGCGCGCGTAAGCGGCGAGCTTTCGCGCACCTACAGCGTAACCGTCAAGCGCAACGGCGAGCCGATTCACACCTGGAACGTGACGCCCGAAAACGTGTTTGCGCTGCAGACGAACATCCGGCTTGACGGCACCAGGCTGCCGCCGGGCAAACACAACTTCACGATTGAACGCGAGGGTGAGGGCAAGGTGTACTTCAGCAGCTTCGTCAGCTACTTCAGCAAGGAAGAGAAGCTGAAGGCGAGCGGAAACCAGATCCACATCGAGCGCAAGTACTACAGACTGGTGGAGAAGCAGGAGGAAGTCACGGTCAAGAAGCAGCAACCAGACGGCAGCTTCAAGGAAGTACAGGAAATGCGCCTGACCTACGACCGCGTACCGATGGAATACGGCGCGGCCATGAACAGCGGTGACAAGATCGAGGTTGAGCTCGGCATCACAGCCGACAACGACTACGAGTACCTCAGTTTTGAAGACTACAAGCCGGCAGGGTGCGAGCCGGTGGCGTTGCGCAGCGGCCAGGGTTTCGCGGGCGGATTGTGCCAGAACGTGGAGTTGCGCGACGACCGCGTGGCGTTCTTTGTCAGCTACATGCAGCAAGGCTACGTGCAACTGAAGTACCAGCTAAGGTGCGAAATCCCCGGCACTTTCAGCGCCCTGCCAACCCAAGGCGGAAGCATGTACGTAGCAGAGGTAAAGGCCAACAGCGAAGAGTTCAAGCTGAGCGTCGTGGATAGCTAGGCCGGGCGTCAACGCAATCTGCAAGCGAAAAATCGCAATGACCAGTGGGCTCCAACCCACTGGTCATTGGCGTTTGCGGGTGACCTGCTAGGCTTAACGCATGGAAGAGTTTGTGGAAAAGGAATACAACGAGACAGACCGCTTTCAGCGCGATCCTGTCACCCCTACTGCCAACACCGTTTACCTCAAGGTGAAAAGCGAGCAGGTGAAAGGGCTGCTGGGCAGCAAGTACGCCATTCCGCAGGGTTTCGTCGCGCTGGTCAAAGACAAGTCCGGCAGCAGTAAGGTTCTCATGCCCGGCGAAGAAAGCGCCGGCGAGTTCACCGCTCACCTCGTGCGCGATCGCGAAGTGCGCATCCCCTTCCAGAACTCTGAAGCCACAACCAAGGATGGCTACGACGCTTCCGCCAGCCTTGAATTGAGCGTGACGCCGGACGTCACCCGCAAAGACACTCTGGAGGCCTTCATTGAACGCGGCGTAGAAGGCAAGCGACACCTCGACTGGACGCTGCTGAAGGCCGAACTGCACGAGAAGATCAACACGGCGCTCAAGCACGCCATCAAGGGCTACACCGCCGAAGAACTCGCCGATGATGCATCGCTGGCAAAGATCAAGCAGGCTGTGCTCCAGAAGTGCAGCGTTGACCTGGCGGCCATGGGCATCGCTCAGGCCGAGCTTGAGCTTGGCCGTGTGCGAAGCCCCGGGTTCGAAAAGCATAGGGACGAGCTTGCGCAAGGTGAGCGCAGGAAAGAACGCAGCAAAGCCGAGCAAGCGGTGCACGCCGCCATGCTGCGCGACCAGATGGGGCAGGAACTCTCGCGCCAGGAGCTGGAGTCATTCCTGGCCAGCGCCCGCGAAGAAGGTTTGATCAAGGAACACGAGCGCAAACTGAAAGACCTCGAACGCAATGCCGAGCTCGACCGTCTCGAGCGCGAGTACCAGAAGCAACAGCACAGCCTGGAAGCCGCGCTGCGCAAGCTCCTCCTCGAAGAGAAGCTTGAACTTGATTCGCTGATGCTCGACAAGCACCTCGATGGGATCAAGAAGCTGCGCGAAGAGCTTGATGAGGACCGCATCGAGGTTTACATCAACCTGATCAAGGACGAGCAACTCAAGGCCGACCTGCTTCACCGGCTTATCCAGCGCAACATGTCGCCCGAGCAACTCAGCGCCATAGCGGCCATTGAGGCCCAGCGCGTGAAGCAGGCTGAGCTGTCGATTTCGCGCCCGCGGCTTGACCCGGTGCGCGAAGAAGCAGGCCCGACCGAAACGGAGAAAGTAAAGGAAAGCAACAGCGTAAGCCTGGGCCAAAGCGATGAAACCGTACGCCGGCAGGCGGAAATAGACGATGAGGACGTCGCCGAGCACGCCGCCAGCGAGATGAACGAGGCACTGGGGACTTCGCTGTCTGAGGCGATCTCCAAGGCTACAGAGCACGAAGAGGACGCCCCCACCGACGAAATCGAAACCGAAGAACTCGTCGAGGCCGTCACAGAAAAACAATCCGAGCAGGACTCCACAGCCGAAGTCGCAGCGCTGGCGCTGGTCGCCAGCGGCAGGCGCGTTTACGCCATTGACCCGCTGGGCCAGGTCAGCCTCGACAACGCCGACCTTACCCTGGACTACGACAACGGAAGGCTTGGCAGCCTGCGCTCGGTGCGCAGCCATGGCGAGGGCGACGACCGCGTGGTACTCGCCGGCGCGCGCAACGGCGTGTACTCGACGCTGGTGCAGCACCGCAAGGGCCATCGCGAGTACCCTATCGGCCCGGGCGTTGACGCGCGCACCGGCATCAACGCGATGGTCGTGTACAGCGGCTTCATTTACGCGACGCACAGCGAGTTCGGGCTGCTGCGCTGGCCGATGCTGCAGCCGTACTCCAGCGCCGTGCAGGTCATGCCGGAGCTGATCAGCAAGTACAGTACCACGCGCAACCTGCAGATGTTTGACGGCAAGCTGCTGTTCGCCAACGGGCCGACGGTGCTGCTGCTGGAGGCCACCAATGACAGCGGCAGCGCGCTGCAGGTCGCGGCCCGCTATCGCGGTACGCGCCACGAGGTGACTGCCCTGGCCTCAGACGACAAATACATCCTTATTGCCGACACCGCCGGCGACGTGTACGTCTGGGACCCCAAGTCAAGCGAATCGCCGGTGCTGGCATTCTACGCCGGCACCGCCATCAGCGACCTTGCGGCCACCGAGCTTAAGGGCCAGAGGCGCTGCCTGCTTGTAGCCATCAAGCGACCCGTGGTGCCGATGCTGTTCCGCGACGGCAGCAACGCGCTTGAATTTACTGCGCCCGAGCCTGTCCGAACCTGCGACGTGCTGAACGGCGTGATTCTCGGCCTCAGCCGTGATCGCATGCGCATCTTTGCCTGGCGCGAAAGCCGCCCCGACTGGCCTGCCTGGCAATTTCAGTTCACGGAGCCCGTGCTGGATGTGCGTCTCGTTGCCCCGGGACAGGTGCGCCGCGGATACGCGTCGGCAGAAGGCGTACA
This sequence comes from uncultured Planctomycetaceae bacterium, assembly GCA_964652605.1. GTDB lineage: Bacteria > Planctomycetota > UBA8742 > UBA2392 > UBA2392 > JADJRK01. The sequence goes on from CAZZBH010000014.1 coordinate 30,162, forward strand.
GCCGGGCCTCAAGCGTCCACCGGGCTACGCATGATCGACGACGCGGAGTTGTGGCAGCGCTCTCGCGAATGCTTCGACCGGCGCGACTGGTGGATGGCGCACGAGCTGCTCGAGCATCTGTGGAAGCGCCACCCGGGCACCCAGGACGCACGCCTGTATCAAGGCTTGCTTCAAGCGGCTGTGTGCCTCTACCACTTTGGCAATGGCAACTTCGCAGGCGCGCGCATTCTTGCCCGCAGCGCGGTCGAACTGCTTCGCCCGCTGCCTGACGACGCACACGGGCTGAATCTCGGTGCGTTCCGTGAACGCTTCGCGACTACCGTTCGCGATCTGCTTGCACCCGATGCCACCCTCAAGCCAATTCATCCAGGCGCGCTGCCGAGGTTGTGAACGGGGCGTGAGTGCTTTGGCGGCGAAGTGCTCAACGCGCTTCAAGTGTTGACTACGAGATTGAGCGCATGCCCCCGACTTGCGTCGGGGGCTCCAGTTCCCTATCACGAACGCGGAGGTTGCCATGCCCGAAATTCCACCGCCTGTTCAACCCATCGGCGTTGAAATGAAGCTGCGTCAGCTTGAGCTGCCGGCCAAAACCAACGCCATGTACGACGAGTTCGTCGCTGGCATCGAAAAGCGCATCCTGGCCGGCGACGACCGCAGCGACATCTGCCGTGACGCGCTGATCGGACTTTTTGGCAACCCGCAGACTGAGCTTGCCCAGTTGCAGCTTGACCCGCGCAACATCACCCTCGAGCCCGAGTACTACGGCGACTGCGACCCCGAGAAGTTCGCAGCCGTCAAGCCGTTGCTCTGGCTGTGGTACATGTTTGACCGCAGCCCGGCGGGGTTGAACCTTGAGCTGGGGTTTCGCCTCAAGCGCATGCTGGCGAAGTACGTGTTCAAGCGGGTGGGCAAGAACTTCAAGTGCTTCCCGTTTGTCGAATTCACCTTCGGGTACAACATGGAAGTCGGCGACAACGTCGTCCTGCATCGCTGGGTGTTCGTCGATGACCGCGGTGGCGTGAGCATCGGGGACAAGTCAAGCCTGGCCGACTTCGTCAACGTGTACAGCCACACGCACGACATCAACCTGCAGCAGTTCGTGGACAACAAGCAGACAACGATCGGGCCGCGCTGCCGCCTGACTTATCACTCGACGGTTCTGGCAGGCATGACGCTGGGCGAGAACAGCATGCTCGGCGCGCACGGCCTGCTGACCAAGGACGCCCGCGAGCACGCGGTGTACGTCGGCATCCCAGCCAAGAAGGTGAAGGAAAAGGACCGCGAGCTGGCCGAGCCTGGCAAGCATCCGGAGCAACGGATGTAGTGGTCAGTTGCGCGCCGCTTGGCTCGTGAGGCGCAACCAGGTTTGAACTTGGCGTGTCAACTCTTCCCCCGATATGCGCGCTTCACGGCTTCGTCCAGTGCCGCCACGAGGCGCGCGTTGCGGCCTGCCACCTGCAGCAGTTCACGCGTGAGGCCCACGACCTCATCGTAGGCGCGACCGGCTGCGCGTCTTGTTGGCACCGGCAGCGCGTGCAACTGATCGACAGTGATTCTCCCCTCCGCGCGCAGACGGCCTTCCTTGAAGCTGTCGCGGTACATGCGCGCGTAGTGCTCGCTGTTGATGATCCCCAGCAGGTACTCGTCGTCAAACGTCTCCGGCACGTGGCACCCGATCAAGTCGTCACGAAAGAACGCGGCTGGGCGGTGCAGAGCAGCCACCGGGCGTCCCCCCTCGCGTCGGATGAGGATGTGGATCTGCTTGAACGCTGACGGCGGCGCGATGCGGGCATAGAACCCCGTAACCTTGCGTACCTTTGCGCGGATAAACAACTGCGGGTTGCGCGTGCCGAAGGCGATGATGTCGCTGGCGTCGCGCATCGGGTAGGCGCCGGGCTCGTTCTGCTCGGCAATCAGCAGCGCGGCCGAGTTGCCGAAGTTGACGCCAATATCCCTGAACGTGTTCGGTGGCAGCGGCGGGTGGCGCATCAGGCTGGTCTGGAATACCTGCTCGTTTTCGTCTGACCGTGATTCCCACGGCTCGCCGCTGACGTCGCCCTTGCCCGCGGTGAACACGAACAGTGTCGGCTGGCCCTCCAGGTTCGGAAGCTCGTCGCTTTGGGGCAGGATCTGCTCCGGCGACAGGTGCTGCGCTAACGAGCGGCGAAACCCCCCAAACTCCGGCTTGTCGGCCACTTCGTAGGGCAGCAGCACGCCAACGCGACCCGCGCCACGCTTTACCAGGCGCGCCGCCAGCTCGGTGAACGCGCCATGCGACGTGGGATAGCTGGCAAAGCTGCCAAACTTGCGCGCAAACCATGAGCGACGATCCGGCGGAAGAGCGTTGCCTGAGCCGGGGCGATAGTCAATCCACGGCGGGAACAACAGGATGGCGTCGGCGACCTCACGCTCGTCGCTCATCAGCGCATCGACCGTGTTGACACGCGGACGTGTCGGCACGCCCAAGGCCTTTCCCGCCGCAGCCAGCACGCGCTTGGCACCGTCGGCGACCTCGCGCGAGATCTCCCACCCCTGCAGGCGGTTCTGTTGCAGCCACCCCGGCAGCCACTGCGGCCGCTGGACACTCGCCCACTCAATGGCGGCCAGCATCAACGACCCCAACCCGCATGCAGGATCAAGCACCAGCGGCGCCGGGCCACGCGGGAACTTTCCCAGGGTTTCATGCGCCACGCGCAACGCCAACGACCGTGGGGCAAACGCGCCTCCCAATGTGTCGCGAATCGTTGCCGGCAACGATCGCGCCAGTGCGTCGTGCTGCTGCCATGCTGTTGCCAGGTTTGGCATACGCCGAGATTAGCAAGCGGCGGCACCGTCGTCGCGCCCGGATGCGTGCGACGCGGGCGTTGCGTGCTAATCACATCCCCCTATTCTGGACTTACCGAGTCCGCTATGGTGTTGGAAGCGAACTGAGGAAGGAATGAACGGACTCACGCCCAAGTTCAAGGATCACTTCATCAATCCCCGCAATGTCGGCGCATTGCCGGATGCCACCGTTGTGGGAGAGGTCGGCTCGATGTCCGCGGGACAGGCGATGAAGCTTTTCCTGAAACTGGACTCGGACGAGAAGGTCACCGCCGCGACCTTTCAGGTCTTCGGGAGTCCCAGCAGCATCGCAGCCGCGAGCGCGCTGACCGAGATGCTGGCGGGCCGGCACATCGATGAAGCGGCGCGAATTACCGCAGAGGATATCAGCGCATACCTTGGCGGATTGCCCGCTGAAAAGATGCATACCTGCGTCATGGCCATGGAGGCACTGGAGATTGCCTACGCACGCCATCGCGGTATCGACCTGACAAGTGAACTGGACGAGGATGACGAGTTCTACCTCTGCCGCTGCTACAGCATCCCCGAGCACAAGGTTGAGCGTGCCATCCGCGATCACAATCTCACCGACCTCAAGGGCATCGCGCATTACACGCGCGCCGGCGAAGGCTGCACGAGCTGCCACACCGACCTGCACAACGTGCTTTCCCGAGTGATCGCCGAAAGGAGCGCGGACGTTCCGTCTGCACCGGCAGCGCGGCAGAATTCCGAGCCCCGCCCTGCCTTCGGCAACCTTGAGCTTGCGCACAAGATTCAGGAAGTGCTGGACCGCGAGATTCGTCCGGGCCTTGCCATGGACGGCGGCGACATGGAGCTGGTGGACATCCGCGACAACAAGGTGTACGTGACCCTGCACGGTCACTGCAACTCGTGCGCCGCCAGCAGCACAACCATGAAGTTCTTCGTACAGGACCGCCTGCGCGAAATGGTTGACCCCACACTTGAAGTCATCGACACAACCGAACACAGCGCTGAGCTTCACGCCCCGCCAATGCGATAGCCATGGCTGATCACCCACTGTACTTCGATAACAACAGTACAACGTTTCCGGCGCCGGAGGCCGTAGAGGCTGTGCTGCCCTTGATCGGCGACAGTTGGGGCAACCCCAGCAGCACGCATTCGTTCGGGCAGCGTGCGCGGCACGAGATTGAGAAGGCGCGCGAAAGCGTGGCGCGCATGATCAACTGCACGCCAGCCGAGGTCGTGTTCAACAGCGGCGCGACCGAAGGCAACAACACGGCGATCTACTCGGCTCTTGAAGCCCTGCCTGAACGCAAACACATTATCACGGCACGAACCGAGCACGCTTCGGTGCTCGAGGTAATCCGCTATCTTGCCGACAGCGGCTATCGCGTGACCGAATTGAACGTGGACAGTCTCGGCCATGTCGATCTGGATGAGCTTCGCCACGAGATCAGCGGCGACACCGCGCTGGTCAGCCTGATGTGGGCCAACAACGAAACCGGCGTGATCAACCCCATCAGCGCAGCGGGCGATATCGCCAAGCAATTTGGCGCGCTGCTGCACGTCGATGCGGCCCAAGCCGCGGGCAAGGTGCCCATCGACCTGGCGGAAGAACAGTCCATCGACTACCTGTCGCTGAGCGCCCACAAGTTTCACGGCCTAAAGGGTGCCGGAGCGCTTTTTGCGCGCAAGAGTGCCGGGTACACCGCGCTGCTTCGCGGCGGCCACCACGAAAACGGCAGGCGCGCCGGAACCGAGAATGCGATCGGCATCGTGGCGATGGGTGCCGCGGCGCGCATGGTCAGCGCGAAGCTGGCTGACTACGCCGCGCATATGCGCGCAATGCGCGACAGGCTGCAAGCTGGCCTGCTGAACACCTTGCAGGACGTGATCATCAACGGCGACCAGGTTGACCGGCTGCCCAACACTCTCAACGCCGGATTCAAGTACATCGACGCCGAGGCCCTGCTGATGATGGCCGATGCCGAACAACTCTGCGTCAGCGCGGGCAGCGCCTGCAAGTCCGGCAGCCTTGAGCCAAGCCATGTTTTGATGGCTATGAACGTCCCGCTAACCGCGATTCACGGCAGCATCCGCTTCTGCGTCAGTCGCTACACGAGCCAGGAAGAAGTTGACGCCGCGGTGCAAAAGACGGCAAAGATTGTCCGGCGACTGCGCGAGATGAGCCCCTTCGGGCGCGACGACAAGCCGGCGACAACAACGCACGAGTCACTTGCGCGGCACAAGGCCTACTTCGCGGGCGCGAGGGCCTGACCTCGAAGATCTTTGCTCCGGTCCGCTCAGGCGACAAACCATGCCCACGTCTGACGAAATCAAAAGTGCAGTAGCCGCCGGTCAGCGACCCCATGCCGTCCGGCTTGTCCGCGACGCCGCACCAACGGCCGGCGAAGACGAGTGGCTCGAGATTGCCGACGTGCTTGTCCAACACGGCATGTTCGCGCCACTGGTTGACGCGTGGCGGCGACGCAAGCCCGGCAAGCGCGAAGCGGTCCCGCTGGCCAATGCGCTGAATGCCGTGGCGCTGGAACACCTCGAAGAAGGGCGCACCGACGACGCCATTCGCCACTTCGATGAGGCAATAGCGCTGGCGCCCGGCCTGCGATACGTGCGCCGAAACCTGGCTTCTGCCCTGCTGCAAACCGGCGAGTTCGAAGGCGCATTGACGTGCCTGCATGACCTACTGCGCGAAGACGCGTCTGACCCTGAATCGCTGCTGCTGCTGGGCGTGGCGCACTACCAGGCCGGCGACCCGCAACTGGCGCTCGAGCCCCTGTCACAGGCAGGCACTGGCGCCGATGCATTGCTCTGGTTGTTGAAAACCCAGGTCACAACAGATGCCGCAGGTGCTCTGGACACTCTGCAGCGGCTTGTTTCCCAGCACCCGGACCGCGCGCCGGCCATGCTCGCATCGGAGTTGCAAGAGCCGGGCAGCCCGCTTCACGCCCTGGCAGACGATCCGCGGGCAAAGCCCTTCCTGCGCGGCAACTGAAAAGAAGAACCCCCGCCTGGAGGCGGGGGTTCCTGTCAGTCTGCGTCACTTACTCGAACGTCTTGTCGAACGGATCCTTCTTGCCGATGATTTCATCCGGCTTGTTCGCCCAGGTATCGGCGTCAATCTTGTACAGCTCCTGCGCGTCCGGAGCCATCATGTAAACCGCCGTGGGTCCGTCAGACCACTGAATCAGTACTCCCTTGTCTGAGTAGTTGTTCCAGTTGCGGGAGTTGAAAGTCATCAGCACCTTCTTCTTGCTGCCCTTCATGTTGACAACTGACAGCAGTTCTTGCGCCTTGGGCGCGGTGTAGCTGCAGTTGGTTGGCTGAAGCTCCGGGCCGTCCGCCTCACCGACCGCCGGATCTGCCGCGGTGTCGGTTGGCGAGTTAAGGCTGACGATCTTGGTTACAAGCTCAACCTCAAGCAGCTTGCGCTTGAAGGCCTGATCAAAGAACTTGTAGCCCGAAATGTCCTTCATCGCCGGGAGCGACAGCGCCCTCTTCTTGGTGTTGTCGATTGACATGCTGTCAATGCCTGACTTGAGGTCACCCATCTGCTTGATCTCAAGCTCGCCGCGGGCGCCGATCAGCTTCGGCAGCACCGCCACGGCCAGGATGCCGACCAGCAACCCAAGGATGCCGATCACCACCATCAGTTCGACCAGCGTAAAGCCCCTACTCTTGTTCCGTTTCAAAGCAGTTCCCCTTATGTGGGTTAATGTGAAAACTATGCCTGTTGTGCAGGGTATCCGATGGCTCCAGTATCCGGGTAGCGGTATCGGGCGTCAAGCATGCGTCGCTGGACAATCCGCACAGCGCAATGCCCGCGTTTTGTAAGGGAAGCTGTATCTTGCCGTTACGCGGGTTTGTGACTTACCGCTTGGGTGGGCGAAAATCGTCTTCCATGTTGCGCAGCGCCTCAGGCAACTTTTCTTCCTGCGCGTCTTTCAGCGCCTGTTTGCTGTCGCCGTCGTCGATGCTGCCATCGACCTTCAGCGCCGGCATGGTCACCGGCCGTTCCAGTTCTTCGTGCCCGCACTTGGGGCACGCGATCTGCATGCCGTCCTTGTAGTTCAGCACGTTGAATTTGCTGAAGCAGGCAGGGCACCCCAGGATCGTGATGTTCTGCGTCTGCAGCAGCTCGTGCACCTGGTCGGATGTCAGCACGCTGCGGCTGACCATCACTTCACCAAGCCGGAAGAACAGGTTGAAGCGCTCCAGCTTCGCCTGCTCGCGGATGCACTCGTGCACCTGCACCTCGGAGCAATAGCCCTTTTCAATCGCCAGGCGCCCCAGCGTCATGCCCATCTTGCGCACTGCCGGCGACATCTCCAGGCGCGAGCGGTTCTCGCGCTGGATGGCGAGCACGGTCATCAGCTCTTCTTCGCTGAGGAACTCAAGATCGACCATGATCTTGCCAAGGTGCGTACCTTCGGGCGCCTTTTCCTGCGCCTCGACCGAACGGGTCAACTGCTCCTCGGTGATGAACCCGCAGGAGACAGCAATCTTGCCGAACAGTACCTCAACCTTGGTAGTTGCCATGCCAGTCCCAGCAAAAGCCGCTAGCCAGATAGTACAACACCAGACGCCAAATGTGCGAAGAACTTGAAATGTGACCTGTGTTGGGCGACGAGGTGCAGCCGTCACTCTCGAGTGCGGACCGGACGCAAGCACTCCAATTCCACGACAAGCGGCACGCTCGCGCGTGCTGGTGTGGGTAAGATTGCATGGCAGGTCAGGCGGCGATGCGGCCTGCAAAGGCCGCAGGCCACCGTGAGGCACTCGAACGGCGCAAGCAGGCACCCCCCGGGCCTGCCAAAAACAGAAGCCCCGGCCGGGAGGCCGGGGGTCGCGGCCCCTGGGCCGCGACTTGTAGTTCATGCTCGGGGTCAACAGCGGAAACCTGATGCGCAACGGCGTGCGCCGCATCTACATTCGCCGGTTGTGTGTTTGTTGCCGGTTGTGTGTTGCGCGCCGGTTGTGTTTTGCGCGCGCGTAGTGTGTTCGTCGCGGGTTGTGTGTTCGTCGCCGCCTTCGGCGGCGACCCCCGGCCTTCCGGCCGGGGCTTCTGTTGTTTGCTCACGCGCGGGGCGATCATCAGCCGGCGCTGCTTATAGGCCTCGTAGTCGTGCTGGTAGTTGCTGCCCTCAGGTTCAGGGTCGCCTGCGTGCGGCGAGCTTGCACCCAGCATGGCTGCTGCGTCGTGCTTGATCAGCAACCCGACGATGCGTTTTGCCTCGATCAACTGTTCCAGGTCGCGGCGCGCGCGTGCGTTGCCCGGTCGCGCTTCGGTCAATGCCTGCAGGTAGTCGATCTGCAAGTCGAGCGTTTCGATGTCGTAGTAGGCCTCAAGTTCACGGATGACTTCAGCGGCAGATTGCATGACCGACTCCGGGTGACAGGGAGAATCTCTCCCTCACCCCCAGGAACCGGCGGATACACCTTAAGCCGAAATTCTGAACGCGAAGCGTAAGCGAGCGCCCTCAACCCAAGCCGCCAAGCCAACTTGCGACGAACAAGATTTTCAGGATTCTTCGGGGAACATCAGACATCTCGCCAAGTACGCCAAGTACGCCATTAACTACAACTTCAACTACGAACCACGAATCTGCACGAATGGACACGAATCAGGGCAAGGATATTCGTGCTGATTCGTGAAGATTCGTGGTTTGCCTTGGCCTTTGCTTAGTGGCGAACTTTGCGAGCGGCTAGTGTTGGTCGTCAGTCAACCCGTTGCTTGCGCTCCCGCCTTCGCTGAAGCTACGACGGGCTGGCAGGGCTCTTGTACTCTGGTTTCAGACCTTCACGCGTGCGTTGAACATGGCTGAAAAGGCCTTGCCGGCTAGCCATAGTGCGGCGCGGGTCAGCGGGTAGGCGTTGGGGTTGGGCAGCAGGCCGCGGCATTCCTCGGGCAGCATGATCAAGCTTACCTTCACGTTCGGTGCGATGCCTATGGGCAGGTGCCTCTCCATGCAGCGGCGATAGAAGTGCTGGAAGACGGGCAGCATGTCCTCAACGCGCGGCGGCTTGCGCTTGCCGTAGGCGGCGCCCAGGACAGGCCGAAACACGCACACGGTGGGGATTGCGCCATGATCGACGATCCAGTCTATCGCGCGGATGCTGTTCTCCGGCGGCTCCAGGCCTGCAATGATCTCGCCGTTGACGGTGTCAAACCCGACTTCGTTGGCACAGAAGTCAATCGCATCGAGGTAGCGCTGCAAGCCGCCACGGCGGGCTTTGCCGGGCCCAATTTCTTTGAACAGCGCTTCGTCGATGACCTCAAAGCACAGGCTGACGTTGTTGACGCCCAGCGCCTTGAACTTGCGGTAGTTCTCGAAGTCGGCGTCCGGCGGCGCCTGCAGACCGAGCAGCAGGTTGGTCTTTGATTTCAGTTCACGGTACAGCGGCTCGAAAAGGGTCAGGTAATCATTGCTGTCGAGAAAGCCCGTGTTGACGTGCACGAAGGTGATGCGTGATTCGCGGCGGGCGGCGACTGCCGTCTCAAGTACGTCCTGCACGCTCTTTTCGACTTCTTCCTGCGTGCCGAGATTCTGGCCCTCGGTGCAGAACTTGCAGTATTCGTTCTCGCCGTTGGGCCCCCAGTTCTGGCAGCGCGGGCCCCAGTACACGCCAAGGTACGTGCCTTGCAGGCACCCGATGCGCTGCATCAGCTTGCCGCTGCTGGTGCGCTGCTTGTACCAGGCGGGCTCTTCGGGGATGACGACTTCGTCCACGAACTCGGCTTCGGCGCGGTTGAGCTCGCCAAGCCATGGCCCGCGGCCCACGGTTGGAATGTCGTCGTAGGCGTCATAGTTGAAGGGCTTCTTCTCGCGCCAGATTTCGTAACAGCAGCGCGGCCGTCCCTGCCGCGTATCCGTGCGGGCGGGACGCCCGCGCTCCTCTGACTTCACCAGCCAATACGGCGAGTTGCGCACCCACCATTCGACAACCGGCACGTTGGTGTACATTTCGCGGCCGATAACGACTTCCAGCCCGCTGCCGAGGCCCGCCCGGTTGCGGATGATCTCGCGCGCGTCACCGCCCAGATCGCACGACTTGTCGATCTTGAGGCCCTTGCAATACAGGTCCAGCTTCAGGAAGGCCGGGTTGCAGGTTCCGTTGTCGTGAAAAAGGCCGACGTCCATGGTTGTCCAGCGGGGCTTGCAGGGCCCGGTAGTCTATCTGCCCCTTGCTGATCGTCCACACGTGCGCAGCCGCTGGTAGTTTCTCAGTTTGAACCCCCATCGAACACTCGTTGCCCGAAAAGGGCAAACCGCCGAGACGCACAGGCACGCTGAGAGACCTGCCTTTGCCGCGAGTTCATCGCAAAGGGTTGACGGTCCAGCGTCGAAGCAGCGGCAGGTGTATGCTATCTACTGTACTCGACGAAGCACCGTCCACCGATCGCACGAACGGTGCGATAGAACGCGAGAACTGGCCCGCCAATCGGCTTCGCGTGCCGCCGGAAATGCCTTCTCTGCGCCTCTGCGGTGTGCGGTATGGACATGGCAATCCGACAATAAGGCAAACTGAGACACTACCCAACCGCTCATTGGGGTGCGTCTGGGATCGAGCCGACGTCGGCGCTGGTGCTGACTCGCGGCATGTCTTTGCGCGACATCTCACGCAGGTGGTGGCTGCTGCGCCAGACGTGGTGCGCGATGCGGTCAAGCCAGCGCTGCGCGTGAAGCTCTGCCAGCGCGCTGTCGGGATCCACCTTGCGCTCTGCGGTTGCCTTGAGGATGGCGGGTCGGGCTGAGCGGCGATCCTCGGCCAGCTTCTTGGAGAACTCCTCGGCGAGGCTCGCGTCAGGCTCAACGGCTGGGTCGCGCAACTGGCTGGCCAGCAGGTCGAGGTTGGCGATCAGCTCATCCGTGAACGCGCGCAGCTCAGCATTGCGGCGAACGATCGCCAGCGCGCCGGGGTCGTGAATTTCCCGCAGCAGTCGCTCGAGATGGTCCAGCCCGTGCAGCGTCGAGACCTGGCGCTGGAATTCGAACCCGGCGGTGTCGGGCGGGGGGATCAGCGCAAGAAAGCGGCGAGTCTCGTCCAGCGCCTCATCCGGCTCGCGGGTATCGACAACGCTTCCCCACTTGCGGTCGTTGCGCAAGGTCTCTGCCAGAAGCTCAAACGTGTTTGCCGCGATCTCTTTCAGGGTATTGCGTGCGGCCTCAAGCGCGACGGTCGGCACAGCCAGCAGCGAGCGCCCCAGGTGCTGTGTCAGCGGATTTCCCCTGAGCTTGACCCGGTTTTCAATGAACGAGGCGAAACGCGGCAGGATTGGTACGAAGATGGCCGCACCAAGAAGGTTGAAGGCGGTATGAAACGCGGCAATCGTGATGGCGTGATCGTCACTGATCCACTCTTCAGACACAGCTTCAACCGCCCCCGTGAACAACGGCAGAATCGCGAACGCCACCGTCGCCGTCACCACGTTGAAAATGATGTGCGACAGCGCCGTGCGCTTGGCCGGCACGCTGGTGCCGATGGCGGCAATGGCCGATGTAACGGCTGTACCGACATTCTGGCCGACAACCAGCGCCGCCGCCTGCTGGACATCAATGGCGCCGCCCGAAAGCGCGGCCAACGTGGTTGCCACGGCCGCGCTCGACGATTGCATCACCACTGTCATGCCCGCGCCAATCAGCACCAGCAGCGCGCGGCCGCCCAGACTCGCCTGCGGCCAGTCTGACGGGTTAAACCTGGTTCCAAGCTCCGCCATGCCGCCCTGCAGCACGTCGATGCCCACAAAGATGACGCCGAAGCCGGCAAGGGTCTGCCCAAGCTGCGCGATGCGCCCGCGGGAGACCAGTTTTGCGAACGCGCCGATCCCGATCACCGGCAGCAGCAGCTTGCCCACGCTGAACTTCAACCCCAGCAGACTGACAAGCCAACCTGTGCTGGTGGTACCCAGGTTTGCCCCGATCACCACGCCTACTGCGTTGCTGAACGGCAGCAAGCCCGCCGAGACAAAGCCGATGGTCGCTATGGTCGTCGCGCTTGAGGATTGCACCAGCGCCGTGATGCCAGCCCCCGCGCCAACGGCAGACCAGCGGCTTGTGGTGTATCGGGCAAGGATTGAACGCAGCGCATCGCCGGCGATGGACTTGAGCCCATCGGTCATCAAGATCATGCCCAGCAGAAACAGGCCTACCCCACCCATCACGCTGGCAACTGTCGTGTACACGCGGCCTCCGGCAAGCATTCATGCTGCGCCGGGCCGGCTGTCAAGCATGGCGGCGACCGGGTAGTGTCTCAGTTTGCGGGCATCAGTGTCATTGAGCGACCAAACGGCAAACCGCCGAGGCGCAGAGACGCCGAGAAAGCCTGTCCGGCCCGCCGGCTGACAACAGCAACCAGCAGCGTTTTGCGAACGCGGGCTGAAAAGCGGCCGCAGCGGCCGCATTCTGGGTGCTGCGCATCGCTCTGGCGCCAGGGCTATCACGAACCGGCATGACCTTGCTCGTTGTCCTCTGCGGCTGTGCTCCGCGTCTCCGCGACTCTGCGGTGCGCAGTGATGACTCGGTTCTTGAAGCAAACTGAGACACTACCGGCGACCGGAAAGGTAACACTACACGACACACGTGACTTTGCTATTCTTCACTTCCATGGACCAGGCCGACGGTGTGCTTCAGCAGGAGGAGCCTCGCTCAACCAGCGCGATTCTGCGCAGCGAGACCAGTCTGCGCCGGGTGCTGGACTCATCGCCGTTCCCGATCCTTGTAAGCTCGCAGGACGACGGCAGCGTGCTTTACATCAACCGCCTGGCGGCTGTGCAGTTTGGATACTCGCTGCCTGAGCTGCGGGGGCGCCGCGCGCCGGACCTTTTCGTCAATCCCAACGACCGCGACCACGTGCTGGATGTGCTTGAAAAAGTGGGCACGGTGGACGACTTTGAAGCCTTGCTCAAGGACGCCACGGGCCGCCAGTTTTACGCACTGGTCAGCGCCACGCCGGTTGACTACGAGGGGCGCCTGGCCAACTTTCTGTCTTTCACCGACATCACGCGGCACAAGGAAATCGAGACCGAGTTGCTGATGCTGGCAACGACGGATTCGCTGACCGGCGTGTTGAACCGCCGCGCGTTCTATGAGCAGGGCGAGCGCGAGGTCAACCGCTCTCGCCGCTACGACATTCCGCTTGCGGCGTTGATGCTCGACATCGACCATTTCAAGCAGATCAACGACACGCACGGCCATATCGTCGGCGACCGCGTGCTGCGGCAGATGGCCGGCGTAATGAAGAAGGCGCTGCGCGAAACCGATATCATCGGCCGTATCGGCGGTGAAGAATTCGCCGCCATCCTTCCGGAAACCACGCTCCAGGGCGCGGCTGAAACTTCTGAAAGGTTGCGTAAAGCCATCGAGGCCCAGCCGCTTGAAGGCGAAGACGGCATGGTGGCCTACACTGCAAGTATCGGCGTCACCGAATTCCGCGAAAGCGACAAGTCGCTTGAGGAGACGCTCAAGCGCGCCGACGAGGCCTTGTACAAAGCTAAATCCTCAGGCCGCAACCGCGTAATCAAGGGCTGATCAGCGCACCATCTTGTCGAATGGCATGAACCCGTGCAGCGGCAGCAGATCCAGGTCTGCGCGCGCGTGATCCCAGCGGTCGTAGCCGTGCTTGCGCGCGATCACCAGGTAGGCAACAGCCAGCTCGCGCGCCGCATTCGCCTTTTCATTTTCGCCGCTTTCGGCATGCATCCAGGCGCGGATACTGCTGATACAGGCAAGCTGATACTGGGGCAGGGGCACGCTGGGTTGGCGCCGGGCGGACTCGTTGGCCAGCGCCTCAGCCCGGTCAAGGTCACGAGCGGCTGCCGCCGGCCGCTTCAGGTCAATGTAGCTGGCGGCGCGGCTTACAAGCGCGTCAATGCGGTGCCAGGCGTGCGGCTCGGATGCCAGGGCGGCCACAGTGCTGTGGACGATGGCCGTTTCATGCTTGCCCTCACCGCGCAGGGCGTAGGCCATCAGCAGGTTAGCCATGGCGCCTTCGGGCTCGCGCGTGAACAGCTCAAACGCATGGCGCCGCGCTTCGGCGTACTTGCGATCCATGGCCAGGGTCTGCGCGCGCTGTTCAAGCACGTCGGCTGTCGCTCGGCGCAGGGTGTCGTCAATTTCTCTGACTTCGATGGTTTCGGGCACCGGGGCATCCTGGCTGTCAGCAGGAGATGCAACAAACAGGGCAAAAGCGCCCGCGAGCGGCGCAAAGGCAACAAGCATCCATCGCGGCATGTCAATCCTCCGGGCAAAGTTCGAATGGGTTTACGAACGAATGTGCGACCACAAGGTTCACAAATGTAACCGAACGCCGATGCGCAAAATCTCGATCAGCGGCCCGCCCATGCCGTGGCTTTGCCCGGTCTCAAGCCAGCCAGCATCGCCGCGGTCATCGGCCATGCGGTACCCCCACCCGGACTCGACAAAGACTTTCACGCCGCCGTCGCTTCGCCACCCTTAGTGCGCGCCGGGGTAACCCCGGGCCGCCTCGCCATGTTTCAGCACAGCGCTTTGTTCGTTGCGAGTCCGCGCCAGTGGGTGGTCAGTTCTGCCATGGCGCAATGCAGCGTCATAGGGGACTGGCTTTGCGGCCCCCACGCGAGATCTTGACCGGGCAGGCGTCGGAGCCGAGCAACGTCTGCGCCATCGACACGGATCGATCCACCAGCTCGCGCACGCCCTCGCGCAGCCGCTCGCTGTTCTTCACAAGCCGCACGTTGGTTTCCATGTCTTCGGCGTCCCACCCTCGAGTGTGTGCGACGTAGGGAAACTGCGGGAACGCGCACCCGATCTCCGCGAAAAACCCGAGCATCTGGCCGGCAACGCCCTGCACGTTGTCCTGCCCGCCGGTGATGATGAAGCTCGCGACCTTGTTCCGCAGCAGCACCCGGTCGGCAATCGTCACCTGGTTCTGGATGCAGTTCATGCGCTCGACCATCTTGTAGTACAGCGAGCTGGCTGCCCCCCACCGGATCGAGGTAGCAACAAGCACGACATCGGCCCAGTGCACGAAGGCTTCGTACACCTGATCAAGCTGGTCCTTGCTGTCCATTTGCGTGATCGAGCACGGCCAGGTGCAGGCCCGCGCGGCCTTGGAGTAGTAACCCTCACAGTTGCGGAACT
>CAZZBH010000015.1:0-42959 GCA_964652605.1 uncultured Planctomycetaceae bacterium
AGCTCGCCCAGCTTCTCGTCCTGGTAGCGCAGGCTGCCGTCGTAGAGATCGATCAACTGCTGCAAATCGCGCCGGTTGCGCACGCGCGAAAACGGGCGGCCGCGGCCGTCCACCGGGCCGCGATAGGCAGGATCAGCTTCCTTGTTGTAGCTGTCCGGCTGACGGAACGGCTCATGGGTGTCGATCGACCAGATCAGCATGAAGAACGGGTCGTAGCTGTCGCCGCGCGCGTCAAGCCAGCGCGAAGCCTTCACGTGCAGGTCTTCACTTAGCGGCAGGCAGTAGTCGTCGCCGCGTGAATCCTGGCCGCGGTCCTTGCAGCGCTGGATTGTCTCGGCGTCCTTGAACGTGTCCTCGAACAGGTCGAACCCGCGATCAAACCCGCGCAGCGCCGACACCTGGTACACGCCGCTGAAGGCTACGGTCTGGTAGCCGGCAACCTTCAGGATTTCCGGCAGCCACGGCATGTCCGGGTTCAGCGCGTCGCGCATCTTGTGGATGCCGGTGCGTGACGGGTGCTGGCTTGCGAACAGGCTGGCACCGCTGGGCGCTGTCCAGCCGGAATTGGCGTATGCATTGGTGAACGCTACGCCCTCGCGGCACATGCGATCGAGGTTGGGCGTAAGGTCGCGCGGGTAGCCCAGCGCGTGAATGCGGTCCGCGCGCAGGCAATCCATCACGTAGAGAATCACGTTCATATCGGGATGATTAACGAAGGGTGTTGGATGATCAATGCCTGATGCGTGAAAGAGGTCAGCGATCAGAGGCTGGAGGTCAGGAAAAAGCTACTCTCAACTCCCTGGCCTCTGACCTCCAACCTCTGTCCTCTTCTTCTCCGCCTTGCGCCAGCGGCGCAGGTTCGTATTCAGTTGCCGCATTGGAGGCGTGATGGAACGCATTGGGTACACCGTCTGGTTCACCGGGTTGAGCGGCGCGGGCAAAAGCACGCTCGCGGAAGCGCTATCGGCGCGCATGCAGAACAAGAGCATCGCCCACGAAATTCTTGACGGCGACGTGGTGCGCACCAACCTGAGCAAGGGCCTTGGCTTCAGCAAAGAAGACCGCGACACAAACATCCGCCGCATCGGGTTTGTCGCGAACCTGCTTACAAGACACGGCGTGCCGGTGCTGACCGCCGCCATCAGCCCCTACCGGGCGATTCGCGAAGAGTGCCGCGCGCTGATCGGGCCGGACAAGTTCGTCGAGATCCACGTTCATGCGCCGCTGGACACGCTGGTCGAGCGCGACGTCAAGGGCCTGTACAAAAAGGCCATCGCCGGCGAGATCAAGAACTTCACGGGCGTAAGCGACCCCTATGAAGAGCCGGAGTCACCCCACGTTCGCGTTGACAGCAGCAAGGAATCTGTCGAGGCGTCGCTGGAAAAAGTATGGCAGCATCTGGTTGGGCGGGGGTTTGTTCGCTAACCGGAAGTCTTCAAATGGCAACCGCAGTACCCAATGAGCTGCAGCTTGGACCGCAGTGATCATTGCGGTTCAATACACTCGCGCATCGGAAAGGACCCGCCCATGCCCGCAAACTCTCCGCTCGGCGGAAAACTGATTTCCCGCATTGCAGCCGACAGCGCTGCGCTGAAGGCTGAAGCCCAGAAGCTGCCCGCGCTGACGGTGTCGCCCGCCGAAGTCTGGGACCTGAAGCTGATCGCCACCGGCGGGTACTCGCCGCTGACGGGTTTCGTCGCGCAGGCCGACTACGACAGCATCATCTCGCGCGGGCGGCTCACCGATGGCACGCCCTGGGCTGTGCCGATCACTCTCAGCGCACCCGACAGTGCCAAAGAGCAGTTCAAACCCGGCGCCCGCGCGGCACTGCGCGACGAAGCGGGCAACCTGCTGGGCGCCATCACCGTCAAGCTGCTCTATCCGCGCCGCTTTGAAGAAGAGGCGAAGGGCATCTTTCAGACCACCGACGAATCGCACCCCGGCGTGGCGCGCATCAAAGCCGCCGGCCAGACCCTTGTGGCAGGCGAAGTCGATGTGCTGGCTGAGGCACTGCCCGCCGACGAGCAGGGCATGATCTACCGGCCCGCAGACGTGCGCGCTGAAATCGACAAGCGTGGCTGGAAAACCGTCGTCGCATTCCAGACCCGCAACCCGATTCATCGCGCCCACGAGTACCTGCTGCGCACCGCGCTTGAAACCGCCGACGGCCTGCTGATCCATCCGCTGGTCGGCGAGACCAAGGCAGACGACATCCCCGCCGACGTGCGCACGAAGTGCTACCGCACGCTGATTGAGAAGTACTTCCCCGCAGACCGCGTTATCCTGGCGGCTTTGCCGGCAACGATGCGCTATGCCGGGCCCAAAGAGGCGATCCACCACGCGCTGATGCGGCGCAACTATGGGGCGACACACTTCATCGTAGGCCGCGACCACGCCGGCGTCGGCACCTATTACGGCACCTACGACGCCCAGCGCATTTTCGACACCTATCCAGCCGCTGAACTGGGTATCACCAACCTGAACTTTGAACACAGCTTCTGGTGCAAGGGCGTCGGCGGATACGCCACGGCAAAGACCAGCCCCTTTGGCAAAGAGCACCACCTGACCATCAGCGGCACCAAGCTGCGCGACATGCTGGCCAAGGGCGAGTACCCGCCGGCTGAGATCGTGCGGCCGGAGCTCGCTGAGATCCTCATGAAGTATTACGGCGGATTGAAAACGGAGTAACGGAGGAACAGAGAAAGACCTCTCCGTTTCTCGGTTACTCCGTTTTCCAATCGCCTTTCGATTGATGTGATACCACCGTGGCTGACTTCGCCGCCTACTGCGCTGCCCTGCTGACTCGCCTGCATTCGGCGGGGTGGAAGACGGTTTCTGAAAAGACCATCCCCTACGGCCGCCAATACGAATTGTCCGACGTGGCTGGCCGTAAAGCCATGCTCAATGCCTACGCCGGCAAGAAGGGGTTTTCCCACGTCCCCGGCGGCAAGGATGGCGCTGCGCTGGCGGCGACGCTGGGCATCGCACCGGTGCAATCTGCGGGCAAGCCAACGTCAGGCGACCCGTTCAAACTGGGCGTGCCGCGCGTTGGCGGCGATGAATCGGGCAAGGGGGACTTTTTCGGCCCGCTGGTGGTGGCGGCTTTCCACCTGGATGCCGCTACAGAGAAGAAGCTTGCCGGCTCGGGCATCTCCGACAGCAAGGGCATCTCCCCGACGGCAATCCTGCGCCTGGCAGGGCTGCTTGACCAGACGGGGCGCGGGGCGACGTACAGGCTGATGCCGCGCGAGTACAATCCCGAGTACCGCAAGACAGGCAACCTGAACATCCTGCTCGCGCGCATGCACGGTCAGTGTGTAAGCGCACTGATGAAGAAGCTGGGTGCGCCCAAGGCTGTGCTGATTGACCAGTTTGCGCGCGACAACCGTGAACTGACGGCCGCCATCGCCGCGCCTCCGGGCGTGGCTGTGGTCACGCGCACCAAGGCGGAAAGCGATCTTGCGGTGGCCGCCGCCAGCGTTCTGGCCCGGGCTGCCTTCGTGCAGGGCCTCAAGGAGCTTGAAGGCGAGTTCGGCATGCCGTTTCCGCCGGGTGCCGGCCCGCCCGTAATCCAAGCCGGCCGAGCATTCACCCGCACCTTCGGCCGCGAACAACTCGGCAACGTCGCCAAGCTGCACTTCAAGACTTCCGCGCGGGTCTAGTTGGTCAGGCGCGGGTGACCGGCAGCAAGCGCGGCATACGGTGTCAGGGCTATCGCACTCTGAGGTGGCATCGGCCTCCGGCCGATGGAGTTCCATCGCCCTCCCGGCGATGGCCACGTCCGGGACGGCCGTGAAACACCATTGGCGAGACGCCAATGCCACGCCTCGAAGGGAATGCGATGGCCCTGGGCTTGTGCCAGCGACAACGTGAAACCGCGGGAGCGGCGAACGTCCCACTCCCGCGGCTCTGCGTGTCTGTGGCCTCATGGGTCCATCGGCTTTGACTTGCCGTTTTGCGGCGAAAGCGTGATCGCGGTGATGTGCCAGAGTTCGGTGAAGGGGTCGTAGTCGTCCATCTGGTCGCCATAGTTGGGACCGGGAGTACCAAACTCATCGGCCCAGAATTCATCGAGGCCGTTGCCGCCAAGGACTTCATCAAAACTCAGGTTGAAGTTGCCATCGAAGCAATTCAATTCGTCGTTGCCGTCTCCGCCGTCGAGAAGGGCAAAGAAGTCGCTGGTCAGGTCCTGGAGACGATCATTGCCTTCGCCCCCGAACAACTGATCGTTCGACCCCTCACCATCCAGAAAATCGTTCCCTTCACCGCCGTAAATCTCGTCCATACCGTCGCCGCCCCAAAGCGCGTCATTTCCGTCACCGCCATCTATGTAATCCGAACCGTCCGTATCTGTCGCGCCGCCGTCACCGTTGATCGCGTCAACTCCCGGACCGCCGAACAACCCGGCTGTCACGCCGCCCCCGGAGCTGTCGTCGCCGGCACCGCCGCATATCGTGTCGTCGCCGCTCTGGCCGTCGATGAGATCGCTGCCCGGCCCGCCGTAGAGGCGATCGTTGTCGTCGCCACCGCGGATTGTGTCGTTGCCGCCTTGACCAAAGTAATCGTCATTGCCTGTTGCTCCGACTTCGCTGAAGCCGTCGTCGCCATCTCCGCCGTATCCCGCATCGTCGCCGTTCCCTCCGGCAATGGTGTCGTTGTCACCTTCACCATAAATCACATCGCGGTCGTCGCCGCCGAGCATCCCATCTCGTCCCGCACCGCCCCAAAGGGTGTCCTGGCCGGCTAGCCCACCCATTGTGTCCCACCCATCGCCGCCTACGAGGGTATCCGCCCCCGGTCCGCCATTCAGCGAATCATCGTCGCCTTCGCCCCATAGGAAGTCTACTCCATTGCCTCCATCAAGTGTGTCTTCTCCGAGGCCACCGACCAGCTCGTCGTCTCCATCGTACCCGAGAACAAAATCATCGCCCGCGCTTCCCCAAATCCGGTCATCGCCCTCGGCCCCGGCGAGAATGTCGTCGCCGCCGTTTCCAACAATCCAGTCGTCATTCTTGCTGCCCACGAGTTCGTCGGCACCCGCGAGCCCGATCATGACAGCAGGAAAATCCCCATAATCTCCAGTCGAGAACGCAGTAAGGTCATCAGCGCTGGGGGTCCCAACCCAGACTTGAATCCCAAACTCAGTCGCGAGGTTGACCGGCGAGCCCACATTGGCCGGATCGTAAACGATTGGCGTGCCGGAACCCTGTTGAATCGTGACCTTGTTGTGGTCCCAATTGTCACTGTCCTTCTGCAGAACCTGTTCAACTTTGATCGTGTAAGTCGTTCCTCCGATGTTGATGATTGCTCCACTTGGACCCCCAAACTCCGGCTCAGCCGGGGCAGGCGGCGCCTGCGCCGGCAGCGCCAGGGCAACAACGGCAAGCAGGCAGAACAAACAAATGTGTTTCATGGCTCAATTCTCCGTTGTGTTAGGAAAGCAATTTCACACGGAATTTCTAGCTGGCGCCCGCTTCCAGTTCGAGCTAAAAATCATGTATCTTTCGAAATCATCTACCGTGTCGATCGAACACGAGGTTTGGTATGCGTAGTCGAACCGCAGGAATAGGCACGCTAGTCGTACTCGCTGTGACCACTTGTCTGTTGCTATGGCTCCATCATCATGCCGAAGATGAAACACCCAGCGAGGCAACAGTGCCGTCAGCGATTTGGACACATTTGGGCGACAAGACCGCACCGTCGAATGATGCCGGCACACCTGTTGCGAGCCCACCCAACGCATCCGATATTTCTCCTATTACTGTACTTCCGAATCGGCGGGCGGCTGAAAAGCCTCACGGAAAGCGCGACAGGGATCACCTACGGGAGCTAGGCGTTCCGCGCACTCGCCCGTGGCAGGACAGAATTGAATTCCGCAAACTGCCAGTGAGGGCTCCGATGTCGGTGGCCGCGCCGGTCTTGGGCGCAGGAGGGCGGGACGAAGCGTTCCGAGCAATGATTGACATCAAACCAGCGACGAAACGCAGTACCGGATTCCAGTCGCTTATCCCTGCCAGTTCAGATGAGCCCAAGCGGCTGGTACGCGGGCGCGTCTATGAACTGCGCGATGGCGAACGCGTCCCATTGGCTGGCGTTATGGTTTACGATTGGCAATCGAGTCACCGGACATTCACAGACGTCGATGGGAGATTTCAGTTTCAAGCGTGCTGGAGTCAGCGGCAGCCATCCCTTGATGTAAACGCTGGCTCGATGAATCCGAGCGTAAAGTCCACTTACTCGGTCTGGCTAGCGGCAAGTGCGGTGGGGTATGAGATGGTCGGCCCTTGGTTAACCTGGCGCGGTTGGCCGAATGAAATGGAGTTCAAAGGTGAACGGTTTTACGAGCGGGAACTCGAAACACGGGCGGGCGCGGAAATTTACATGAAGCGTGTGGAAAACGAACTGGTCGAAATTCGGCTCACGAATCTTCATTTTCCGCGCGGCCAAGTCACTGTATGTCTCTCAGCTTTGCTCGAAGTGCCCTCCATTATTCATGACGAGCGCATGGCGATTACGACTGTTGCCGACGAGCAGGGGCGTGCCTGGTTTTCCGTGCCGCCTGACCGCTTTCGTTTTCATGGCGCGTCCGGCGATGGCGTCGGCGTCATCTACGCCAACTGCAAGCAGACGCGGCTGTCCGACAAGCACGTGCGCTGGGAGGTCCCTTTGGAGCCCTGCAACAACTTCCTGGCCCAGGGCGTGGTCACCGACATCCGCGACGGCCACGCGCTGCCAAACGTCGTCGTCCGCGGCAGCGACTCCACCGAGCTTACCTTCACCGACCAGAAGGGCCGCTTCGCCTTCTGGATCAGCCGCGAGCCGGTGCAGGGAGACAGCACTCGCGGCACGCTTGAAAACCAGTACTTCAAGTTCGAAGCCGACGGCTACCTGTGGTTCACCCATCCCGTCGATCCAATGAACCAGGCGTCCGAACGACCCGCCGGCTCTGTCACACTCGGCCCCGGCGCGAACGAGCAAGGGCCGTGGCATGTCGCCATGCGGCCCTGGTCCAGCGCGCACGGACGGCTGGCAATCGATGACTATGAGTGGGTGGCGACGGACAAGCTTGACCTTGCGCTGTCCAACGAACACTTCCCGCCCGGCCACCCCCGCTCAGCCGCCATCAACCCGGACGGGACGTTCACTTTTGAACACATCCCCTGGGGTGTCACTTCATTCAGGTTCAACCGGATGTCAGCGGACAAACCCGGCTCCTGGAGGTTGAAGGTTGACCCCGCAAGCTGGCAGGGCAGCGAGCCCTACACACTGGTCGTCACCCGCGAATAGCGCGCGACTACCCTCGTCGCCGCAGGGCTACCTCAGAAGTGACAGCCTGGGCGGCTGGCCTCCCCCAATTGACATGCCATAGCGCCCCGTTAGCATCCCTGACCTTGACCGGCAGGAGTTGTAAGTTGAAGCGTATTCTGCTTTTGGGCCTGTGTGCCGCGCTTGCGGTGGCCGTCATCGTGCACGCCCAGGACGGCACCATTGAGCCGTATCAGCCCGACTGGACAGCGGTAAAGCAGGACATCACCACCGCCGCCGGCGAAGTGGCGATTGAGCCGCGCCTCAAAGCCGTGGCGGAAGACCGCTTTGAGTACGAAATCGACTTCAGGACAACCCGACGCGGCAGCACGCGCAGCGGCGACAAGCCGGCTGAGGCCTTCCTGCGCGACGAGCACTGGACGACCAGCGTGCTCTATCGCTTTGAAGAAGAGGTGCTTGAGGGCTACCCCGACCTGCGCATTGCGATGAGTTTTGAGCGCATGACCTTCCTGCTGGATCTCGGCCGGGCACGCTACTCGGGCTACATTGGGCCGGAGCAGGGCAACGCCAAGTCTGCCTTTCATGAGGTACATCTGGACGGCTCGCGCACCGAGGCCAACAACATCCCCGGCTGGCCGGGCATCAATGCCCGCACGATCAACACCATGCGCGAGACGCAGGCGCGGTCAGCCGCCGCCTGGTTCAGCGCATCGGAGCTGTCCCGGATATACGGCGAGCTTTACCACGCGGATTTCAACGCGCCGGACCAGCGCAACTACCCCGGCCGCTTTCAGGATCCGGTGCAGTTGACGCTGGGGCTGTTCCCGCAGTTTGCAGAGGGCGCGGCGCTGAAGCCCGGCGAAACCATGGTCGTTACAAGGCGCATGCCGGCAGGCTTTACACCCGGCGCCACGCTGGACTACAGCGTGACGTACAAACTGGAAAAGCTGTACGGAAGCGTGGAAGAGCCGGTCGCTGCGCGCCTCTCGTTCACGGCCACACCCGTCGTGCGCGAGCAGGTGACAGACGTGCAGGGCTTGCAGGTGAGTTTCTCGGCGCCTGATTTCGAAGGCGGCAGCCTGCTGCTTGACCTGGTCAAGGGGGTTCCGCTTCACACCCATTGGCGCTACAAGGTCAAGGCCACGATTGCCGGCGGCGCGAAAGCAGCCGAGATAGACAACGAAGTGGAATTCACCGCCTCTTTGCGTGCACCACGCGAGTAGGCGGCAAAAAAGTTTGCGGCGGAAGTTTCGCCACAAGGTACTGATACCGGGCCCGGTGCCCGGGAGCTAAGTTGGCTTGAAAAGGCCGGAGGATCCCAGCTCAGCGGGCAAAGCAATGCCGCGGACGGGGCCATGGCTGTCAGCCGCTATCGACTGCGCTTTGAGAAGCGCGACGCGCTACGGTTCATCTCGCATCATGACCTGATGCGTGTCTTTGAACTTGCGCTGCGCCGATCGGGCTTGCAGGTTGCATTCACTCAAGGATTCAATCCGCACCCGAAGGTCTCATTCGCGCTTGCGCTGCCGCTGGGAGTCGAAAGCCTCGACGAGATCGTGGACATCGATCTCCGACACGACGATCACCCGCCATCGCCGGATCATGTACTGCAACAGCTTGCCGCGCAGATGCCCGGCGGGCTGCGTCTCACGCAGGCAGAGCAGGCAACCGGCAGGCCGCAGGTGAGCGCCGTCGAGTACGAGGCCGAGCTGCCCAAAGAGTTGGACCAGCAGTATCTGCACGCACGGCTGGGGGAGTTCATGGCGCAGACCGCGCACCCCTTCTCGCGCTCGCGGGGCAGCAAGAAGCCCCCGCGCAACCTGGATGCCCGCGCGTTTACACTGGATGCGCGCATCGAGGACAACAGGCTCCGCATGAAGCTCAAGGCGGGGCAGGACGGCGGCATGAAGCCCTCGGACCTGTTGCAGATTCTCGGGTTGGATCCCAACCGGTTGCTGGTCACCAAGACCCGCACGATTCTCGCCGACACGAATGACAAGGCGTAAGGCATGAGCCAGCTTATACGCGCGTCGCGCCATGGGGCGACACAAGCCATTGCCGGGCGCCATTCGACCAAACATCAACTGGAGCTACATGGCACGTAAGATCTTCATGAACGTCGCTGAAGGCGACGAATGCCGCATTGCGGTGCTCGAGGACGGCAAGCTTTTCGAATACTTTGTCGATCGGCCAAGCCAGCTCAAGCACGTCGGCAACATCTACAAGGGACTGATCAGCAACATTGAGCCCGGCATCCAGGCTGCCTTCGTCGATGTGGGCCTTGAGCGCAACGGGTTTCTTCACGTCAGTGACGTGGACTACGCCTACGAAAAGTCGCCCGACTTGAAGGAACTCTTCAGCAAGACATTGCGCGTCAAAGAGGCCGTGTCGGAAGACGCGATCCTGACAACCTCAGAGGACCGCGACGTTGAGGAAGTCGAGCAGTTCGCAGCGCCCGAGCCCACTGCCCAAAACGGCAAAGAACCGGGCAAAGATCCAGGCAAAGATCCAGGCAAAGATCCAGAAGAAGCCCAGTTTCTCGAGACGCTGAACGGCGAGACAGCCGGCCACCGTATCACGGATTCGCCGCTGAACGTTGACCCAGCGCATAAGCCCGAGGCTGAACCACAACCGGCAGCGCAATCGGCAAACCAGCCGCCAAGGCCCGAAGGTGACCGCAAGCGTCGCCGTCGGCGCCGCAGAAGACGCGGCGGCCAGGCCAATGGCAATGCGAGCCCCCCACCGGCAACAGGTGAAGGCGCGGCAGCTTCAGCCGGCAAGTCTCCAGAGGCAGCCCCGGCAGCCGAAAGCGCGCCGAAACCGGATGCGCCATCCGCGAAAACGCCACCCGACAGCGCGCCGACCGACAAACCGCCGCAAGACAAACCACAGGCCGGCGCCGAAGCAGCAAAACCGGCTGCGCCCAAGCGCTCGCGCCGTCGTCGCACGCCCAAGAAGCGCGGCGGCCATCTGCCCAAGCGCGTTCTGGAAGGCGAAACTCCGGCGCAACCCGACGCAACCGGCACCCGTGACATCGACGGCAAGCCGACCGACGGCGGCAACGGCGGTGCACCGGGGCCGCAGTACCGCTACAACCGGGGCCAGCAGCCAAGAATCCAGGGGCTGCTCAAGCGCGGCCAGGAAGTCGTGATCCAGGTGACGAAGGCAAGCCAGGGCGGCAAGGGGCCCGGGCTGAGCACGTTTGTCAGCCTGCCCGGCCGCTACATGGTGCTTACACCCACCAGCAATCGTGGCGGGGTAAGCCGCAAGATTGAAGACGGCAGCGCCCGCAGTGAGCTGCGCAAGATGCTCGACAAGCTGCCGGTGCCTGAGGGCATGGGCGTGATCATTCGTACCGCGGCAATTGACCGCAGCTACGACGAACTGCTGCGCGACCTGAACTATCTGCTGCGCGTCTGGAGCGTCATTGTCGAGCGAATCCACGAAGCGCCCGCGCCGGCACTGCTGTACAGCGACAGCGACCCGGCCATCCGGGCGGTGCGTGATTACTTCACAGCCGACACGCAGGAAATCGTGATCGACAACCCCGACGTGTTTGCGCGCGTGGTGTCGTTCTTTGACCAGCTGATGCCCAGCTTCCGCGACCGCGTCAAGCTGTATGAAGGCAGCACGCCGCTGTTCTTTGACATCGGGCTGGAAAGCCAGGTTGAGCGCATCTTCGACAAGAAGGTGACGCTGAAGTCCGGCGGCTACCTGTTCATTGAACAGACCGAGGCGCTGATCAGCATCGACGTGAACAGCGGCAAGTTCACGGGCGGCGGCGACGCTGAAAAGACGGCGTATCTTACCAACATGGAGGCAATCCCCGAGATCTGCCGGCAGCTGAGACTGCGCGACCTGGCGGGCATCGTGTGCTGCGATTTCATCGACATGATGAACTCGCGCCATCGCCACGACGTCGAAAGTGCACTCAAGCGCGAGCTGCGCAAAGACCGCGCGCGCACCAAGGTTGCCCGCTTTTCGCCCTTCGGCGTAATCGAGATGACGCGCCAGCGAGTGCGGCCCAGCATCAAGGCGTACACGTTTGTCTCGTGCCCGACCTGTGGCGGATTCGGCATGGTCAGCAGCGCCGAAACCATGTGCCTGTCGCTGATCCGCCGCATCAAGCTCGCGTTGATTGAAGACCGCGTGCATGAGCTGGCTGTGCAGGTTCACCCGCATGTGTTGTCGCACCTGCACAGTGAGTTTCGTGAAGACATGGATGAGCTTGAGGACAGGTTCAACAAGCGCATCGTGTTTGAGTACGCGCGCGACCTTGAGCTCGGTCAGACGCGGATGTTCGCCGTCAACGACCGCGGCGTGCGCGTGTTGTTCGATATTGACCAGCGCATCAACGCGCTGGCCCATTCACCGGCCACGGTGTCGAAGGCAAGCGCGCCTCTGCCGCCGGCGGCCAGCGGCGCAGCCAGCCCGCAGGCCGGGCCCAAGGCCGCCGGGGCCGATCCCGGGCGGCGGCGCAAGCGTCGCGGCGGAAGGCGGCAGCGCGAACGCGAACAGGAACGCCTCGACCGCGACAAACGAATTCGCGAGCAGGCAGGCAAAGCTGTGAACTTCGGCGACACGCTTCCGGACGCGCCGAAGATCGAGGTCATCCGTGAGCCGGAACAGAAGGCGGCACGCAATTCCCGCCGCCGAAGAGGTTCACGCCCCGCGAAGGAAAAGTTAGAATCTACAGATGCAACGACCAAACAACCGAAGAAGGAACCGGCCGCGCAGCCGAACGTCTCCTCCGCCAAGGAGATGGCAGCGCCCGGGCCGGAGAAGGTTGAGGCCGGTGGACAGGCCACCGGCGTTGTCGAGACTTCAGTAGAAGGGGAAAGCGACATGGCAAAGAAGACCGCGAAGAAAGCAGCACGCAAGCCGGCCAAGAAGAAGGCCGCCAAGAAGCCGGCGAAGAAAAAGCCGGCTAAGAAGGCAGCCAAGAAGAAGCCGGCCAGGAAGGCAGCGAAGAAGAAGACTGCAAAGAAGCCCGCAAAGAAAGCTGCCAAGAAGAAGCCGGCAAAGAAGGCTGCAAAGAAGAAGCCGGCCCGCAAGCCGGCAAAGAGAAGGCCGGCAAGAAAGGCCGGATCGTCAGACGAGTAGCCGCACGATGCAATCCGGGACGCGCGAATCATCGCGCGTCCCTTTTCATTTCACTGCAGCGACCGCGCCGACTTGCCTTTGCCTGCCGCAAATCCCGCCTTGTGCCCCGCTTTGCGGCTCAGGGCGCGCGCCAGGCGCTCGGCGGCTTCCACCACCTGCGGCAACGGCAGGCTTGTGAACCCGACAGTCAGCGTATTGGGTGCATTCTCGGGCTTCAGGTAGCACGCCGACTGATCGTAGGCACGCACGCCTGCCTCATGTGCGATCTCGCGGGCTTGCCCCGGTGTCATGCCGGCGGGCAGGTTCAGCGCCAGGCGCATCCCGCCCGGCGGCAGCGGGTCGGGCACAGCCGCGGGCAACAGCTCGGTCATGCGGCGGACAAACGCCTCTCGTTTTCTTGCGTACAGCGTGCGCATGCGCCGCAGGTGGCGCTCAAAATGACCCTCGCCGATGAACTGCGCCAGGGCCGCGCTTTCCAGCATCGGCGGCATGAAATCCATGTGCCAGCGCAAACCAACCAGCGCGTCGATCAGCCAGTCCGGCGCAACCACGTAACCTACACGCAGGCTGGGATACATGACTTTGCTGAAGCTTCCCACGTAGATGACGACACCGGCTGGATCGATGCCCGCCATTGCGCGCAAGGGCCGCCCTTCGTAGCGAAACTCGCCGTCGTAGTCGTCCTCAACAATCATGAAGCCATGCTGCGCCGCAAGCTCAAGCAACTGCATGCGCCGGCTTGTCGCCAGCGAAACACCGGTCGGGTACTGGTGGCTGGGTGTCAAGTGGAGCAGCTTTGGCTGCACGCCGTCCTGCAACGCTTTCTCCACAGCCGCAACCTGCGCGCCTTCGCCGTCCACCGGCACCGGGACCAGCTTTGCCGCAAGCGCGTTGAAGATGGCGCGCGCCCCCAGGTATCCCGGGTCTTCTACCAGGACAGACTCGCCCTTGCCGACAATCAGCGATGCCGCCAGCCACAATCCCTGCTGGCTGCCACTTGTGATCAACACGTTGCGATAGGTGCAGTCAATGCCGCGCGCGCGTCCCAGGTAGCCCGCGATGGACTCGCGCAGTTCCTGCAACCCGTAGGCGCTGCTGTAGTTCATGCGGAACCGCCTCGGCACCAGAAGCTGGTTGTTCACCATGCGCCGCCACAACCGCAGCGGAAACGCGTCAAAGTCCGGCGCGCCAAGCCGCAGATCAAGGTCTTCACCGGCAATCGGCTGCGGGTTTTCCGGTTGCAGCACCCGACGGTAGAACTCGGGCGGGGCGGGGGAGTTGGCCAGCGCCACACGCCGCAACGGCTGCTGCTTTTTGTGGGCGGTGCGCACGCTGAAGCTTGCCTGCGGCAGCTCATGCGCGACGTAGGTGCCGCTGCCGTGGCGGCCGGCCAGAAAGCCCTCGGCGATAAGCTGCTCAAAGGCCTGGGCGACGGTGTTGCGGTTGACACGCAGTTCAAGCGCCAGCGAGCGCGTGCTAGGCACGCGCTCGCCCCGTCGCAGGCGGCCCGAAAGAATGTCCCCGCGGATGCTGTCGGCGATCCGCTGATACAAAGGCGCGCCTTGTCGCGCGTCGAGATCGACTAGCAGGTCGGGCATGCGTTCGGTTACTCCAAGTGGACCAGATATTCTGTCGATATCGAACAGTTCTACCAGATACTACCTTCCACATTCCTTTGGTTTGGGTGCTTCACGGGGTATGTTCACCTTGCAATCATCACACCCAGGGAGAGGTCCATGGCCGATGGCAAGAAGAAGGGTCGCGGGGGCAAGCTTCTGCTTGTCGCTTTGCTGGCGGTGATCGGGTTGGGGGTGGCGGGCTACATGAAGCCCGATCTGCCGCTGGTCGGCCCGCTGGTGACAAAGTTCTTCAAGTCAGGCGCCGAGGGCGTTGACAAGTCCGGGTTGTATCAGGTTCGCGTGCAACAGGCGGCGGTAAGCCCCGAAGAGTTCAGCGAGGGCGAAAACGTTGACCTGCAGGTCTCGATCGAGCGGATCGACGCCGATGGCGACGCAACGCGCATCTGGCAGTCGTGGCAGTACGGCGCACGCCGCGCCAAGGTGGGCAAAGACAGCATCACCGCCACCTGGTCTGACCGGCCGGTGGAAATCGCCTGGCAGCCGGGGGAAAGCTTTATCGTCAAGGTGTGGGACCTCGCGGGCATCGGCAGCACGGTACTGTGCGAGTGGCAGACTGACGCCGAAAGCAAGGTGTTTCCGCTTAGCGGCACGCACACGTTCGAGCGCGTGAAGGGCAAAATTGCCCGTGTAAAGGGCGCAACCCAGATCGTCTTTGAGGCCAGGCACGTCGGCGACTACCCGGTTGAGCAGTAACCCGGGCAGTGCCGGCGTCTCTGCCCTTCCATTGTTGGCCTTTGATTGTTCATTGTTCGTTCAGGTGAACGCATGAAGGTCGGCTCGTATCAACTGGACGGCACCAATCTCTTCCTGATCGCGGGGCCGTGTGTGCTTGAAAACGCCGACGTGCCCCGGCGCATCGCACACGCCGTAAAGGCGGCGTGCAGCGAACTCAAGGTTCCCTACATCTTCAAGGCCTCCTTCGACAAAGCCAATCGCACCAGCGCAAAGTCGTTCCGCGGCCCCGGTATTGACGAGGGCCTCAAAGAACTCAATGCCATCGGCCGCGAGTTCGGCGTGCCGACACTGACCGACGTGCACCTGCCCGAGCATTGCGAGCCCGCCGCGCAGGCGGTTGACGTGCTGCAAATCCCCGCGTTTCTGTGCCGCCAGACCGACCTGCTTGAGGCCGCTGCGCAAGCTGCAGCGCGGCACGGCAAGTCGGTCAACGTCAAGAAGGGCCAATTTCTGGCACCCTGGGACATGGCCAACGTGGTCGAGAAGATGAAGGCCTTCGGCGCGCAAGGCCGCGTCATGCTGACCGAGCGCGGCGCAAGCTTTGGATACAACAACCTGGTCAGCGACATGCGCAGCATCCCGATCATGCAGCGCACAGGCGTGCCCGTTGTCTTTGATGCCACGCACAGCGTGCAGCTTCCCGGCGGCGCGGGCGACAAGTCGGCTGGCCAGCGCGAGTTCGCGCCGGTGCTGGCCCGTGCGGCAGTTGCCGCGGGCGCGGACGGCCTGTTCGCCGAGACGCACCCTGACCCCGACAAGGCACTCAGCGACGGGCCCAACATGATCCCGCTGGCCGAGCTGCCGGGTGTGCTCAAGACCCTGGTTTCGATCTTCCGCACCGTGCGCGTGGCTTGAACAGCTGACGCCGCGGTAGTGTCTCAGTATGCTCAGGGAACGGAGTCAAAACTGCGCAACGCAGAGTCGCGGAGACGCGGAGCTCAGCCGCAGAGAACAACCAGCAAGCTCATGCCAGTTCGTCGAAGCCTTGGCGCCCGAAAGATTCCCAACACCCGGAATGAGGGCGCATGGGCCGTTTTTTTAGCCCGTATCCGAAAGGCTCGGCTGGTTAGTTGTGTCAGCCGGCGTGTCGGACAGGCTCGCTCAGCGTCACTGCACCTCGGCGGTTTGCCGTTGGGTCTCTCAATGACACTGTTGCCTGCAGACTGAGACACCACCGACGCCGCAATTCTCTTTCCATGCCCGGCTTGTTCCTGCTACCCTGTGGGCGGAGAACGCGATGCAGAAGTCCCGCCTCTATCTTTCGCTTGCGCTGGTTTCGCTGGTCGCCGGAGCCGCGGTGGCTGAGTTTGGCGTCAACCTGCGGTGCCCGCTGTCTGCCCCAGGCCAGTGTCCCGCCTACCGCTGTGGCGTGCAGCGCACCAAGCCGCCGGCCAACGCGATGGCGTCTTACAGCGAGTTGTACCATGCGGCGATCGGCGGCCGGTTTGACAGCGCCATTGAGCTTGCCAACGTTCGACTTCAGGCCGATGGCGCTGACGCGGCGACGCGGCTGTTCCTCGCGTATGCGCTGCGCGGCAAGGGCGACCTGAACAGCGCATTGGGCCACTACAAAGCGGTAACCGCGCAACTGGCCGATGCAGCCGAGCATGAAGACTGGCTGATGATCGACGCGCTGACGGGGCAAGCCGCCTGCCTGATCGCTTTGGGGCAATCCGACCTGGCGAGCGCGGACCTTGAAGAGGCGCTCAAGCTCGCCAAGCGGCAGGAAAAGCGTGACCCGGACGCCCGCAGCGCGTACCAGCTTGCCTGTGTCAATGCGCAGCTCGCGGCTGTGCACGAAGCCACCGAAGACACCTGGCAGACGCACATGAGCGCCGATCGCGCCGCAGCCTACCTGAAGCTGGCGATGGACCGCGGCTATGCCAACCGGTCGCACATCGAGGCGGATCTCGACCTTGACCCCGTGCGCGAACACACCAGCTTTCTTGCCGTGTGGCGCTGAGCGCTGCCGGCGGCTTGCACTTGCCGGTTTGCCGGAGACAATTCACAGCGGGCCGGGAGCATGACATGCGCATTGTGATTGGCGCCGTGTGCCTGGTAGCCGCGCTGCTGACGGGCTGCAGCTCTGCGCAGGTCGAGCGGCAGTACCGGGAATCACCACCCTATTCCATCCACGTTGTTTCGCGCGGGCCGGCAACCGTCACATCGGACGGCTTCAGCACCCGCCTTGCCTTCGAGATAGTTTCGTCTGTTGACCTGCAGCGCAACGCGCTGGTCCAGGAATTGACGCAGGAAACCGTGCTGGAGTACGAAAGCGGCAGCGTTTCAAGCCGCACGTTCAACCTGGTCGAGGCCTTCCGCCTCAACCCGGTATCACGCGATGCGGCTGGCGCTTATCGATATCGCCTTGAGCCGGGGCAGCACGACCACCACTCGTTGAAGGGTCTTGATGATCTGGATGAGGATGTGGTTGGCGTGCGCGTGAACCGCAACGTGTTTGCCTACGTGGCGAACGTGCACGGCGCCGATTACACCGACTTCGGCTTTGCGCACCTGCCGCAGAACCAGGACGGCAGCGTGGTAAGCAACGCGCCACGCACGTTCAATGAAGGCTACCAGGCCAGACACAAGACACGCGGAACAGTAAGCGACGCCGCAGACTCAACGGGTCTGGTGTACCGCATCTCGTACCACTTGTCCCGGAGACAGGGCAGCCCGCGCTTCGTACTGGACCATGTTGAAGGCACAGGACTCGTCACGCCGCCCGTCATCGTTGTGCGCTGATCCATGCGCTTGCGGGGCATGAACAGGCTAAGCCGCTTGCGCGTACAAGCCGTGAAGGGCGACTTCGCTCTGCTGGTCAAGGTCCTCGAATGCGAGGCCGATCGTGCGCCCCGACAGAGTGCGGTGCCGCTCAACGAAAGCCAGGCGGCCGGCCAGTTGGATGACCTTGCCCTCGGCCAGCGTAAGGCTGGCGCGCGCGGCACACTTGCCGACGACGTTTTCGATGGCTTCGAGCTCGTCCGGCTTGAACTTGACCTCAGTGGCGTCAATGGCGACGCCGCGCGACGACAGGTCAATGGTGTGGGTCTTGATGTTGACGCCCGCCAGATCGACCTCGATCGGCAGCGCCAGGTGCACACGCGGCACGGCGCGGCGAGTCGCATTGCGGAACATGCCTGCCAGCGCGTTGTGCACAGCCTCTTTCACGATGCGGCCTCGGATCGGGCGCTCAAAGGTGGCACTGAGCTGCACGTCTTTCAGGCGCGGCGCGCTTTTGGCCGGGGCCAGCGCGACCACGGGCATGCCCGGCAGCACTTCGTTGGCGAACTTTCCCACCGCCAGGTTGTCGTCCACGACTGAGCCGTAGTCCATGAGAAGCACGTCAAACAAACCCGTGCTGAGCTTGGCTTCGGCATCCTGGCGCGTGATGGCGATGCTGACGGCATGGCCCGCGCCGCGAAGCAGGCTGCGGACAAGGTAGGCGGACTCTTCAAACAGGTCGGTGATGAGCACGTTGGCCATGGTGGACTCCGGTTTTCGTGGACTGTGCTGCCCGCCATGGCGGGACCTTCACTTGATCGGCGAAACGGCGATGCAATCTGTTGGATTTTGGCAGATGAAATGCGGGAAAAGCGGCCTCACGCGAAGCCGCGAAGCGCCCCCCCTTGGTCGGGTGCCAGCGACATGGATGGAAGCTGTTCAAACCCGCAAGCCGCGAACCGCCCACTGGCGGCGCTTCGCGGCTTTGCGTGAGGTGCCTTCTACTCGGCCGTGCCGGCGGCGTCCGCCAGCGGCTTTACCTCGGCGATGTGTTTGTCCACTCGCTCCAGCTCGGCCACCAGCTCGCTCAGGCGGTCGCGGTCGCGTTGCACCACGTCCTTGGGCGCGCGCTCGATGTAGCTGATGTTCTCGAGCTTGCGCTTCAGCTTGGTCACGCCCTCGGTCAGCTTGGCTTTGTTGGCATCCAGGCGCAGCAGCTCCATCCGGAAGTCGATCAAGCCTTCCAGGTTCACGTACGCCTCGTTGCCGCCGCCGATGGCCGCCGTTGCCGCCGCCTTGGGCTTCTTGGCTTTCACTTCGACTGCCAAGCCGCCCAAGCCAGCCAGCTTGCACACGGTTTCCCGCTCGCTGGCGCCAAGCATGTCGAGTGCTTGCTTGTCGGCCACGTTCAGCACGCCCTCGATCGGCGTCTTGGGGTCAATCGCGTGCTCGGCGCGGATGTTCCGGAACGCCCGCGTCACCTGCTGCACGAACGCGAAGCGCTGCTGCTGATGCTCGTACATGCGCTCCTTACTCGGCTTCGGCCAGGCCGCGATGGCCAGGCTCAGCTCGGGCGTGTCGCCGCGCAGCGCCGCCAGCATGGGCCGCAACGTCTGCCAGATCTCCTCGGTGATGAAAGGAATGTACGGGTGCAGCAACTTCAGGATGCCATCCAGCGCGCGCACGAGCGTCGCCTGCGCGCGCAGACGCGAGCTCGCCCCGCCCTTGCTGTCATACAGCCGTGGCTTCACGGCTTCGAGGTACCAGTCGCAGAACTCGTCCCACACAAAGTGGTACATGGCCTGCGCTGCGTCGTTGAAGCGATAGCGCTCCAGCGCGTCGGTGACATCGACGACCACCGCGTTCAGCTTGCCTTCAATGAAACAATCCTCGAGCTCGGTCACGGACCCTTCGGCCAGCGGTGCTCGCTCGACGTCGGTGATGCCCCGCAGTTGCTCCTCGAAGTCGCCCAGGTTACTGATCACAAAGCGCGACGCGTTCCACAGCTTGTTGCAGAAGTTGCGGCCCATCTCGAACTTGGACTCGGAAAGCTTGATGTCCTGCCCCTCGCTGGTCAGCAGCGGCAGTGTCAGGCGCACTGCGTCCACGCCCCACTGACTGAACATATCCAGCGGGTCGATGCCGTTGTTCAGCGACTTGCTCATGCGCCGGCCCTGCTGGTCAAGCACTGTGGCGTGCAGATAGACCGTGGTGAACGGCCGCTCTTCCAGAAACTCGTAGCTGGCCATCACCATGCGCGCGACCCACAGGTAGATGATGTCGCGCGCCGTGCTCAGGAAATGCGTCGGAAAGAAATAGTCGAGGTCCGCCGTCTTTTCCGGCCACCCCAGCGTGCTGAACGGCCACAGCCACGAACTTGCCCAGGTGTCGAGCACGTCGTCGTCCTGCCGCACCAGCGGCTTGCCCGATTTCGGGTGCGTAGCGCCAGCCTCCGGGTCTTCGCGCAGCGCGACGGTGTTGCCGTCCTCGTCGTACCACACCGGGATGCGGTGCCCCCACCACAACTGCCGCGAGATGCACCAGTCCTTCACGTTTTCAAGCCAGCTCAGATAGACTTTCTCCCAGCGCTCCGGCACGAAGGTGACTTCGCGCTTGCCCTCGCCGTCGGGCTTCACGGCCTGGATGGCGGGCTTTGCCAGCGGTTTCATGCTCACGAACCACTGGTCGCTGAGCATCGGCTCAACAGGAGTTTTGCTGCGGTCGCTGTGCGGCACGGCGTGGGTGTAGTCTTCCACGCGCTCAAGCAGGTTCAGAGTATCGAGCTCTTCGACCAGTGCCTTGCGCGCCTTCAGCCTGTCCTGGCCCGCGTACTTGCCGGCTTGGTCGTTCAGCGTGCCGTCTTTGTTCAGCACGTTGATCATTGGCAGCTTGTGGCGCTGGCCGCGCTCATAGTCGGCAAAGTCGTGCCCTGGCGTCACCTTGACCGCGCCCGTGCCAAACTCCGGGTTGACGGTGTCATCGGCGATGATGGGGATCTCGCGCTTGCTGATCGGCAGCACCACAGTCTTGCCGACGTCGCTGCCGTAGCGTTCATCGTTGGGGTTCACAGCCACGGCTGTGTCGCCGAACATCGTCTCGGGCCGCGTAGTGGCCACGACCACGTATTTATCGGGCGTGTCTTTGAACGGGTAGCGGATGTACCAGAGGTTGCTTTTGACCTCGCTGGTCTCGATCTCGTCGTCGCTGATCGCGGTTTCAAGCTTGCAGTCCCAGTTGATCATGCGGTAGCCGCGATACACCAGGCCCTTTTCCCAAAGCCGCACGAACGCCTCGCGCACGGCGCGGGTGAGGCCCTCGTCCAGCGTAAAGCGCGTGCGCGACCAGTCGCACGACGCGCCAAGCTGGCGAAGCTGGTTGAGGATGCGGTTGCCGTATTCGTCCTTCCACT
Source organism: uncultured Planctomycetaceae bacterium (assembly GCA_964652605.1). Classification (GTDB taxonomy): domain Bacteria; phylum Planctomycetota; class UBA8742; order UBA2392; family UBA2392; genus JADJRK01. The sequence continues at coordinate 20,878 of CAZZBH010000015.1, forward strand.
TCCAGACTTCAGCCACGAAGGCTTCGCGGCCGAGCTCATTGCGGGTTTTGCCGTCGTCCTTGAGCAGCTTTTTTTCCACCACGGCCTGCGTCGCGATGCCGGCGTGATCAGTGCCCGGCAGCCACAGCACGCAGAAGCCCTGCATGCGCTTGAAGCGCGCCACCACGTCCTGCAAGGTGTTGTTGAGCGCGTGGCCCATGTGCAGCGCGCCCGTGACGTTCGGCGGCGGGATCATGATGGTGAAGGGTTTTTTGCGGATGTCGCGCACGGCTTTGAACAGCGCGTGTTCCTGCCAGAAGGAGTACCACTTGGTTTCGATGGTCCCCGGCGCGAACCGGGGAGGCATTTCAGCGGGCATGACGCTCTCCAGGCCCCATGTTCTCGCCGCCGCCGTGCAAAGGCGGACAGGCGTGAGGCGGCGGCCGGCAAGTCAAAGGGCGCACCCGTGCGGGCCACGCCAACCGGCTTCGGGATAATAACGGGCAGGGGTTGCTGAAACAGGGCCGGTCCTTCGCGTTCAGTCGGAGGGTGCCAGGATCGGGCGGAGGTGCAGTCCGCTGTTCAGCAGTTCATCGAACCGCTCCCCGGGGATTGCTAGCGGCACCTCGATACCCTGGCGAAGCAGAGCCAGGTTGACTGTTTCCGCCTTGCGTTCACGCTCCACCACGAGAGCCAGTTCGTGCGAGCCAGCTGCCCCCTGGCCGTTGATGGTGGTGATGATGTCCCCCGCGTGCAGGCCGAGCTTCGTGAACTCGGTGTATCCGTGGTCAGCCTCAACGACCCAGGCGTTCGCCGGTGTTGCGGTGTACTCGACGATGCCGTGCGCCGGTACCCGTACCTGCATCTGTCCCTCGGTGTCGTACACACGCAGCAGATATCTGCCGGCCGGCGCGCGGAACACAACCAGGCCTTGCTCGTTCGGCATCCCTTCCACCCGGGCTTCACCGGGCCGTAAGAGCTGCACTTTCTGTGCACTCTTGCCGGCCGGAGGGCGCACAACCAGCTCATGCAGCGGCGGCGGCGGGCCAATGTGCAGCGTTTGAGTGCCCGGACGCAACTCTACCACATGCGACGACAACACCAGCACGTTGCCCATGACTGACTGTCCCTTGGTGTAGTGAGCCAACTGAATGGTCACCGGCCCCGGCTGTCTTGCCTTCAGTTCCGTAGTGGCGCGCATCGGCGGGTGCGGCTGATCGAGGAACAGTGTGCTCCGGCGGCGCTGGTACTGGTCGTCTTCTGCCACGATCAGGTCCAGGCTTCGCCTGTCGGCATGTTCGGGTGCCCAGGGGGTTTCCACGACCAGCGTGGCAGGCGGCTTGAACTGTGCCCTTATCTCGTTGCTGTCAGCGGGTGTGCGGTAGGCCGCCACCTGCCCGTAGTCTTCGTGGTGAATTTCGATCGACCACCACCGCACGGGATCGCCCGAGCGCCTGTACGGTTTGCGGAACCGGAGCGCGCCATCCTCACTCCGATTCAACTCGGGCCAGGACCAATAGCGGTCCTTCTGATAGTACACGACGCGAACCCGGACACCGGGGATGAACTCCCCATCCGGCCCGGTCACGTAGAGGTTGAAGTAATCCTCCGGCCCCGCATCGGGGAATCGCATTTCAACGCGGGTCACACCTTCACCCACGGTGACCTCGTGGCGATCCAGAACCTTGTCGCTTTCATCCAGCAGGGCCAGGGTCCACGCCCCCGGCTTGGGATCCATGAGCTTGAACTCCCCATCAGGGCCCACACGGTCCCACCACCGCTCACCGCCGGCCTTGGGGTCCGCGACGATTCTGAATTCGTTCAACCCCGGATCATCACGAGGCTCGACCTGCCCCAGCAGCACACGCCTGCGCTTCAGTTCAAGCCGCAGAGGTTCCGGCACGACGCCTGTAACCAGCTCAATTGTGATTGAGTCCGACCGCTGAAACTCTTCGTGGTCATCGCTTGCGCGGACTTCATACGTTCCCGGATCGACCCTGATCCTAGGATGATCAGGACTCCACAATTTCCGGATGTCGGAGCGTCGCCAGTCCCCGCCCGGGTCCAGCGTGATCAGCGCGAACGCAGGGGGCGACCCATCCGGCGCAATGACTTCAATGGGCAGCCAGGCCGCCGGGCGGGCCAGCCACTCCAGTTGATCGCCTGCGCGCACCCGCTCCAGTGGCAAGTTGAAGCGAAACTGGAAAAAGTACTCTTCGCTGTGCGGCAGGACGCGGTAGTCGCCGCCGCCTACACCTGACAGAGTGAATCGGCCGTGCGCGTCAGTGCGCGCTGTCAGCCTTTCTTCGGCGCGGGGCAGGTTTTGCGCTTGCCTGCGGAGTGATTCCAGGTCGTCGTGATCATTGAGTAGGAGCCGCTCCCCATCCGATGGCATCGCGTACACATCGATCCCTTCGACGCCGGTGCCGTCGGCGAGGGTGATCAAGCCTGCTATCTTCCCTTCGCCGGCGGGTGGAGCAGGGCTGGAAACTGGACCCTCGACTGCAGGTTCCCGCACGGCAGGCACACCGCTTGAACGCTCCTGACGATCCGGTTTCGCGGGCTCGGTGGTTGCCGGTGGTTGGTGCGGTTGCGGCTCGCGCGCAGTGCCGTGTGCCTGCGGCTGGGTGGTCGTTTTGTCGGGAATCTTGTCGCCGCCCCAGGCAAGCCACGCCAAGGCAAGCCCGAGAGCAACCCCCGACAGCGAGAACAACATGGCGGGCCATGCTCCGCGCATCTCAATCCCCCACCAATGCCGGTCGGATCATCATCTGGGCACCGCGCGCCGCGTGAAACTCTTCCGGCGACAGTGTCACCGTCAACGCCTGGCCGGCGCGCCGAACCTCAAGCACCAGTTGCGGCGATTCAGCCGCGCGCCCAAGAATCTCCTCAAGCTGTTGCTCTCCCCGACCGCTCTCGCCGTTGATGCTCACAACAAGGTCGGCGTGTGCCAGCCCCGCCTTCTGCGCTATTCCATTGGCATCCAGGCGGCTGATCTCCCAGGCGTTGGGTTCGCGGGCCTCGTACGCTACCGGCCCGCCGGCGGGAACCCGCACCAGCATGGCGCCGGGCGTGTGCGGGATCGTCACCCGATAAGTCCCGGCAGGCAGCCCCTGCCATGTGACCCGATGCTGCTCGTCGGATGCGGTTGACTCCACCGACAGCCCAAAGATGTGCAGGATTGCGTGGTCGACTCCCTCGACTTGCGGGATCGTCATGGTCAGGTCGTGCACTTGCGGTGCCTCTACGCGCAGGGATTGTTCGCCTGGCTTCAGCTCCACGTCGCGAATCAGGATGGTCGGCCGGCGAAAGCGGCCGTAGGTCATGCGCAACACCCGTGGCCCCGGCTGCACCGGCCCGAAGACCATGCGCCCGGGCAGGGGCTCATCTCTCCTGGACTGATAGTCATAGGGAATCGCGTTCATCTCCCACCACGCAAACGCCTCCGCGGGCTCCTGCAGATAAAGCCCCAGATACTCGCGCCGCGGATGAGCGGCAGCATTGGGGATCTCGACAATCAGCGTGGCGGCAGGCTCGAACCGCATCACCAGCTCATGGGTGTCTTTGGCGTTGTAGTCGGCTGTGAGCGTACCCAGCCTGTCGTGTGTTGCTGAAATCTCCCAGCGCAGCACGTCCCCGCCACGGCTGCCGCGGTGCTTTCCAAGCCACAGCGACCCGTCGGGGCGCCGCAACTGCGTCCCGCCGTTTCCGCCTGGGCCTATCGTTGAGACGACCCGATGGCGGACGCTCGCGTCGCGCAAGATGTTTCCGTCGGGACCGAGGACGCGTAGCGGAATATAGTCGTCGAGGTTTGGCTCCGACACCGGAATTGCAACTTCAGCTACACCCTGGGTGACGCGCACCGACGCCCGCGCGAGTTCACGCCCGCCGTGCTCGTACAGCACGACGACCCATGTGCCGGGTTCAAGCTCAAGAATCTCGAATCGGCCGTCCGCATTGACGCTGAGCCCATCGGGAAGAAACCCGCGCTCGTCGGGCATCAGCGGTGACAAATCGTCTTCGGGCGCGTGCCGCAACTCGAAACGTCCGTCATAGAGGCTGTGCGGAATCAGAAAGCGCCCCGCGATTCCGTTCACAGCGATCAACTTCAAACTGACGGCTAGTGATGCCAACTCGTGCGGAACATAGACGCGTGTTGGTTCGCTGCGCACGGGCCCGCCTTTTTCCTGCCACGCCCGCAACTGCCATTCCCCGGGCGCGAGCCACAGGTCGGGCGAGCCGGGCGTCCAGTTCACGCCCCCCCCCAGCCACTCCGGGCCTGAACCGGTTATCACCGCTGCCGTCGCGGCACTTCCGTCGGGGGCCGTCACGTCAACCGTGACGCGCACACGGGGCGTTGCCGTGAATCGAAGGCTTGCGCCGCTGCGGACGCGATCCATTGCCCCGGGTTCGAAGTGGTATCTCTCCGACACGGGTTTGACGACGTATGCGAAATCGCCCAGGCCTGCAACGCGGAACGCACCATCGTCGCTCGTCACGGCCCAGGCCCGCCCGGACTGGATGTATTGAATACGCGCGACCTGCCGCCGCAGGTATTCATCCGGGTCCACCCACGTGCCGCCGCCGTACCAGGGCAGCGCCGGCTTTACTTCGATGCGAATGCCGGGCAACGGTCTGCCATCGGGTAACTTGACGGTGCCGGCAATCGTGCCTCCCGCCGGGGCCACAAGGCGGCTGGCGCCGATCTGCTCAATGGCTCGGGCGACAGGATCGACGTCCTCGGCGGGCGCTGCCACGGCGGCCGGTTGCTGCGGCTTTGGAGATGGTTTCGGCGAGGGCCTGTCGCGCTCCGACTCGTGAGTTGGCGCGCTGAGCGGTTGGTGCTGCGCCGGCGGTGACTTCCACAGCAGAAACCCCGCCAACAGCCCAATGCCCGCGCACACGACTCCGCCGGTCAGGGGGATGAGTTTCCTCGGCATGGCAGCCTCCGGTGCCGGTTGCCGATGCTACACACTCACGAGAGAATTTGTGTGCCCGGCTCAAACGCTGGAGAGAATCCACACGCCGATGTGCAAACCCACCGCGGGCCTGTTGCGGCTAGGCGTACAGGTCGGGGTATAGTTGTTGCAGCTGTTGCTTCAGGGCGGCGTGCATTTCGTATAGAAACAGCTCCGCGTACTGCGGCTCAACCTCGTGCGAGTAATCCATCCGCCGCGCGAGTGCCGCTGCGGCCGCCATGGCGGCTTGCTGCCGCGCGCTGCTTGAAATTGTGCTCAGGCGCGTGCCGAACTCTTCAAGCCGGGCGTAATCCAGCGGCGTCAGCTTGCTCATCTCTTTGTGATTCAGCGGAAAGTGATGAAACGGCAGCATGAAGTACGGTGGCACGTACGGGCGGTTGCCGGCTGCGGGCGGCATTTTCTGCACGATGACAAGCGTGCCTGCCACAAGGTCGGGAATACCGCGCGTTTTGCGATCAACGAACATCCACACACCAAGCGCGGAAAATGGCGCGATCATCATGAAGAACTCTACGTCAAACAGCCCGAAGATCAGCAGCGCCGGCAGCGGCCCGATAATCGCAAAGCGGATGAACGAGCGTGCCGCGCCCTGCCTGGGCGTAATCTCTTCGCCGTCGTGCTTGACTACTCGCAGCTTCAACGCGTACTTGCCGGGCGTCTGGCCGGAGAAAAAGACCTCGAACAGGAAGAAATAACCGACGTTCGCCGCAAAAAACAGCAGCATCAGCAGCGCAAACCCGACGCCCGGCGCAAACTGAAACATCGCGCCAAGCCCCGTGAACAGGAACAGCATCACGGTAACCACAATGACGCCGAAGATGATTGCCGTGTCCAGCAGGAAGGCCAGCACGCGCGCGAACGGGCTTGCCACCTCAAAGCCTACCCTGACGTCTTCGGGCAACGGCACGTCGTGGCGATACAGCATCGTGGCCACGCGGTCGGCGCCCAGCTCGGGGCGGGTGGCTTCCGTGAATCCGGCGCGGTAGGATACTTCCATCGAGGTCCTTATGGCGGGCTGGCCGCAACATCATATCTCCGCAGTCGCCTCGCGTGCACTGGAACGTTGGCGCTATCTTGCCGCTGAGGGACTGGCCTGGTCGCGCACCCGGGCGCGGCTGAAAAGCCTTGACATGGTCGAGCATTTCACAGCCGCCTACCGCCGCAGCACCACCGAGCTGGCCCGGGTGAAGGCCTTCAGCCCCGACCGCCAGCTTGCGGATTATATAGAAACGTCGGTCGCCAACTCACACTTTGCGGTTTACAAGCAGCGCCCGCCGAAGTTCCGGCAGGTTGTGCATGGCGCGGTATTCGGCTTTCCGGCGCTGGTGCACCGGTACTGGGCCTACCACCTGGCCGCGGTACTGATCACGCTGGTTGCGGCTACGATCGCGTTCGTCGCTGTGATGGTTGATCCGGATACTTTCTACCTTTTTATAGACCGCGGCCTGGCCGGCGGGCGCGACCCTTCAGCCAGCACCGAGTATCTGGCGTCGGGCCTGGGCGGACAGGCAACGACGGCGGACGACGACGCCTTCTTCAGCAGCTTTCTTTTCACCCACAACACGCGGGTGGCTTTCATGTGCTTTGCGTGGGGCCTGCTGCTGGGGCTGCCGACCATTTACATGCTGATCAAGAACGGGTTGATGCTGGGCTCGTTCGTGGCGCTGTACGTTGACCGTGGCCTTGGCGTTGAGCTGGGGGCCTGGCTGCTGCCGCATGGCCTGCCGGAGTTCGGCGCGATCCTGCTGTGCGGCGGCGCGGGGCTCGCGCTGGGGCATCGCCTGCTGAACCCCGGCAAGGAATCACGCGCCACCAGGCTTCGAAGAACCGCGCAGGACGCGAGCCTGACCGCGCTGGGGTGCGTGCCGCTTCTGGCGCTGGCCGGCGTGATTGAGGGTTCGTTTCGACAGACGTACGCGAGCACTGAGCTGCGCTACCTGCTGTTCTTCGGGCTGCTGGCCGGCTTGGGCACGTGGATGTTGCTGGCAGGACACCGCGCGCGCCTGACTGCGGCTGCAAGCACATGACCGTGAATGTTCCTTAAGTAACTGCCGCAGTTCTATGTTTTAGTTGCTCCCGCCAAGCCGGTGCATAGACTGCACGCTGTCCCGACAACTTTGTTCCAGCACAAAGCCGCAAGCGTAGCGGCGGCCGCGTCGGCGGCGCACCGAAACCCGGTGCGTTGCGCGCGCGCAGACAGGAAAGGACTGCCATGTATTTGAAGCCACCTTCTGCCACGTGGAACCTTCTTCGGCACGGCGCCGTGTTTGCACTGTTGCTGCTGCTTGCGGCACCGGCACTGGCGCAGGCGACAACGCGGCCGCTGAACGAGCAAGCCGCGCCTACAGCCGCTACGAACACAACATTTACTCTGACCCGCGGCTACGAGTTCAATGTCACCCAGCCCGGCGGCGTCACCGTGATGGAGCTTGGTTGCCTGGTCCCGCAGGGTTCAACGGCATCGCAGACGCTGACGCTGTGGGAGCGGCAGACAACGCCCACCGCGGCGTGGATCCTGCTGGCACAGACCACGACCACCCCAGGCAGCGGATGGCTGTGGGAGCCGATTACGCCGGTGCAGTTGCAGACCGGTGTGCAGTACGCGGTGACGGTGTTCGGCTATTCGCTGTATGGTTGGCACTCAGGCGCACCGGCAAGCTGGATGCCGACGGGCGTCATCACCTACACCAACGGGCTGTGGCGCAACCAGGCCCCCACCGCAAACGACCCTGTGTGGACCAGCAGCAGCAGCATTCAGCTGGGCGGCCATCAGGGATTTGCTGACATCGGCTATGTGATCGGCCCGGGTTTGACACTTACGCCGGAGGCCGGCACGCCGACAAGCGTTCTTTCAACCGAGCAAGGCACCGGCGGCAACGGTGTGCAAGCCGGTAAATTCACCATGGGCACCAACCCGCAGGGCGCCATGTCTGTGACGACGCTTGACCTGAAGGCATCCGGCAGCGGAAACGATTCGCTGGCGTTTACCGAGGTCAGCATCTATCTCGACGACGGCAACGGCACCTATGACGCCGCGGACGTGGCTGTGGCGCCGCCGGGCAACTTTTCAACCGACGACGGAACCATACCGTTTACAATCGACACCCAGTATCAGCACTTCAACGCGAATGAAACGAAGACCTACCTGGTCGTAGTCAAGATGGCGGGCACCGCGCTGCCGGGCGAGACCTTCAGCTTTTCGGTCAGTGACGTGACGGTTTCGGGCGGCTTGAAGTCTGTCTCTGCAACCGTGATGAGCGGGCTGGTCATTGAGACGCCGCAGTTTGTGTTCACTGACGCAAGCGCAGCGACACCGGCCACAGCCTACCTGGGCAGCACCGGCAACGTGTGCCAGGCGTTCACGATCGAGTACCCGGGCGGGCCGGACGACAAGCCCGACGACATCACGGTCACGGGCCTGGGAACCGCGGATGAATCCACGGATCTAGTCAGCGTTGAACTGTGGTGGGATGCCGACACCAGCGGCGACTTTGACGCACAGAACGACACCCTGATCGACACGCAGACCTACGGCCAGGACGATGGCACAGCCACGTTCAGCCTGTCGTCGCATGCGGACTTTGTTGCCAGCCAGTCGCGCCGGTACTTTGTCGTTTACAACCTGAACACGAACGGCTCGGGGCAGGAGACGTTTCAGTGTTTTGTTTCAGCTGCCACGCCCAGCGCGCTTGGCGCAGCGATGTCCGGCTTGCCCGCGCCGGGGTTGTCCGGCACCGCAGGCCTTGAGGTTGGCGCCGTGGCGATTCTGGTGACGCTCAACGGCCCGGGTGCCCCGATTGCGGTCAACGCCAACACAGCCGGTGTGACCGGCGACGGTGCGGTGCTGTGTGATGTCACGCTTGAAGCCACTGCGGGCGCGAGCTGGACAGTGAACGGGCTGACCTTTCACGCCGACGGCACCGGCAGTCATGATTCCGCGTACGTCGAACTGGCGTTGTACGAAGACGACGGCAGCGGCACCTTTGACGGCCAGGGCACGGACACGCTGGCGGCGGGCACGCTGACCGATTTCAGCGCCGGCGTTGCTTCGTTTACATTGAACACACCGGCGTTTGCGGCAGGTACAACGCGCCGCTTTTTCCTGACCGGCAAGCTGGACGGCACGCCGCTTTCCGGCGAGACGTTCAATGCACTGCTGCATTCGGTGGACACCACCCCGCCCACGGGCGGTGTCGTCACGGGCACGCCGACCGCCGCTTCGCAGGCGCTGATCATTGACGTTGCCGGCTTGAGCGTCAGCAACGCACCATCCCAGCCGCCGGCGATCACCCATGCCGCGGGCGCAACCGGCAGCTATCTGGCTGCGCGCTTTCGCCTGGCGGCGCTGAACAACAGCGTGGATGTATTCGGCGTAACGCTGACGACGGGCGGCAGCGGCGACTGGACAAACGACATTGACCCCCTCACGGGCGTGCAGGTGTACGAGGACGACGGCGACGGCGTGTTCAGCGACACGCTGGATGCGCTGATGTTTGAAGGCGGCGGCGCGGGCGTGATCACCGCGGGCTTCCTGTCCACGATCACGGTGCCGGCGGCCGGCTTCCATGACATCTGGGTGCGAATCGGCTTCACGGCGACGGCCGGTGCAGGCGCCGTCGCTACCCCGGACACGTTTGTGGTGTCGATCGCCGCGCAGGTTGACGTAAACAGCTCGGCGAACGTGGTGCTGGGCTCGCCGGCGCCTGTTGGCGTCACTGTGGGCGCGATTGACTTCAGCGTGACCAGCTTTGTGCCGGGCACGGACCTGCAGGCCGGTGGCAAGCCGATCACGATCACGGGCAGCGGATTTGTCGCGCCGTTCACCGTGAAGATCGGCGGCGTGACCTGCCCCGGTACGGCAACCATCAGCGGCGGCACGCAGGTTACCGGCTTGAGCATTCCGGCTGGCACCGGGCAGAACCTGCCGATTGAAATCAGCAGCGGGAACATGCCTGCGCGCGTGATTACGCAGACCTTCACCTACAGCAAAGTCGGTTCGACCACGGGCGGCGGGGGTGGCGGTGGCGGCGGGTGCATGGCATCGGGCGGTGCGGCGCCGCTGATTGCGCTGCTGGCGCTGGCGGGCTGGGCGCGTCGCAGGCGGCGCTAACCGGAAAGGCTGAAGCGGCGGCCCGTGCGGGTGTCGGCGACCGGGCGCAGTGTGGGCTCAAACGTCCACTGCTCCTCGACCAGGCGACTGACGAGCGTGCAGACACCGTTGGCACAGTACACCTCCCAGGTGGCCGATTCGCCATCAAAGGTGACGATCCAGCCGCCGGTCGGCGTGCGCGCCAGGAATGTGATGCGGCCCTCGATGTAGCGGCCGTCCAGTTCAACGGCCAGAAACTCGCCGACATTGCACTCACCAGGCGGCCTCAGGATGCGAACGCGCATATCTGCCTCCGTTGTTTGACTAGAGGTAGCGCACAGGCGTCAAGCGCGGGTTAAGACGGCGGTAATTGTGGGTGGAAAATTGCGGCGAGCCGCGGACGAGTGCTACGGCTCAAACTGAAGCTGGTGCCCCCGCGGCCCGTCAACCACCGCGCCGTTTTCAAAGCCAACCGCGCCGTTGACGATCGTGATCACCGATCGCCCGGTGACGGTCTTCCCGTCCCAGGGGCTCCATTTGCACTTGGTCAGCTGCTCCCGGTTGCGGATGGTGTGTCCGGCTTTCAGGTCCACCAGTGCGAGATCGGCGAATGCGCCGGTCTCGATTACGCCGCGGCCCTTCATGCGGTACAGCCTGGCTGGCGTCTCGCACATCCACTGCACGACCTGTTCGTAGCTGCACATGCCGCGGTGCGCGGCGTCGAGAATCATCGACAACGAGTTCTCGATTGCCGGGATCCCCGCGGGTGCAGGCCAGATTGGTTTGCGCTTTTCGTCCAGCGTGTGCGGCGCGTGGTCGGTGGCGATGCACTGGATCAACCCGTCGCGCAACGCCTGCCACAGGCCGGCGTTATCCTCGCGATACTTCAAGGGCGGGTTCATCTTGGCGAGTGTGCCCAGGTGTGCGTCGTCCTGCACGTTCATCAGCAGATGGTGCGGCGAAGTCTCGGCGGTCACGTACGGGTCGTTGCGCGAGAACAGTTTGGTTTCACGCGCTGAGCTGACGTGCAGGATGTGCGCGCGGTGCTTGTGCTTGCGCGCCAAGCCGGTTGCTAATTCGGTTGACCGCCAAGCCGCTTCGACGTTGCGCCACTCGGTGTAGGCGGCGAGGTCGCTGCGGTGGGTGAACTGGTCCTTGCGGGCCTTGAGGTAGGCTTCGTCTTCGCAATGCAGGGCGATCACGCGGCGCTTGTCGGTGTCGGCGAAAATGCGCTCCAGCGCCTGCATGTCGTCCACCAGCAGGTTGCCGGTGCTGGCGCCCATGAACACCTTGATGCCGCAGACGCGCTGAGCGGTCTGCAGGTCAGCCAGGTTGGTGTTCGTTGCGCCGATGAAGAAGCCGTAGTTGACGCGCGACTTGCGCGACGCGATCTCGAGCTTGTTGTCGATCTCGCGCTGGTTGATCGCCAGCGGCACGGTGTTGGGCATTTCCAGAAAGCTGGTCACGCCGCCGCGCAGGCAGGCTTGCGTTGCCGTGTCGAGGTCTTCTTTGTGCGTCCAGCCCGGATCACGAAAGTGGACCTGCACATCCACCACGCCCGGGAAAAGATGCAACCCGCCCGCGTCGATGACCCGCGCGCCGGATGTGTCCACCCGAGAAGCCACAGCGGAGATGTAGGGGCCATCGCAACGAACCTCCAGCGGCTGAAACCGCCCGTTGTGATAAACCTTCGATCCGCGGATGACGAGTGCCATGCTCCCGTTATGCCAGCAGGAGCGCGGACTTCCAGTCCGCACTTGGCTTCTGCGGCCGGGCCGGCAGCCCTCCTACTCGTAGGTGTGCTGGAACGGTGCCTTCTTTCCGTACAGCTTGCCAGCGGGGTCGTTCCATTCTTCCTGCGTGATGCCGAAGCGCGTGTTTGCCTGCTCGAACGTCAACCAGGTTGCTTCCGGCTTGTCGTTCCAGGCGATGAGTACGCCATTCTTGGGGTAATTGTTCCAGTTCCTGGAGTTGAACGTGACCACCGCAAACGAGTCGCTCGACGACATCGTCACTTCCAAGCCGTGTGAACCGGGAGCGGTGTAGGAGCAACTTTGCGCAGGCAGCCCCGAGCCAGCCGCCGATGCTGGTAGCGCTATATCCTTGCCGTTCAGGCTGGTCAGTTTCGGCGCGAGGCCGGGATCAAGCACGCCCTCACGCAAGGCCAGATCATAGAAGGCGTGCCCGCGCGCCTCGGGCACTTGCTGTAATGAGCGCATGTGCGTCTGGTTGAACGAGAGGTACTGCAACGCATTGCGAACGTCCGCGATCTGTTTGGCCTCAAGCTTGCTTCTGGCATCGTGCAGCTTCGGCACCGTCGCTACCGCCAGCACGCCGACCAGCGCGCCAAACAGGAACATAAGGCCCACAACAGACAGCACGACAATCAGGACGATCTTGCCCGCGCCCATCCCCTTCTTGGGTGGCGGGTAATTCGGGTATTGCGGATAGGGGCCGGGCGCGTACTGCGGCTGTTGTGGTGGAACGCCGTACTGCGGTGGTGGCTGGTTCATGGCCTCTCCAACAGGACGTGTTGATTCTAGCAATCTGGTGAATCCCGGCCCAACCGATTACCCGCCCGGCTTGCGGCCTTGGCCGCTGCGGGGTGGTAGCGGCTTTACGCGGGTGTCCAGCGGCTTGCTGATACTTTCGGGGCGAGCCTGGTTGTAGCGGCTTGCGCGCGTGGCCGCGATCATGCCTGACACCGGGTCAAGGATCTCCGGGCTGCTGGCGCGCGGCGGGCCCTTCAGCGGCGCCGTGCTGTCCAAGCCGGCGGCGCGCAACGCATCGCGCGCCGTCTTCAGTACGCCCAGCGTGGCGGCGATGTTTGGCAGTCTGCGCTTGGGGTCTTTGGCCGTCATGGCGATCACCGCGTCGCGTACCTCACGCGGCAGCGACCCGAATATTTCTTTCGGCAGCTCAAGCTGCTCGTTGACCACGTTCAGCAGCACCGCCATCGGCGTCGGGCCGTCGAACGGCAACTGCCCGGTCAGAAACTGGCACAGTGTCACGCCCAGGGCGTAGATATCCACGCGCGGGTCAACGTCCATGCTCTTGATCTGCTCAGGCGCCATGTAATTGGGCGTGCCGACCACCTGGTTGCTCAGCGTCAGTGCAGTGGCTGTGTTGGTGATGCTGCGCGCCAAGCCGAAATCGGTGACCTTCACTTTGCCGTCGCGCGCGATCAGGATGTTCGCCGGCTTGATGTCGCGGTGAATCACGCCCTGCTCGTGCGCGGCGCCCAGCGCGCGGGCGACGAAGCCCGCAATGTTGATCGCGCGCATAGGCGAGAATCGTGTTTCGCGGTCCAGAAGCCGCTGCGCGTCCACGCCCTCGACGTATTCCATCACCAGGTAGTACATGCCGTTGCTCTGGCCGACGTCGAGTGTGCGCACGATGTTCGCGTGCTGAAGGCGGCCCGAAAGCCGCGCCTCGCGCAGAAATCGCTCCACCAGCTCGCGCTTGCCCACGAACAGGTCAGGCAGCAGCTTGATGGCCACCTTCATGTCCAGGCCGGGATGATAGCCCAGGTACACGGCGCCCATGCCGCCGCGGCCCAGGATGCTCTGCGCCACGACATTGCCGAACTGCTGGCCGATAATGGGGTCTGTATGTTGCTGTGCCATGGGTTCCTTGGCCCGACGGGAGATTATGACCCACGGATCATCCGACAGCCACGTGGAGCGCATCTTTTTTGTTGGCCGAGTGACGTCTGACGCAACGCTATTCAGGCGCCCGCGTTGTGGATGCCGAACGCTCGAACTTCAACGTCGCGCTGGCCGGCAGCCACTTGCCCGAATCCCACAGTGAACCGCTGAGTTTGGCGGTGGTTTTCGCCTCGAGCTTTTCAATCAGCTGGTGCTCGATGTGCAGGGTCAGCGTGGCTGTGCCTTCGACTTCGACCTTTGTGTCGTCTTTCCAGAACGAGCCACTGTCTGTCTTGACCGGCTTGAGCCCCTTTGCGCTCCAGGTGAACTGGATGACAGCGCGGCCGTCCTCCACCTTTTCCAGCTTGCACGCGAGCTCAAGCTCTGGCGCCTCATCGCCGCGCGCGAACTGCTTGAACTGCGACAGCAGGTGCGACGCGTCGGGCTTCCACGTGGCACCCACGGCCACCGGGCCATTCGGCAGCAGGTAGTGGCCGCGCGAGTTGCGCCTCACCGCCATCGCCTGCTTGAACTCCTCCGGAAACTGGCCCGCGCGGCTGTCGCCCGGCTTTACCGGCGTGCGCTTCCATGCGCCGTCTTTCCACTCCTCGTTCCAGGCTGCGTTACTGAATGCACCCTTGCCGTTGTACGCCACGCGCGAAGCCGATTCGCCGGGCGGCAGCTCAGTGCGCGTCAGCGTGTGCGACGGCACGGCTACTGCAAGTCGCGTTGCGCCGGCATCGTCGAATGTGGTAGGAACTGTGGTGATCGTGCGGGTGTGCTTGTCGGTGACGCCGCCGGAAAGGCGCAGCGTGTCGTTGCGCTGCTTGACTTCAAAGGTCGTGGTACTGCTGACCGTGTCAGTCTCAACCGTGGTGTAGGCAAAGCCGCGTTGCCAGCCCTCAGCCAGGGTGTACAGCGCTTCTTCTTCAGCCTGCAGCGGCAGGCTTGAGCACAGCAACAGCATCCAGCAGAGTGCAAGGCGCATTGCAGCATCTTAGCAAAGAAGGCCCGGAATGCCTGCGCCGCTCGCCTTACAGGCGTCCGCTGGTTACTACCCTGCCGTAGAGGTTCAGCAGCGGGCCTGTCAGCTCGGCGGGTTCGGCGTCGATCACGTGCACCCCGGTGCTGTGCACGCGCCCGAGAATCTGCTGCCGCTCTTCCAGCAATGTGAGAGCGGCAAGTTGACGGTACGCGCCGTCCACGTCCTCGACCTCGGCTGCGACTGTCGCGTGGTAAACCGGGTCGCGCATCGCGGCGACGATGGCCACGTGCCGGCGCGAAATCTGCGCTATGTTGCGTTGCAGCTCCCAGCCTTGCGCCTCGTTGTCAAAGTCCGTCGCGAGCACCACCAGCGCGCGCCGCGGCAGCGCCTGGTTGAGCGTCACGAACGCAGGAGTGAAGGCGGTTTCGGTGTGTTGCGGCTTGACATCCAGCGACGCGCGCACAATGCGGGCAAGCTGCCCGGCGCCTGCGCGCGGCGGGATCAGCGTCTGCACCGCGCCATCAAACACGATCAACCCCACCAGGTCGCCGCGCTGCAATGCCGCAGCCGCCACCTTGGTCAATGACTCCAGCGCAAGATCCACCTTGCGCTTCTCACCCACGCGAGTGCCCATCAACCGCCCGGCATCGCAGGCAAGCATGATGTGACGCCGACGCTCCGGGATATAGCGGCGCACCGCAAGCTGGCCGGTGCGGGCATAGGCGTTCCAGTCAACGCTCTGCGGCGGGTCGCCGGGCACGTAGGGCGACAGCGACTCGAACTCTCCGCCGTGGCCGATGCCGCGGGCGCGCGTGACACCGGCGTCGGCATCGCGCGCTGCTTTCAGGATCAGCTCGTTGCTGCGCAGCAGCTCAACGCCGGGGATCACGGCAACGCTGGCCGACGCGCTCTGCCGTACAATCCGCCGCATCAGTCGCAGCGGGCCCAGAAGCTCGATCGTGGCAAGCTCCACCTTCGTGACACCGCGATCTCGGGCGACCAGCTCCAACCTCCATTCGGCGGCTTCACCCGGGGACAGCGTGAACGGCAGCGGGTCGCGCGAACCCTCAAGATCAGGCGGCAGCATGTCGTGCAGCACGCCGCTCAACTGGCCCACGCCGGCGTTGCCAAGCTCCAGCCGCATCTTGAACGGCGCGCCCACGCCGACTTCGGTCGGCAGCTTTCGTTCAAGCGTCAGCGCCGGGCGGCGCGGCAACATCAGGGCGTCCAGCGCAAGCAGCAGGCACAGCGCGCCAAGCATTGCCGCCCAGGCCGGCACGAGCGCGTCGTCCCACATCGCCGCAATCGACAACGCCAGCACAGGCAAAGCCAGCAGCACCGCGCCGCGTGTCGGCGAGTAGCCCATCAGGCAGCCCCGTGCAAACGGTTGTTCGTGCGGAGTACGGTCATAATCAGTCGAGTCTGGCCAAGTCTATCGCGGTGGCGGAACACGCTGGATGATGTCGTCGAGAATCGCGTCCGTGGTCGTGCCCTCGAGCTCGGCAGCGGCTGTGCGGTACAGCCGGTGCCGCAGCGCCGACGTGGCCAGCTCACGCACGTCGTCGGGCACGACGTACGCCCGGCCATAGGTGCAGGCCAGCGCGCGCGATGCCCGCAGCAGCATGACGCCCGCGCGTGTGCTCGCGCCCGCGCGCAGAAACGGGTGCTGGCGCGTGGCACGGATGATCTGCAGGGCGTAGTCGGCAATGTCGGGCCGCAGTTCAACGCGGTGCACGACCTTGCGCATGGCGGCGATTTCGGCGCTGCCGAACAGGGCCTTGCCCAGCGCCGCAAACTCGTCATTCGAGGCGGGCGCGCCGTGAAGACGGAAAATCTCGGCCTCGGCGCGCTCGTCAGGGTAATCAATCAGCAGCTTGAACAGGAAGCGATCCAGCTCAGCCTCGGGCAGCGGGTATGTTCCTTCGTTTTCGAGCGGGTTCTGCGTGGCGATGACGGTGAAGATATCAGACAGCTCGTGGTCGTGGCCATCGGCGGTCACGATGCGCTCCTGCATGCCTTGCAGCAGCGCGGCTTGCGTACGCGCGGGTGCGCGGTTGATTTCGTCGGCCAGCAGCAACTGCGTGAAGATGGGGCCGCGCCGGAACTCAAAGTTCGCGGTGTCAGGGCGGAAGATGCTGGTGCCCGTGATGTCGCTGGGCATCAAGTCCGGCGTGAACTGGATGCGCCGGAACTCCAGGTTGCAAAGCCTGCCCAGCGTTCGCACCAGCAGCGTCTTGGCTGTGCCGGGGTTTCCCTCAAGCAGCACGTGGCCCTGCACGAGAATCGCGACCAGCACATGGCGCACGACACCCGGCTGGCCCTTCACGACCTTGTCAATCGCGGCCTCAAGTGCATCGGCGAAGCGCTGCATCTTGCGCTCGGCTGGCTCCGGCGGGGCGGCTGGCTCAGCGGGCTGGGGTATTGGATTTTCGTTCATGCTCTCCTTTTCGGCTTCCGGTCGCTTGCCGCTACAACGTGTGGATGTCAGCTGCCTGCCCTGTGCGTTTTTGCTCAGCGATTTCGCGGGCTACGCTGATCAGTTGCTCTTCCTGGTCGGCGCCGCGAAGCGTCATTCTGCCGGATACCCGCGCCATCGCGACCGGCAGCACTTTACCAGCCTCATGCACGGTGACGATGCTTTCGTCCAGGACGGGGATCGAGCGCCTTTGAATGCGCCGCGCCGCGCCGATGTGATCCCCCACCCGCCGCAGCATGCGCGCCAGCCCCTCAATCGCGTAGCGCCTGGACGCGCGATCCGGCATCTCAGCCGCTACGGGCCGCAACACGGTCGCCTGCCGCCACCCGAACAACGCCAGCAGCAGGAACACACTGAGCGACAGCCACAACCCGGGCGGCGTGGCCGCCAGATACTCGAGCGAAGCGTCGGCGCCGAAGCCATGCAGCAGTTCGTCCACTATGACCGCGCCGTTGGGCGGCGCGAAATCAAGCATCAGCATTGCGGCATCGGCCATGCCTTGCTCGCCAAGCCACTTGTTGGCGAACAGGTCGGGGTCGCTGACCAGCACCAGCCCGCCGTAGCGCTCAGACGGATCAACGCGCCAGCGCACGGCAATGACATCGTTGCGGTCGGTGCGGGCAATGACATCTAGCTCGGCGGGGATATTGCGCATGTCGAACGTCGGCCGCAGCACCTGGACAGGCTCGTGGAACTCACAATCGGCGGTGCGGCGCGAGTTCGGGCCCTCGGCGCGCACAGCCACACGCTCGCGGGTGTCGTACTCAAGGCTGAACCAGCGTTGCAAGCCGGTACGTGCCAGCAACGCGCGCTTTTCAGACATGGGGTGTATTGACTCGCGAAGAACAAGCTGGCCCTGTTCGTCCTCGTAGGCGGATTCGTAAGCGCGCTTGGGCAGCGCCAGTACAACGCTTGAATGCACTTCGCGCACATCGGTGAACAGTTGCTCTACTTCAGCAGAGTATTCGTCCATGAACCGGGGGCGCGGCTCCAGCAGCATCAGCGTGTCGCCGGATGATGCATCGAGTGCGGGCAGGTGCAGGCCGGTGGCGCTGCTGCGCACGCTTCGCCCGTTCTGCCTCATCAGGGTAACCAGTGCCTGGTGCCCGCCCGGCGAGCCGGAGTAGCTGTTGGTGAAGTTGTCCGGCACCAGCGGCGCTTCAAACAGGCCCGAAACCAGCCACGTCAGCGTGACGGCGACGAACACGCCAATCACCGAAACGCGAAACACGCTTTCACGCCGCGTTGAAGCCGCGAACTGCGGGTCAGTCATCGCAGCACCTCCTGCGGCTCAAGCAGGTCAAGCTGCTGCTTCCAGGCCGTGAACTCATCCTGGCCCGGCACGTGGCGGCCGTAGCGAACCGCCTCAATCATCCGCAGCAGGTCGCGCAGACGGCGGCGCAGCTCCGACACCCGCACCATTGCCAGTGCGTCGCGCCAGGTGCGGACATCGCTTTCCTGCACACAGCCCTGCCATCCCGCACGCAGCCAGAAGATGCGATAGCCCAGCAACGTCGCCCGCGCCCAGTCGCCATCGCGCACTGCCTGCTCGTACTCGCGCTGTGCCGCAGCCAAGGCGTCTTCAAACAGGGGCGCAGGATGTGGCGCGTCGTCCGGTGCATCAGCCGAGACCTTCTCTTCGGCGGCCTTGGCAGCACTGGCCCTCTTCTTGACGGGTTTTGCGCGCCGCTTGCCAAGCCGGATGCCGATCAGCGCCCTGACGATGAAGTACAGTGCGACAACGGCAGCAACGATCAGCAGGCCCCAAACAATCACTTGAAACACGTCGCCGATCCATGCCGGCGGGCTGAGGCTTCGGCTTGACCGGCTTTGGCTGCGTGTTGGCCGGGGCGGCGGCGCGGCGCCGGCTTCGCGGCGCGTGCTGTCGGTTGAGCCCGCGTTGCCGCGGTTGTCGCCGCCGCGGTGATCGTACTCAGCCGGCTCCACGCGGTAGCCGCGGTACTCCGGCCCGTCGAGAATACGGCGGGCGGTCGTGGTCTGGTCCTGCGCGGGCAATGGGCACGGCATAACCGCAATCGCGCCGAGCAGGGTCATAACCACGGCAATCGACAGCCTGCTCACGGGCGCCTCCTGCCATCAAGGCGCCGGGGCGCTTGCGCCGGCCGCCCCGGGGCGGGGCGGGCGCGCCTGGCGGGCGCTGTGACTCCGGCCAGCGGGCGATACCCGACGTGCGGGTTCATGCGGTAGCGCATCATCTCGCCTTCCTCAATGCCGAAGTTGCGCGCCATCACTGCCAGGTCGTAGCCTTCTTTGCGGCAACGCATGTCAAAGTAAAACACGACCTGCGGGATGAAAAACAGCGAAAGCAGCGCGCCGTCCCAGACTACACGCACCAAGTCGCCAAGCAGAGGCAGCTTTTGCGCGAGCAGCACCTCCTGACCGACCCATGCCGGGATGTTCAGCAGCCCCGGTACGCCCGGCGCGCCGGCCACCATGCCAGCCGCCAGCATCACACCGAATAGCCGCACGCGAAAGCCGCGAGTCAAAAAGGCGCTGCGCCCGAACGACTCCAGCGCGGTTGAGTCATCCAGCATCACCACCGGGACATTCAGCCCGAACACTCCCAGATACCAGCCCAGCAGCGGGACCCACACAAACCCAAGCAGTAGAAAAAGCACCCCGCCCCAGAACTCCTCCCCACCCAGAATCATGGACGCGGGCAGGCCCTGCACAAGCAGCGTGATACCGCCGATCGCAAGGACGTGCAGAATGGAAGCACCCAGCAACGAGCCCGAGCGGCTGGATACAGCGCGTCCGACCTCGGCCAGCGTTGGCGCGCCACCGACGTAAAAGCGCGCGGCAATGTAGTACACGCCCGCGGCCCCGACGGTCACGCCCAGCACGACCGATGCAAGCTTGAGCAGCCAGTAGTAAGCGGCGCGGGCTGTGGGCTCAATGACGCTTGCGGCTTCCACAACCGCTCGTTGCTGCCAGTGGTACGGATCAAGCAGGAAGTACAAGCCGCACGTCAGCAGCAGCATCGGCGCGGTCCAGGCCAGCAGAAACCAGCGCGCAAACGCAAAAAACGCGGCAGCGTAAAGGCTGAACCCGCGGCCCAGGACATCGCCGGCATCCAGTGGCCGAAGATCAAACGCCTTCCGCATAAGGGCATTATGGCGACAAAAGTGTCGCAGGAAAGCCCGCAACGGAAGTTGCGGGCCGCCGCGCGCCGTGCGCGGGCGAGCTGCCCCGTACGGGATCGCGGACCTTGCGGCCACACTACGCCATTGGCAAGTCAGGCCCCTGACCGTCCATCACGTAGCGAATCGCCTCCGCTACCTCGTCCTCATTCACGAGAAACGTGATCCCTCCGCGGTACGTCCAGACCTTGCGGTCTGCGCCGATCAACCCGTTCTCACGCAGCAGTCTGGTCGCCCGGGACTTCATCGCCCCCAGCATCCTGGCGCCGTCCTCTACAGCATTCACAACCACGTGGATGTGGTTCGTTCTCACATTGATTGCTTTCAGTGGCCATTGCTTGAGATCGCAGTAGTCGAGAATTGCATGATGCACCACGCCCCTCTCCTGGGCCCCCAGCTTGAAGGGCGGCTGCTTCATCTGCTTGCGTTTGCGTTCTTCCAACTCGGGGTCCGGTCCAAGAAACCGCGTTCGCACCGACCAACCGTGCCGATTGATTGATCCGTGCGCATCGCCATGAAGCCAGGTGCCGTACGTTGTAGTCGTCAGGAGGTAGGCGACCGGGGCTTGCCACCGGGGCGGGGGATCGTTTGGTTTTCGCATGGGCGATCTTTGCGAACGGTTCGCTCGCCCGCGCCGAAGCGCGGGCGGCCCGCGACTTTCGTCGCGGGCTTTCAGGGTTAGTACGCAATGGCGAAGATGACCTCGGGTGCGCCGTCCTTGCCGCTGTAGATGCACTTGCCGGATTTGCCCTGCGCGTCGAAAGGGATGCAGCGCACGGTGGCCTTGGTTTCTTCTTTGATCTTGGCTTCGGTTTGCTTGTCGGGGTGGAAGAAGCAGCGGACGAACCCACCTCTATCCGCAACCACCTGCTTCAGCTCGTCGTAGCTCTCGGCGCGGTGCGTGTTGTCGTCGCGGACCTTCTTTGCCCGGTTGAACAACTCCGCCTGCGCGGCATCCAGCCGCTGACGCAGCCAGTCTGCGGACAGCTCGTCCAGCTTAACGGTTTCCTTAGTGCCGGTGACGCGATCCTTGACTACGCACGCGCCCGCCGCCACATCGCGGGGGCCGACCTCGATGCGCAGGGGCACGCCGCGCTGCTCCCAATGAAACTGCTTGTCGCCGGGGCGGTTATCGCGGCCGTCGATGATGACGCTCTGCGTCGTAACGCGATCGTAGAACACAGACAGCATGTCGCGGCCACCCTGGCGCTGTTGCGCGGACGAAACAGCTTCCGCGCCGCACAGTGCGCCCGCGACCTTGAGGCAGGCGTCGTTGACAGCGGCTTTCTCCTCGGGCGTCTTGAAGATGGGGATGATCGCCACCAGCGTGGGCGCTACGCGGGGAGGCAACACCAGCCCCTCGTCGTCGCTGTGCGCCATGATCAGCGCGCCGATCAAACGTGTGCTGACACCCCAGCTTGTGGTCCAGACGTGTTCCTGCTTCTGGTCGCGGCCGAGGAACTTGATGTCGAACGCCCTGGAGAAGTTCTGCCCGAGGTTGTGCGACGTGCCGGCTTGCAGGGCCTTGCGATCCTGCATCAGTGCTTCGATGGCATAGGTCGTCACCGCACCGGGGAACTTCTCGGCGTCAGTCTTGGGGCCTTTGACAACGGGCAGCGCCAGAAACTCCTCGGCAAAGCTGGCGTACACATCCAGCATGCGCAGGGTTTCTTCCTGCGCCTCGGCCTGCGTTTCGTGCGCCGTGTGGCCCTCCTGCCACAGGAATTCCGACGTGCGCAAGAACAGCCGCGTGCGCATCTCCCAGC
>CAZZBH010000016.1:0-570 GCA_964652605.1 uncultured Planctomycetaceae bacterium
CATGCCCGCATGCTAAACTGCCGTAAGCCAATTCCATGGAAAACAGCGAGGAACCCTCGCTTTCACCGGTGTAGTGATTCTCCGTAAAAACCATGGCCCTGATTTCGCCGGTCACCTGAACTTCCCAAATCGCTACGACTGCGGCACCCTCAATTCTGCCTTTCCACTCCTGTTCATTCCAGGTAACCGCTCCTCCAGCAACCGCCTCTCCTTCAATCTGCGCTTTCATTCTTCCAGATATGTAACTTGCAGTAGGCCCAGAACTTCCAATGCCGCCTGCAAGGTATTGCCATGTCGGGTCGCCCCACGTGGGATCAATGCCCTCATCGATTGAGTTGCGCCAGTTCGGAAAACCCTCCTCAGTCTCGGCGGTCGCAGCATCAACGATTGCTCCTTCCGACAGATTCAACGCCACAATAGACAACCCGCACAACGCTACCATCGCAGCAACCACCGGTTTTTTTCGCATCGCTGGCCTCCGTAAAGAATGTTGTCGCACCAAAGCGCGATTATACCCCTTGCCCTCCCCCCCGACGCCCCCCCCGTCCTGTCACGGACTACTATAACATT
>CAZZBH010000016.1:580-41989 GCA_964652605.1 uncultured Planctomycetaceae bacterium
TCCCTGCCCCCCCTAAAAAATTTTTCCCGCCCCAACCCCCCTTCCCCCCCCCCCCCCCCCCCGTCCATGCAAGAGAAAAATTGAATTTTTGCGCACAAACTTTTCTCGCTGTGCGTACTGTGCGCTTTTCTTGAGTTCTGCCTTTGGTGCCGTCCCGGCTTGCCAAAACCAGCGGGGCGGCCTTTGGGCCGCCCCGTTTCTCGTCAGGCAGCGCTGGGCACCGCGGCCTGACGACTGGATTTATTTGTCGGTGAGGTGATTGCTCCTGCTGGCTATCGCCTTCGGCTACCCCCGGCCTTCCGGCCGGGGCTTTTGTTTCTACTCCCCGCCTTTGCTGACGCTGTTACCGTCGCCTTCGTCCACTGAGCCGAAGTTCTGCGTCCAGATCGTGCGGAACTTGCCGCTTCCCAGCACTCTCCAGTGCGGGTTCAGAATGTTGCGATGGTGGCCGCTGCTCTGGCACCAGGAGTTGTGGCTGCTCAGCGGTGTCGGGCCCTGGCTGTTCATGTGGATGTTCTCGCCGCCGCCGCCGGTGTAGCCCTCGTAGGCCATGCGATCAGCCGGGCCCTCGCCGCGCGGCTCGCCCTTGATCACGTGCGCGATCTGGCCGCCGTTATGCTCAACGCAGTACTTGCTGTGGTGCCACGCGGCCCAGAACAGTTTGTCGTTCAGCTTCAGCGCGTGGCGGCTGAACATGATGCGGTACTCGTTGGTGATGCGCACCTGCTGGCGGCCGTCGTTGTCGGTGTGGCTTGGGCCGACCGGGAATGCCTCGTTGTACTCCATCACCCGGCGGTTGAAGTTGATCAGCGACTCATAGCGCTTGTTGCTGCCCGGCCAGGTGCGGATGGTGAGCTTCTTGTTGGCTTGCCCGCGCAGGAACTCCAGCGTCTCATCACTGGTTGACTGGTGGTACTGGTTGGCGGGATCTAGCTGATCCATGCGCTCTGATATCGCGCGTACCCGGTCGATCACAGCCTCGTACTCGGGATTTGCCTGGCCGAGAAATCCAGTCGGGTCATCCCAGATTTCGCGGACGGCGGCCACGCGTGCGTCAACGTCGGCTTGCACTTCGGCCTGGTTGGGGGCGTAGGGGTAGGGGTATCTTACGGTGTCGAAAATCAGCTCCAGCGCGTGTTTGCGGCGCTTGTCCAGCTCATCCAGCAGCATGTCCATCTTGCCGCCGTCAGCGCCGGCCAGGCCCGCGGCGACTTCTGCCTTGTTGATCTCTTTCTTCAGGACCTCGTCCAGGATGCGGATCGCGCCGGGCACAGCCCGCTCGCCCATCTCAAGCAGCTCATTGAATGCGGCCTCGGAGTCGTCGCGCTTGCGTTTGTCCTTGCTGCCAAGGCCCTTTTCAAAGCGATCCAGCACGACGCCCAGGTGACGCGTGAACAGCGCGTCCTCTCGTTCTGCCGGCGTCACCAGCCGGTTGTCGAACTCGACAAACCCGCCCTCGGGCAGCTCAATGCGGCGCTTGGTTGAGATCAGGATGTCGATCCCCTCTTTCCAGTCCGGGCTTGCCTTCAGCACCTGCAGCGCGCGCCGCGAACCTTCATCGACAAAACCGGCGTCAAAGGCAAACACGGCCGTTGCCAGAAGCTCATTCGTTGTCGGCTCGGGCAGGCGATCATAAAGCTGCAGCCACTCGCCGGGTTTGAGGTCGCTCCATTTCTTGCTGGTACCGAAGCCGATCTCGGCGCCCGTGCGTTTATCCTTGGTGATGACGTCAAAGTAGATGCGCTCGCTGTTTGCGCGCACGATTCGCGCGCGGTCGCCGCGCCAGTCGAATGAGTAGTCGGTCAGCTTGCGGTCGATCGTCGCCTGCAACAGCCTGGCATCGAGTGCCTGCTTCAGTTCGCGCTCGCTGGCTGGCCCGTCCGGGAACAACGGGTTGCGTCCGGGAAGCTTGGTTTCGTCCTTCTTAACCCGGTCCAGTACCGACGGCACCTCGGGCAGCTCCGGCTCGACAATCTCGGGCGCCTGCGCGGCTTCTTTCATCTGCTTGAGCTGCTGGCGCTTGTGCTCAAACAGGCTACGGTCCGAATCATCCAGCAGCGCTCGCAACGGAATCTCGTCGGCCAAAGCCAGCGCCTCGTCGAATCGAAGCTGGTCGGCAAGGCGATCTAACTCTGCGAGCGTGTAGTTGAACCAGGCTTCGCTCTGTTCGTGCGCCGCGTCGATGGTGCGGTTGATACGCAGGCGGTTGGCACGGCCGAAGCTGGCAAGGTACTCGTCTGACTCAATCCACGCCTGCAGTTTCTGAATTTCGTCGTGCGCGGCGCGGTACTGGCCCTGCGCCATCCATTCCTCGGCGGCAGTCAGTGCGGATTCCACGCGCTGGGTGACGTCTGCGTCCACCTCGCGCCACAGGCGCTTGAGCATGCCGTCAACCTCGCCCAGCGCGACGCTGCCGCGGCTTGACTTGAGTTTCTGCTCAATCTGCTCCAGCTTGCGCACGCGTGTCAGTGCGGGCTCATTGCCCCCCATCACGGCTTTGGCTTGCGCCAGTGCGCTTTTGTCTTCAAGGCTCAGTTCCGCTTTACGTGGCGAGGGTACATCTGCAACCTCCTGCACCACGTGCCCACTTCCAAGTTGCGAAAATACGAAGTACCCGCCGCCGGCTACGACTGCAAGCACAAGGACGACGGCTATCACCGCGCCGACTGGGCTCTTGCGCGGCGGAACGTATGCCATGGGACGCGCGACATCGGCGCGTGGCTGCGTGGCTGGTGCTTTCAACCTGGGTGCGGCGACAGCCGGGGCGATACCCTGGACGCTGATGCTGGTGCGCCCGAAGCTGATCACGTCGCCCTCCTTCAGGAAGGCAAAGTTGACCTTCTCGCCATTCAGGGCCGTGCCGTTGCTGGACATCTGGTCCACCAGCTTCCAGCCGTCCACCGTGCGCTCGAGCGTGGCGTGCTTGCGAGAAGCCGCCTTTTCATTGGGCAGTGAGATGTCACATGACTCGCCGCGACCGATCACGATCACGCCGAGATCCTGAGGTGGGTTGTACTCGCTGGTTACACCTGCATGCGTGACGATCAGCTTCATGCCTGTAACTCCGTTATCAGCGCCGGCGGGACCACAGGCCCAACGTCCGGCGCGCCCCCACGCAACCATTCTCAAAGCTACTAACGCAGCAAGCGTGCCAATCCATACGCCTGGCGAGGAACGTATGATTGAAGGGACCTCCGGTGCAGCGGCAGGGGATGCCCGGTCAGCCGATTGGGTAAATTCAACACATATCGGTCAGTTAGTTGACGTTGACCAGCAACGCCGAAAATCATGCCTTTGCTGTAAACGCTGATTTCAACGAGGTTACCACTTTCCCAGCCAACGCCACCAGCGTGCAATTATTATACGCGCCGTGGAGCAACACAAAACCACGCGCACCGTCTCGCGCGGAAGGCATGAAAAGCAAGCGGCACCAAGGTTGACCCTCGCATCGGGTACCCTGGTGCCGCCTGTTGCTGTGCTGCGTTAGTTGTCCAGTTCTTGCTCCGCCCGGTCGCCTTCAGTTTCGAGGTACCAGAACGTGCGTGTGCGGCGGACGAGATCGCGGAAGTTCTCAAACTCGTCACCAAGCCGCTCATAACGCGTGCGGTAAACCCACTCCTGTCCTACAAGCCGCGGTTTGAAGAACGAGCGATTCTCCATGGTCGTGCCGTCCATCGGGCTGGGCAGCTGGGTGAAGATTTCGTCCTTCTTCAAGCCGGCGCTGCTGACGTGCCGCCGCAGGCCGCGGACATAGACGTTGGCGTAGTCCCAGTCGCGGTCCACGTTCTCAAAAATGGCTGCTCCCCACATCTCGGAAACGTAGCGTGTCAGGAAGCGCGGCGCATCGCGATCATCGTGCCGCGTGCCCGGGCCGATCTTGTCAGCAAAGCGAGTAATCACTTGCCATTGGCCGTTGGCATCCTGGTAAACCATCGGCGGCGGCACTGTCCAGCGGCTCCAGGTCTTCTTGAGCTTGCTGATGTCGGCGCCGTTATCCTGCACCGGCATTTCTTCGTACTCGTCGCCGCGAGGGCCTGTCCCCGTAAGGCGCCCGTCAGGCGACGCGGCGTTTTCGTCAAGAAAGCGGCGCACATACTTAATCACTGGGCGTCGCTCGATCGTTCCCCCCTCGGCTGTGACTCGCGCGCGCGCTTCTTCCCATGTCTCGGCGGTCTCGTTGGGGCCAAGTTCGCGGCCCTCGGCGTAGGTGCCTGCGACGACGCGGTGCTTCTCTGTCGTGGACGAGATGACAGCCACCTTCAAGGCGTCCGGGCCCGGCGCGGCACCGGTCTTGGCCTCGTACTCTTCCTTGCTGAGCAGGCTGACTGTGCCATCGTCATCGATGTGCTGGAAGCGGTCCACCACGACCGGTGAGCTGACATCCTCGGTCTTGTACACAAGGCGCGTCAGGGGCAGCGTGACCTGCACCGTCTGCTCCTGCACGGTGCCGTCGGCGCCTGCGATGCGCACGACGCGGTTGGCGATTGCGAACTCAATTTCTTCCTGCACCAGCGCGAAGCGCTCGCCGCCGTGGCGCGCGCGGAAGCCCTCGTCGTCCTGGGCGGTGCCGGCGTACTCGTACATGTAGATGTACTCGTACTCGTACTCTTTCAGGTACAGCAGCTGGTCCTGCATGTCGCGCACCAGCTCGCCTTCGGCGTCGTACAACGGTATGCGGGCGCCCGAAAGCTCGTCGGTGTAGTCCATCCATGCGCCGTAGCGGTCAAAACGCGGCACCGGCACAGCATCGTTGCCAGCCGCCCCGAGCGGCGCGTAGATGTAGTCTTCACCCGGCCGCAAGCCGTGGTTGTCAGGCAGGGGCGCTACCCGATTGGTTGTGAACTCGCCGTCCGGGTCGCGCATGAAATCGTCGGGGCCGATGCGGCGCGCGTCGTAGTAGCGCCCCGTCTGGTAGCCTTCGACCGCATCCAGAATCACCTCGCCGTTCGGGCCGCGGCGGCCGGTGTCGATGCCGCGACTGATGGACTCGCGCTCACGGTTGCTTGCCTCGCCGATGAAGTAGCCAAGCTTGATGCGGGGCATGCCGACCACCGGGTCGTCGGCGCGAAGCGGACGACCGACGATGTCGTCGATGCCCTCATAGCGCGCGAGCACGCCCGGGCCAAGCCGTCGGCTGTAAATGTCCCACTCCGCCTGCGTCAGTACGTCGCCCGCCTGGTACGTCACGATGTAGCGCCGGATGGCGCGGCCAAGGCTGTCGATCTGCTTGACCGGCTTGCCAACAACCTGGCCGCCGAACATGCGGGTCGATGAGTCGATTTCCTGCCCACTGTCGTAGCTCGCGTCGCCCAACCCCACGATCTTGCCGTTGAGCCGGTAGGTGCTGTTGGGGAACTCACGGTGCGCCCTTCCGGTATCATGGTCGAACAACACACGGTCGCCTTCTTCATAAAGGCGCACAGCCGGCCCGCGTACGGGGGTGTTGACGGCTGGATGGTCGGCGCTCAGCACGCCGTAGCTCGACTCGCCCGCCGTGCCGCCGGCGATACGCGCCTGCAGGTAGCCGGGATCGTTGGGGCGCAGCACACGGCCAAACTGGTCAATGCAGTCACCGGCCTTGTACCGCTGCACCGTCAGCTTGCCCCACATGGAGTCAGAGGGATCTGACACAAGCCGAGCTCCCTCAGGCAACGGATCCTCGGGGCCGAAAATGCCCGCGTAAGTGTTGTCCGGGTACACAGCAACGTAGCGCATGCCCTCTGTGATTTCGCCATCCATCACGACCGCCGTGCGATAGCCAAGGCAGCGCGGGCCGCTGTAGTCGGGCGTATCCAGCTCACGAGCGAGGCCGATCTGGCGCTGGAAGTCCGACAGCGGATGCAGCAGCATGATCTGCTCATTGATGAAGTCGCGGTTTCCCATCGACTCATACAGCCCTTCCGCTGCCGCGATGCGCTGCAGTACATACTGGTCTGATACCGGCTTGTACTCGCGCTTCATGTTGGCGCGGCGCTGCTCACGGCCCTCAGGTGAAAGCACCTCATCTTCGGGGTCTTCTGGCCACGCTGTGTCCCACGGGCCGCGTTCCATGTCGCGTGTGAATGTGTGCAGCTCAATATCCAAGTGAGCCTCGGCGGGCACGCCCTCGTACTGGCCGGTGTCGTCGTCGCGAACCTCCAGCGGGCCGCCGGGGTTGTTTACGTTGACGGCCTCGCCGTGCAGTTCCGGAAGTTGCGCGTCTTTAACTTTGCGGGTGTTGTCGTTGATCACCCTGAACAGCACGTACCAGTACTCGCGGGCGGTGCCGTCCGGGTGATTCACGACAATCCGCTTGGGATTGTGCAGGTCGATCTTGAGCTGCCACTGCGGGTCGTTCAGTTTCGTTTCAGCTTCCTGGATGAACTCGCTGTAGCCTTCCGGGCCGTACGGGTCAGGCCCGCCAAAGCGGCCGGAGGCTCCGCTACGGTTGCCCTGCATGGGGTTGTCGGCGCCCTGGTGTGAGTCGCGGTCGCCGGCCTTGGCAAGGTCATCAGCCGCGCCCTCAGGCAGCTCCTTCATCGACTTGCCTTCGGGGCTGACCGAGGGGCCGGCCTGCTGAGCATTGGCGAGATGAAAGAGAAGCGTAGTCGCCAGCAGGCACATCATGAGCCGCCAGGTCGAACGGCAGAAAACATAACGCATGCGAGGCTCCGGATTGCACGAACACAAAGAAGCAGCCGCTGTGGGCGGACGCTGATCCGTGTGGCCGCTGCAAACTCTTCGGGGGGAGCGCGCAGTTTAGCCCCGGGTAAGGGCGGGTCAAGCGCGGTGTTGGCGGTTCCGGCATGGCTCTAGCAGCCTGTGACGGGTGACTTGAAACGCCGCGAAGCTAGAGTCCTGCCATGTCACTGCCATCTGAGCTTGCTGCCCTGCTGCAAGGCGCAACCGTACGCGCCCACGCCAGCGTTTCGGCCAGTATGACCGGGCCGATTGGCGAGACCCATCTTGTTGCAGTTGCCAATGGCTTGCGGGTGTTTTCCCGTGAGTCGCTGGTGGGCCAGTTTGAAGAGTTCACGCTCGACCCGGACCACGAACCGCGCCTCGAGCAAGGCGACTTCGCCGACACCCTTCTCCTCGCTCTGGCCGACGGGTCCGCGCACGAACTGAACGTCTCAAGCTTTGAGCGCGAAGCCGTGCGGAGAGTTCTGCACCCCCCACCGCCAGCACCTGAGCCGGAAAAACTGCCTGCGCCGGCCGAAGAACCTGCACCGATTGTCTCACGCGCACAGGAGCCCGGTCCCGATGCTGAGCCCGCTCCCAAGCCGGTAACGCGCTATGACCGCAGCTCCGAGGCTGGCGCCGAGATCATCTTTGGCAGCAACGTCGGCACGACGGGTTGTTTGGTGCAGGTGGCTTTGTTGGCCGGGGGCGTCGCGGCGCTTTGGTTTCTGCACAACCTGGCGATCGAGCAGCTTGGCACCATGCTGGGCACGCAATACACCGACGAAGATTTCGTGTTCATCCTGACCAAGATCGCGGCGGTGATTGGCGGTGTGTACGCCGGCGGCCGCATGTCGAAAGTCTTCGGCCGATTCGTGCGCCGCCTGAACTGGGCCGGGATCATCATCTTCAAGGGAACCCGACTTGCTGTCATGGGGCAGCGCGGCACGTTCACGCGCAGCTTCGACACAAGGCTGCCGATACAAGTCGCCGTGGTCGCACACACATCCATGCAACAGGAGCAGCAGTCGCCGGCAAAACGCGCCTACAATCTGTTTGCGACACTGGAACAAGACGGCAACAGCGTCCTGCTCAAGGCCACACAGTTCGCCACCGAGCCTCAGCTTGATGTGGAAGGGCTGACAATCCAGACAGTCACCGAAAAGCCGGCCATTGCAGCAGCGTCGATGGACCTCAACCCGGACGACCTGGCCAAGATCCTGCGCCATGTGCAGCGGTGACGGCAGCGCGACCTGCACAGCCTGGATCTGCAAGAGCTGCTACCCCGGATTGACCGCCTGCCCGGCTTCAACCTCATCATGAGCCAGCCCCAAGGCGTCGCACTGACAGACGGCGCGCAGGAAGAGATGGGGCAGCAGGCGTACTAAATCGTGGTGCGGCCGGCCCGACTGCACGTCATGTGCGCGTCCCGCGCGCATGTGCGGCGGGCCTCCGGCCCGACGGCGAGCGTCCGCACCAGGTTCTACGCTGACGCTGTTGCTACTTCCGCCGCGCGTTCCTTTTCCATCTTGTAGAGCTCGATCATCAGTTCATCGACGAGCTTTTCGTTGGGCACTCGGCGCAGGATGGTCTCGCCTTTGAACAGGTAGCCGGCGTCCTTGGCCCCGGCTATCCCCAAGTCTGCTTCGGCGGCTTCGCCGGGGCCGTTCACGATGCACCCGAGAACGCTTACGACAATGTTGCCCTTGTAGTCTTTCAGCCGCTCCTGCACTTCGCGGGCGAGCGTTTCTACGCCGCCGTCCACCTCGTCGCGGCCGCATGAGGGGCACGCGACAATCTCTACGTTCTTGCGGCGCAGGCGAAGGCCGCTGAGGATTTCGAAACCGACATCCACCTCATCCAGCGGGTCGCCGGTGATGCTCACGCGGATCGTGTCGCCGATGCCCTCGGCCAGCAACGTGCCCAGGCCCATGCTGCTCTTGACTGTGCTGGCTTGCAGCATTCCGGCTTCGGTGACGCCCAGGTGCAGAGGCACGTCGGTCTGCTTGGCGAACTGGCGGTTGGTGTAGATGGTGGTGAGCACGTCGCTCGATTTCAGGCTGACCTTGAAGTTGTGAAACCCCCATTGGTCGAACTGCTCGCACCAGCGCACGGCGGTATCGACCATCAGGTCGGCCATCTCAAGTTCCATGTCGCCGCGCACTTCAAGGCCCTTGCGCGGCATGATGCTGCCGCTGTTTACGCCGATGCGGATTGCCGCGCCTTTATCTTTGGCCAGCGCGACGATCTTCTGCACCAGCTCAAGTTTGATGTTGCCGGGGTTGATGCGCACGCAGTGCACGCCCGCCTCCAGCGCCTTGATTGCCAAGCCGGGCGCAAAGTGAATGTCGGCTATGATCGGCACGCGCGAGCCCTCGATGATAGCCGGCAGCGCCGCGGCTGACTTTTCGTCGGGGCAAGCCACGCGCACGATATCGACGCCCCTGTCCTGCGCGCCCTGAATCTGCTTGAGCGTGCCGGGCACGTCGTGCGTCTTGGTCTTGGTCATCGTCTGCACTGCAACAAGGTGCGCGCCGCCGACCGGGCGGTTGCCCACCGTGCATGTTCGGGTGCTGCGTCTCTGAACCTCAAATCCCACGGAAGCTCCTTTAGTAGCTGTGCGCAGGATACATCGGCTGGAATTGCTCTGTAACCTTGGGGCTAGTCGGAGGCCGGATTCTGCCGTGCCGACGATGCCAGAAACCTGCAAGCGCGCCGATTGCGTTTGCCGACAAATTGTTACGCTGTGGCGCACCCCCGCTTCGTACTCGACTGCATGATCCGCAAACTCGGCAAACTGATCAATACGTTCGTGGGCATGTCCGGGCTGCGGCTGGACCATGCCGCATTTCGCGCAGACTTTGTGGTGTGGGTAGTGCTCTTTGCGCTGGGCGGCCTGGCCTATGGGCACGTGTTCTTATGGGGTGATGTCCCGCTGAAGACGCAGCGGTCCATTGCCATCTGGTACGCGGTAGCGGTCTGGACTGCTTACTACGCCGGCAACTCGCTGGTACTGGGGACGCCGATCCGTGAGCGACTGTGCCGGCGCTTCGGCGAGGTGCGGGCGCGGCGCTTCTACAATGCGGGCATCGGCATTGTCTTTCAGCACCAGGGCATGGCCCACGGCGCTATCTTTGCCGCCTGGCCGATGACCATGACGGGTACCTCTTACTGGATGCTCTACACAGCCGGTTTAGGCATGGTGATCTTCGGCGCCGTGGTCAAGATCTGGGCCACGTGGCTGACCTCGCTGGACATATACTACTACAACGACATGTTCATCGGCCGGCCAGCCGCCCCGCAGGGCGAACTGATCCGCCACGGCCCTTACCGCTGGTTCAAGAACCCGATGTACGGCGTCGGCAATCTGCAAGCCTATGGTAGCGCGATGATGGCTCTGTCGTGGCAGGGATTGTTCATTGCCGGCTTGTTCCATGCCAGTTTGTACGGGTTTTACTTCCTGCTTGAGCGTCCATTCGTCAAGCGCACCTACGCGCTGGACAATGTTCAGGATTAGCCCGGCACGCCCCGGCGCAATGAATAGAAAAAATCCTAGCGCGAGAGGTAAAGCAAGGCGGCCGCAATGGCCAGCACCACGATCAGGGCACTCAGGCCGACGATAAGCACCACGGTGCCGGTGCCGATGGCCCGCTTCTCTGCACGTTCAAGCCTTGCGCTGATATCGACCAGCAGGGCCGAAATCTGGGCGTCGCCTAATGCCGGCTCGGACACCACTTCGTGCAGGTTATCCGGCGGTGCATCCGCGCGATCACTCAACTTGAATGTGCTGTGACGGGCCTGAGCGCGGCTGGTGGAAGCCCGCTGAAACGGTGACTGGCTTGAAGGCAAACCTTCCGCGGGCTCGCCAAAGTAGCTGTCTTCAGCCGCGTAGGGCTCAAGCTCGCGCTTGCCGTAGCGCTTGACACGCCCGCGGGTAGGGGCCGCGAGAAAGCCGTCGGGGTCCTTCTCGGCGGCATCGAGATCTTGCAGCACTGCGTTCATGTCGGGGTAGCGGTCGTCGGGCTTGATCTCCATCATCTTGCCAAGGATGTAGCTGAGCCAGCCCGGGATGTCGCGCTGCATGTGGCTTGGCGGAATGATTTCTTTGCTGCGCTGCTGCTCAAGAATGTCCATCACATTGCTGCCCTCGACGTGGCGTTGACCCGTCAAGAGGTAGTACAAGGTTGCGCCAAAACTGTACTCGTCGCTGCGCTGGTCCAGCGGTTTTCCGCTGACCTGCTCGGGGCTCATGTAGTGGGGCGTGCCGACAACCATGCCGGTGCGCGTCATGTGAGCGTCGCCTTCTTCGCCGTAGATGCGGGCGAGCCCGAAATCGACGAGCTTCATCTGGTTGTGACGCTCGCTCCAGAGAATGTTGTCGGGTTTGATGTCGCGGTGAATCACGCCCTGGTCGTGCGCGTACTGAAGGGCCTTGCCGATCTCGCGCAGAATGCGCACGCCAAACTCCCAGTTGATGCGGCGCCCGGCGCCGATCTCGTGGTCAAGCGGCAGGCCGTCGATGTACTCCATCACGATGGCACTGCCGCGGGTGAATTTCATCAAGTCGAAAACCTTGACGATCCCCGGGTGGTCAAGACCCTTCAGCAGCTTCGCCTCGTGCTCAACGCGCTGCTCTACCTTCATCCCCGGTTTCATTTCTGCGCGAATGTCTTTGACCGCGAAGATCCTGCCGCCTCGGCGCGGATCGCGGCAAAGGTAAACCACCGCCATGCCGCCCTTGCCCAGTTGCAGGATGACGTCAAAGCGTTTGGCGACTTCGGGGCTTGGCGGAATCTCACCTTCTTCGGGCTGGTAATTCTGCAGGGCGCGTTTTTCTTCGCGCTCGATCTCTGCCGCCAGCGCGGCCCGCGCGAGTTCTTTGGCGGCTTCATTGACTGCCGTGAATTCCTGGCCGGTGCGCTTGGGCGGCGCGGATGCAAGCTCCGGCACTGCAGTGGTATGCTCTTCGCCGGTTCTCCCGCCTGCGGCCTTGCCCTCGACGGCGGTGAAATCATCCATTTCAGGCGAAAGCTTCAATGTGGCTGCTGGGCGCTTGGTCTTGCCGGTTGGTTTGTGCGGCGCCTCAACCTGGTCGCGCTTGCGGTATGCGGATTGCTCCCAGCCGGGTGCTCGCGGCGCGGTTGGCTTGGCGGCAGCGCTTCGTGGCGGTGGCGGTGGGTTCGTGTCGCGATAGGTGTCGTCTTCTTCAGAGACTTCGGTCAGGTCATCCGGGACGCGCTCGGGCACAAGTTCGCTGGCAGCATCTTCAAGGTCGCGCAGGCGGTCCGTGTCGCGCTGGATGCGCTCTGTTTCGCGACGAAACGTCTCGTTGACCACGGCGGGCTCAACTGCCGCCTGCTCAAACATCTCCGGGTCAAGTTCGGGAAAGTACGCGTCTCCCGTTTTCTTTTCGGGGGCGCGCTCAGGTTTCTTCTCGTCGGGTTTCGACGTTTCAGCCGACACGAACAC
This sequence comes from uncultured Planctomycetaceae bacterium, assembly GCA_964652605.1. Lineage (GTDB taxonomy): Bacteria > Planctomycetota > UBA8742 > UBA2392 > UBA2392 > JADJRK01. The sequence goes on from CAZZBH010000016.1 coordinate 12,710, forward strand.
CCCCTGCGTGCCTCCACTGTACCCCGTAGCGCGCCATCCGAAAAGTCGCGCCGCAGCCCGCATTGCAAGAGGGCGCTCGGGCGCTAGCATCGAAGCGGCCCCGAACACACCCCGGGAGACAGTGGGATGCTCAAACCATGGTTGATCCGCGCGGCGCTGGCCTGCCTGGTCGCAGGTGCCGCGTTTGCAGGATTTCAAGTCGGCGCGCAACAGGATGAAGCCGCCGCTCGCAAGACTACGCTGAAAGTGAACCAAGTCATGCGCGTGGGTGATGAGATCATCACCGCCGAGGACCTGATCGCCCGCATCTGGGACTACGAGTTTCTGCTGAAGCCCGAAGAACGCATTCTGACCAACTCGCTGACCTACCTCCGTGACACCGCGCTGCTGGATCTGGAAAGCAAGCGCCTCAACCTGACGCTCACGGACGAAGAACTGGATGCCGAGTCAAAACGCCAGGTTGAGCACTGGAAGCAGTGGGTCAAAGATCGCTACCGCGGAATGCTGACCTGGGAGAAGTGGCTGGAACAGATCGACATGACTGAAGCGAACTTCGTGCGGTATCTGCACGATCGCTCGCCAGTGATTCTGAAGAAGCGCATCCTGATCAACTACTTTGAGCAGAGCGTGATCAGCCTTGAAAGCTCGCACATCCTGTTCGGACCGACTGACCTGGAGCGTGCCCGCGAAACGCACCGCACACTGAAAGAAACGCCAGCCAACCGCTTTGCAGAAGTGTTTGAAGACCTGGCGGTGGCGCGCAGCGTTGATCCTGCAGCCGGCGCGACCAAGGGACGACTGCCGCGTGTGTACAAGGATGATGGCTCGCTGGTCAAGCCGGTGGCGGACGCCCTGTGGGCGCTCAAGGACGGCGAGATCAGTGAACCTGTGAAGACCGAATATGGCTATCACATCTGCTGGCGCCGCCGCACGCTGACGCCCGAAGACAAGCCGCTGGAAGAGTTGCGTGAAAAGCTGATCAGCGAGCAGGCGCGTGATGACGACGAAAGGCGCTTCAACCGCTGGGCGCGCTGGGTATTCAACACGCAGAAGTATGAGGTTGAGCGCAGGCTGCCCGGGCTGGACAGCAAACCCAACCTGCCTTGAAGCTGTAATGAAGGAGCACACATGCACATCAACTGGATACTGCGGGGGGCGGGGCTTTGCCTTGTCGTGCTGGCCGCAAGCGGCGCCGGATTCATCGTGGGGGCACAGGACGACAAGCCTGCCGAAGCCACATTGAAGGTCAACGAGGTAGCACGTGTCGGCGAAAGCGTCATCACCGCCGAGCAGATGATCGAGAAGATCAACGAAATTGAGCGCGTGCTTGACCCCGACGCGCGTGTTGCCCGCGCAGCACTGGATATGCTGGTTGGCGAAAGACTTCTTGAGCTCGAAGCCGACCTGCTTGAAGCCGCGCCCAAGGCGCGCGAAGTGGGCGATGAAATGGCCGAGATCGAAAAGAGCTGGCGCGCACAGCATGAAAAGGAAGACGCAGAGCGGATCGCGGGCCAGCGCCAGCGTGGAATAGCCACCCAGCCCGAGAGTTGGGAATCCTGGCTGGAACGCCGAACAGGGATGAAGGCGTCCGAGTTCGGCACCTGGCTGCGGGGCGTCGCGGCGCGCAATATCCGCCTGCGGCTCGTGGTCGGGTATTGGGAAGTTTCGAACGAGCACGCCGAGGCCTGGGGAATCCGCTGCGCAACTGAAAAGGAAGCAACCGACGCGCGTGAGCGTATCGCAAAGGGTGCAAGTTTCAGCAGCGTCGCGCGCGACGTAAGCACCTCGACGTCACGCGAAGGCGGGGGCCGCATCGGCGAAGTCTGGCGCCGCGATGGCCGCCTGGATGCCGAGGTGGACGAGGCCTTCTGGAAGCTCAAGGACGGCCAGGTCAGCCCGCCGGTGAGGACCGAGCACGGCTGGTGGATTGTCTCGCGCAAGGCAACAGTACTTGCCAACGAGGCGCCTTTCTACGAGCTGCGGGACGAGCTGCTTCGCAAACCCAATGTCGATACCAACCGCTTTCAGGCGTGGCGTAATGCCGTTGCGTCAAGCGGCCGCTACGCGTATGAACGCCGCGTCCCCGGATGGGACTGCGCCGCCGACCAACCCTAGGTACCCATGAACGAACAAGAAACCGCCCACGAATCCGAAGGTGCTGGCGCAGCCAACGACGGCGCGATACCGCAGGACGCACTGGTCGCCAAGCTGGAAGCGCTGCTGTTTGTGCATTCACGGCCTGTGAGCGCGCGCCGCCTGGCGGAACTGTGCGGACTGACCAGCGTGATCCCGATCAAGCAGGCACTGGACGCGCTGAACGCACGCTACGAGCAGGCAGGCAGCGCATTCACGCTGCAGGACCTGGCGCAGGGCTTTCAGCTGACGACGCGGCCCGAGCACGACTCGCTGCTCAAGCAGCTTGTGCGCGAGCGTGAGGCCCAGAAGCTTTCGCCTGCAACACTCGAGGCGCTGGCGATCATCGCCTACAAGCAGCCGCTTTCGCGCGCTGACCTGGAAAACATTCGCGGCGCCGGCAGCGACCACCTGGTTCGCGCGCTGATGGATCGTGGCCTGGTCAAGGTGGTCAAGCGCGACACCAGCAAGCCGGGCAATCCCGCCATGTATGGCACGACCGGTGAGTTCCTGCGGGCCTTCGGGCTGCGCAGCCTGGGCGAACTGCCGACTGAAGGCGACCTGGCAGCACCGGAGATCACTGAGCCGGATGACGAATCTCCGGTGGTTGAGCAGTCAGAGACGCGCGCCCCCGAAGAGGAATAGCCGGACTGTTTCGAGTTGGGTTTCCGGGCATGGTCAGAACAGGTCAGCTCAACGCCGAACATCGCACCCCGAGCGCCGCACACAAATGCACACGGACCACTTCACACTCACCGGCGCCGAAGGCGCACCCATCCGCGGCGACCTGTACCTGCCCGACGCCGCCCGCGCGCCGCTGGTCATTGTGATCCATGGTTTCAAAGGCTTCAAAGATTGGGGGTTCTTTCCCTGGCTTGGCGCGCACCTGGCACAAGCCGGATTGGCAGCGGCTTGCATTAACCTTTCGCATTGCGGCGTCGGCGACAACCCGGAAACGTTTGAGCGGCTTGACCTGTTTGAGCGCGACACCTGGAGCAAACGGCTGCACGACACGCGGCAGGTGATTGAAGCCGCGCGGCATAATCTGCTAAGCGACAAGGGCGAGCCCAACCCGGGGCGGCTTGGACTGCTGGGCCACTCCATGGGTGGCGCGGCGGCCCTGCTGGCGGCGACCGAAGACCCAGGCGTGCGCAGCATCGCGACACTGGCGGGCGTGGCGTACGCAAACCGCATCCCGGAAGACATTGCCCGCGAGCAGTTGCGGCACCTTGGCCACGTAGCGATCAAGAACTCCCGCACCGGGCAGGTCATGCGCATCGGCCGGGAGTTCTTTGAGGAGATCTGGGCAGACCCACAGCGCTACGACACTCTTGCCGCGGCATCACGTGTCAGCGCGCCCTGGTTGATCGTGCACGGCGCGGACGACGCGACAGTTCCTCTTGCCGAAGCACACGAACTGCTGCAGGCGGCAAACGCCGGCCCTCACGAGGGCGAGAACGTACGCATGCTGACGTTGGATGGCACCGGCCATACGTTCGATGCGAGCCACCCATTCAGCACGCCATCGGTGAACCTGGAGCGTGCAGCGGATGCAGTCGTGTCACACTTTCTTCGCACGCTGTAGAATCTTGAATCACGGCAGTATCTGCCCTTGAAGCCTCGTTGTCGGGTCTTACGCTGATGGCCCCTACGGACGCGCCGCATGATTCGCTTCTCGTTTGACCCGCCTGCCGACATCGAGTTGCCCTTCGAGCACTTTTCGATCGAGGGCGACAACGACCGTGGGTTTGTGCTGCTGGCGTGGAACTCGGACCACCAGCACACCGACCGCATGCTGCAATCCTGGTTCGAGACGCTGGGCGAAGCGCTGACGCACTGCTCCGGCGAGTACGGCATCTCGCGCGACCAGTGGCATGCCCCCACCGTCGCGCCACCGGTCAGCCGCTTCCAGCGCATCAACCGCGGAAGACGCAAGGGCGAAGCCACTGTGCTCAATGCCGAGAACGTCAGCCGCCGCGAACAGGCCACAGGCCGCGCCGCGCCGCCACCCGCCGAGTGACCCGCGCTTGCCCGGCAAAACCGCATCGATATCGTGCCGCCATGACTGCGAATGGATGGTTACTGGCACTTCACCTGACTGGACTCTTCTTCTGGATCGGCACACTGTTGTCGCTTACCAGGCTGCTGGGCTTTTCCGCGGGCCAGGATGCCGACCTGCAGGGCAGAACCCTGCCGCTGGCCCAACGCCTGTACCGCTTCAGCGTCATCCCCGGCGGTCTTCTTGCAATCATCACCGGCCTTCTGATGCTGCACGGCGTGGGCACAACGCGCGGCCCCGGCGATTCGCTGTCGTGGTACTTCAAGCCGCGGTTTGAAGACGGCGAGCCCTCATTCTGGTATGTCACGTTTCACGTGAAGCTGGTTGCGTTTGTCGTGATCGCTCTGTGCGACGCGTGGATCGCGCGGCAGATGTACCGGCTTGGAAAGGGGCTGGGCAACGGTCCAGGGTGGGCGCTTGGCGCGCTGCTGGCGCTGGGCGGCATTCTGGTGGGATTGGTCGGCACCTGGCTTGCCCTTTCCGCGATGGGCGTCGGCATAGGGCGCCAGGTTGGCTACGGCGTGGGCGTGCTGCTGGCAATCGGCGGGTTTGTGATGGGCCGCAAGCTGGCGGCGGCGCCGGGACGCGGGCGCTTCTCGGCTGTCCACGGCGTGATTTCGGGCCTGCTGCTGCTGATCATCGTGCTGGTGCTCGCGAAGCCGCTGGTCGGCGGCGCCCCGCTGTCGTGACGTGAATGCACAAGTGACGCTGCGTTCCTTCTGTCATGCCCGGAACTGCAAACGGAATGACCTGCCACTGACGGTCGCGCGGCGCGCACGCGGCAATTTCGCCGTCAATGACCTCCTGTCTGCCCTTCCATGCCAGCGTGCGCGCGCCCGGCCTTCGCATGGCCACGGTTGCGCCCAACAGCTTTGCAAGCGTGCCGAAGGCCGACGACACGACTTGCGCGACGGGTTTGCGCATTGCATTGGCATCGCCGTGCTCGACGCGAACTTTTGGCGCGAACGCTCGGGCCGCATCGCGCAGGAAGTCGCACTTCTTGCGCTTGCTTTCCACGAGCGTCATCGCCGGCATGTCCAGCGCGATCGCCAGTGGCAAACCGGGCAGCCCCGCGCCGCTGCCGATGTCAGCCGTCGCCAGCGCCGCCTCCACATGGCGCCATGGTGCCAGCGCGTTCAGTACGTTGTAGATCAGCGACTCGCGCTCATTGCGGAAACCCGTCAGGTTGAACTGGTGGTTGGTCTGCATCAGCAGGTCGTGATAGCCGATCAGCAGCTGCAGGCGCGTGTCCGGCAGTTCCAGTTGCAGCTCGCTCAGTCCGCGTTGCAGAAGTTCTCGATTCTCGGGGGTCATGGCGACCGGCCTTTCAATACTCTCGGCGCAGCGTCATCGCACAGCGATCACCCGGCAGCTCTTCCACCAGCAGCAGCGAAAAATCCAGCTCCGCGCACGCCGCCTCGAACTCGGCTGCCTGCCAGTACGCACGATAGATCTCGCCGTGCGGCCCGGCTTCCAATCCTTCGCCATGACCTACCGGCAGGCAGGCGTGCAAAAGCCCACCCGGGCGCAAAGCCGTGTGCAACGCGGCTAAGCCGGCGCGCACCTCTGACTTCGGCAAGTGGCTCAGCACGCCGCCGGTCCACGCGCCGTCATAGCTCGCCGCATCAAGTTGCAAGCGACGGACGTCGTTGACGGCATACTCGCACTCCGGATACCGCGCGCGTGCAAGCTCGGTCATCGCCGCCGCGCCGTCCACACCGATGGGATGGCCGCCTGCCAGTTCCACCTGCCGGCAACGCAGCGCAAGTTCTGACCCCATGACGATCACACGCGGCAGCGGCCGGCCCGTGCGCAGCAGGAATGACTCGACCCTCGCCAGATCGCGGCGAGGGTCGATGGTGTCTGAAGAACCTCCGATGGCCCGAGCCATGCGGTCGTACGTTTCAAGCGTGGTGGCGACATCGTCCGGCATAAATGCCGGAATACATCGCGCGCGCATCATCGCAAGCTACGACGCTGACGGAGAGTAGCCGGTGGACGTGAAGTAGCCGCGCAGGAATGACTTCGCCCGCGACAGCCGCGACATCACGGTACCCACAGGCACGGCCAGACTGGCGGCGATGTCTTTATAGCTCTTTTCGCCGACAACGTTCATCAGCAGCACGTCGCGATAGCGCTCGTCCATCTCGCCCAGGCCGGCCCGCAATTCGGCGGGCAGCGTTTCAAGGAATGACGTGTCGTCCAGCATCTCGGTCGGATGAAGATCAAGCAGGTCGGGCCGCGTATCGTAGTGCGGCCTGTCGCGCACGATCTCTTCCATGCCGGCGATGCTGGCCCCGTCCGGGCGCTTCTTGCGGCGCCGGTACTGCGAAATGTAGAGGTTGAACTGAAGGCGCGTAAGCCACGCCTTGAGGTTCGTCTCCGGCTGATACAGCTTCCATTTGCGCAGGCCAAGTGCGTAGGTGTCCTGCACCAGGTCTTCGGCGTCGTTCTGGTTGCCTGTCAGCCTGCACGCTTTGGAAAACAGGTAGTTCATCAGGGGCAATGCGGCTCGCTCAAAATCCGCGCGCTCCTGCACGTCACTGTCGTGCTTGATCTCACTGAACATTGTCTCGTCCCGAATCAATTAGCCTGCGTCCGAATAACCAACCGTCTGGTTAGTTAGATATACGCTGTCTGACTACAAAATCACAGCAAAATCCGGCTAATTAACATGAATTCTTGACCGGCTGTTCAGATTACCCGCCCAAGCGAATGCGGGAGCCGCCTCCCGCGTTCAGACTCTCGTGCTACATTGCCCGCGACACAGTTGAGGAAAACCCAATGAGAAACGCTGTCATCTGCGAAGCCGTCCGTACCCCTACAGGCAAGTTCCAGGGAACGCTCAGCCCGTTTGAAGCGCCGAAGCTTGGCGCGCACGTGGTCAAGGCCTTGCTTGAGCGCTCGGGGATCAAGCCGGAGAAGATCGACGAGGTCATCATGGGCAACGTGCTGCAAGCCGGCTTGGGCCAGAACCCGGCGCGGCAGGCAGCACTGTTTGGCGGTATGCCGGACAAAACCCCGGCGATGACCATCAACAAGGTGTGCGGCAGCGGGCTCAAGGCGGTCGCGCTTGCGGCCCAGGCCATCCGCGCGGGCGACGCCGACGCGATTGTCGCCGGCGGGTTTGAAAGCATGACCAACTCTCCCTACGCCATGCCGCAGGCACGCGCAGGCGCAAGGCTGGGCCACGTGCAAATGATTGACCTGATGATCAACGATGGCCTGTGGGACAAGTACAACGACTTTCACATGGGCATGACCGGCGAGCTGGTGGCTGAAGAGTACAAGGTAACGCGGCAGGACCAGGACGAGTTTGCATATAACAGCCACATGAAGGCGGCGGCTGCGATCAAGTCAGGGGCGTTCAAGGCTGAAATTGCGCCGCTCGAGATCAAGGGCCGCAAGGGCGAAGTCACGGTCTTTGATACGGACGAGACAGTACGCGCCGACACGTCGGTCGATGCTCTCGCTAAACTGAAGCCTGCATTCAAGAAAGACGGCACCGTAACCGCCGGCAACGCGCCCAGTGTCAACGATGGCGCGTCTGCACTGCTTGTTTGCGCCGAGGACAAGGTCGCTGAGCTGGGCGTCAAGCCGATTGCACGCATCACAGGCTATGCCACCGGCGGCGTTGAACCGAAGTGGGTGATGATGGCGCCGCTTGAAGCTGTGAAGAATCTGGAGAAGCGAACCGGCGTGAACGTATCCGCCTACGACCTGGTTGAGTTCAACGAGGCCTTCAGCGTAGCAGCGGTCGCCCTGACGCGCACACTGAAGCTCGATCCCTCCAGGGTCAACGTGAACGGCGGCGCGGTAGCACTGGGCCACGCCATCGGCAGCAGCGGCAGCCGTATCCTGACCACACTGATCTACGCGCTCAAGAACCGCAAGCTCAAGACGGGCCTGGCGGGCCTGTGCCTCGGCGGCGGCAACGCGGTGGCGGTGAGTGTTGAGCTGATCTGAAAGCCCTCGACGAAAGTCGCGGGCCGCCTGCGCTCTGCGCTGGCGCAATCGTGATCGATGCGTGCTAATCAAGGATGGGTTCGTCCCGGCCAGTCGGCCGGGAAGCCCTCGACTTCCGTCGAGGGCCTTCATGCGCTAGCGATCTTCGAAGACCTCTCGCTCTTCGTACTCGACCTGCAGGAAGCGCCCGCGCACGAAGGTGCGCCAGTCGTCCGGAACGTTGGGAAGGCGGTTGTCCTCCAGAAGTTTCGGGCCCCAGTGACGCTCGAGCTCGTCGTAGATCAGGTCCTGAATCTCGCAGCCCAGCCGGCTGAACCTGCGCGCTGCATCCTCAGCGCCGTCGCCGTCGCCAACCTTGACACAGGCATCCCTGCGGGCCATCAGCGCGTCGTACTCGGCATCCATGGTTCGGAACTTGTGCAGGAACTCGTTTGAGGTCCGCACGATGAAGTTGACCTTGTCACCAGTCGCCATGACCTACCTCCGCCGCATAAACGTACAGCGACCCGTCTGTGTTTCAAGCAATGGCTGCCCGGCGCCTAATCAACCACCCAGGCAACACCGTCCTTGTCGCCCAACCCGTCCGGCAGCGGCACGCCAAGCCAGTTGATCGCCGTCAAGCCGACATCCAGCAGGGCAAAGCGCGGGGCCTGAACCTTGCGGTTGCAGAACACCACGCCGGGCACAAGCGCCGGGTCAAAGCTGCAATGGTCGCCCGACCAGTTCTTCAGGTTGTCGAAGATGACCGGCTCGTTCGCGCCGCCAAGGCTGGTCTGCCAGCTTACGCGATAACCCCACGCGTAGCCGATCTGCAGATCGCCTGCCTCCTGCAGTCGATCGCCATCCCAGATGTCTTCGCGCCGCCACACACCGGAAATGACGGGCGCAAATCCGTGGGCCTCGTCGTCTTTCAGCCTCATCAGCTTGTCGATGATCTCGGCCTTCAGCGCTTCGGCTTGCTCGGCTTCGACGATCCCCTCCGGCTCACGGCCTTGCAGGTTGATGTAGATCTTGGACAACCCCAGCGCGTATGCGCGCGTCTTTGACCAATCATAGGGGTCGTAGTACCCGCCGCGCGTGTTGAACATTCCGTCCATGCCGACAGCGCCGGTATCCCGCTTCAGAACAAGATACCCGTTGTCCTGCAGCCAGCGATTGAGGTTGACGGCACGGTAGAACGGCGCAAATCCGTGGTCACTGCACGCGATGAACAACGCGCCAGGGGGAAGCTTTGCCAGCACCTCGCCGACCAGCGCGTCATACTTCATGTAAAAATCGCGAATCGCGGTGCGCCAATGCGCAGGCGCCGTCGGGTCGTGGTTCGGGTGCCGCTCATCCATGTGGCGCCACATCATGTGGCTGACGCGGTCAACCTCGTAGGTGAACGCTGCCAGCAGGTCCCACTCGTCGGGCGTTGCCAGCAGGCCCATGATCTGCGCGCGTTTTTCGTCAAAGCTGTGGTGGCAGGTCTGCAGAAACGTTTCGTCGTCAATCACGCCATCGTTCAGGGCGCTGGTGGCCTCAGCCCACCCGATGGTCTGGTACATGCCGAACTCGTGGGCAAGCCACGGCGCAAACTCTAGCGGTTCACTGATCGCAAAGCGCTGATTGGGCTTCAGCGGGTCAAACTGCACCGGCGTCGCGTAGAGGCGCACCTGCGATCCGCCAGCCAACAGTTTGAAGCTGACCGTGCCGTGCAGCTTCAGCATCCCGCCAAGGTTGTAGGCCACGCGCACGTGCCGTTTCCACTCCCCCACGCCCAGCGTAAATGCAGCCTCCTCGATTGCGACGCCGCCCTCAAACGCAAGGCTGACGCCTTCGCCGGGGACCCGCGTGATGGTGAAATGCAGCTCCTCGCGCGGCATGCGGTCAAGCTCGCCGTTTTCCCATGCGTCCCAGCGCGGCTTGTCGAACTTTGCCGGCGGGCCCAGCAGTACGCCGCGCGCTACACCGCCGTCAAACACCAGTCGCTCGACGCGCCCCGACATCTCGGTCGCGCCGCCGGCAAGTTCATGGTGCGGCTCAGTGAAGAGCGTGTATGTGTGGTAGGTGCCCATCGCATCCGGCGTGGCTAAGCCGGTCGTGGTGCGCGTTTGCAACAGATCTTCGCGCGCCGGCCAGTTGACCGGGGCACCAATCACGCGCGCGCGCAGGCCGTGGCGATCAGCCAGCTTCCAAAAAGTCGTGCCTGTGCGCGAGCTTACCGGCTCTGGCAATGTCTGCGGCACCCAGCTCAGCACCATCAACGCGCCGACCGCCAGCAAAAGCACTGGCATCACCAGCGTCTTCCAGCCAAGGCCGTTGCGGGCCGCGAAGTACCCGAACACTACCGCGCAGGCCTGCATCACAATCAGCGCACCCAGCGCATGGGCCAGCGACTGCACCAGCGACGGCACCGGCGACATCAAAGCCATCAGCACTACGACCAGGCCCGGCACCACGTCGTGAATCGGCTTGCCCCTTAACAACCAGAACAAGCCGCGCCCCAGCAACATCGCCAAGCCAAGCAGCAGCACACCGCCTGCCAGCGCAAGCACGTAGCGCGCCGCGCCACGTGGGATGGGCGGTTGCTCGTTTGGTTTTGCCAGCGCGAGCTCCGGCTCATAGCTGTCGTCGGCCCGCTTCAGAAAACCGAAGATGCCAGTTTTGCCCGGGTTCAAGCCGGTCGCCATGGTGGACCACGCGGTCGGCGACATCGGGGGGTAGCTGGTTTCCAGCGCCGAGTAATGGCCCGACTCGGCAAGCTGCTTGAGGTTTGGCAGGTGGCCCTGCTGCATCCACTGGTCGGTGAGCTGCTTGTCGAGTGCATCAATGCCCAGCACGACGGCTTTGCGCTGTTCCTGCGCGCCCAGGGTAGCGGCCAGCAGGATCAGGACGAGAATGGTGCAAACATTGCGCATTGGCTTCGCAATCACTACAACAAGCGGGTCGCCCAAACGCCAGCACGGGGACGAGAGGAACGCAGTGCACGAACAGCCGACAATCACCAGCGCGTACCGCTCAGTCGGAGTGACGTTCGATTCGCTGGTATGTGCCAGCGATATCTTTCGTGAGACTCTGCGCCTGGCTGCCGGCGCGGCGGGCAAGGATGTTTCGATCCTGCTGCTGGGCGAAACGGGCACAGGCAAGAACCTGATCGCGCAGGCGATTCACAATGCGTCTCGCCGGCATGCGCGGCCGTTTGTCAGCGTCAACTGCAGCGCGATTCCCGACACGCTGCTGGAAGCTGAGTTGTTCGGCAGCGAAAAAGGCGCATACACAAGCAGCGACAAGTTGCGCAAGGGAAAATTCGAGCTGGCAAACCTTGGCACGCTGTTTCTCGACGAAATAGGCGACATGAGCCAGGTGGCGCAGGCAAAAGTGCTGCGGGCTTTCGAATACAAACAGTTCGAGCGCGTTGGCGGAGAGCAGACTCTGCACGCCGATGTGCGCATCATCGCGGCCACCAACCGGCCGCTGGACCAGTTGCTTGCGGGCGGCAGGTTTCGCGAAGACCTGTTCTACCGCATGAACGAGTTCACGATCGAGGTCCCGCCGCTGAGGCAGCGCCGGGAAGAGATCGCGCCGCTGACGCAGAAGTTCATTGATGAATGCAATGAGCGCTTTGGCTTGCACATACGCGGCGCCGAAGCTGCCGCGTTGACCAGACTGAAGTCGCACCCCTGGCCCGGCAACGTCCGCGAGCTGCGCGCCGTGATCAAGCGCGCCTGTGTGTCCGCACCGGGCCAGTTGATCCGCGCAGAAGACTTGCGCCTTTCTGTTGCGCCTATAAGCACCGGCGAATTGCAGCCACACAACGGCGACATGTCGCTCGCCAGCATGGAAGCAAAGCACATTGAGCGCGTGCTGAAACAGACCGGCTGGAACAAGAAAGAATCCAGCAACCTGCTGGGCGTAAGCCGCCCGACTCTGGACCGCAAGATCATGGAGTACAACCTGCGCAAGCCGGACTAGGGGCCGCTCGCGGGTTCAGTTGACGGACTTCGATCAGAATCCGGTTGGCGAGCTGAAGCGGAACCGTTTCACCTTCATTGCCGGAACCACGAAGTTGCCCCCGAATAACGCGCCGCCGCCCGCGTGTGCCTCGCTGCCGATGGAGTCAATCTCGGCAAACGCAGTGAGCAGGCTTTGTGTGAAGCGCATGTTCTTGACCGCGTGCTTGATTTTGCCGCCCTCGATCAGGAATGTGCCCGCCCGTGTCATGCCGGTGATGCTCACGTCCTGTTGATTCACGACGTTGGTGTAGTGCAGCTTGGTGATCAGCAAACCGCGCCCGGTGCCCGCAATCATCTCCTGTAGCGATTGGTCGCCGGTCTTCAGCACCAGGTTGACAGGCATGGGCCCGCGGCTGTCCGGTTGGGGGCAGGCGTTGCCGGTCGTCTCGGCGCCGCACAGTCTGGCGCTTCGGCGATCGTGGCAGACGGCCTTGAATGTGCCGTTCTCAACCAGCGTCACACGACGCACGGGGCTGCCCTCCATGTCAAAGGGCGTGCCGCCAAGCTCCGGGTGAAAGGGGTCTTCCGTCAGCGTAAATTTCTCATCCAGCAGCTTCTGCCCAAGCTCCCCCTTGTGAAAGCTGCGGCCCTCGGCAAACGCCAGCCCGTTGGCGGTCAGCCATCCGAAAAACAGCATCAACTCGGCTACAGCCGCCGGCTCAAACACTACCGTGTACTCACCCGGCTCAATCACTTGCGGGTCGCGCCCGGCCTCTGCCTTGGCCGCTGCGATTGCCCCGGCGTTGGCGGTGTCACACTGGTTGACATCCAGCGCGAATGATTCCGCCCAGCCCTCAACGCCGCCGTTCTCCAGAAAGGCCGACACGCTGAACTCAGATTTCGTGCCGGCTTTGTACCCGAACACCCCGTGGTTGTTGGCGTAGGCAACAGCGCCTTCGTCCGTGTCAAAGATGCCGGCACCCTCAAGGCCCCGGGCGTCGTAGTCTTTCAGTACCCGGCTCACATGCTCTGCCCGCTGCGCCGGCGTGAAGTTGGCAGTGCTTTCAAACCATGCGTGCGAAGGCTTGTAGTCGGGAGACTTATCCAGCAGCGGCACCAGTGCGTTGTCCACGCTGGTTACCCGGGCGACCGACTGCGCTGATTGCACGCAGCGCCGGATGCTCTGGTCGTCGAACTGGTTGACCGTCGCAAGGCCCTGGCGGCCACCGCTGATTACGCGCACACGCAGGGTTTCGTTGGCAAGTCCGACGTTCTGTGTAATCACGTTGCCGGAAAAGCGCGTGCTGTTGCGGCGCGCAGAATGCACGATCGCCTCGACCGCTTCCGCGTCCGCAAGCTTGAACACCTTTTCGACCAGCGCCTGTGCCTGTTCGCGTCTAAGCATGGTTTCTCCTTCAGCGTGAAATCGTAGCGTAGCAGCCGTGTAAATCTTCAGAAAACCCGAACCCTTTGACCAATCCGCCGGTATTACTCTTAGAGGCGCGCCGTGCAGTCCGCGACACCGGCAGTTGACAATGCCCGACCGGGCAAGGCAGTTTCCGCTTTCATGGCCGACGAGGCAGATGAGAAGAAGGCGGAGCTTGCACAGATTGCCGCCGCGCGCGCCGGTGATGCCGACGCGTTTTCGCGCCTCGTACAGGACAACCAGGATCGCATCTATTCGTCCATTCTGCGCCAGGTGCGCGACGAACACAAAGCCGCCGACCTTTGCCAGGAGACATTCGTGCAGGCCTGGCGTGCGATCGACACCTACGAAGATCGTGCGCGCTTCAGCACCTGGCTTTACCGCATTGCGATGAACCTGATTGCCAGCCACTACCGGCACGAACACGCCCAGAAGCGCGGCGGCGACAACTCCCGCGCCAGCCTTGACGCGGAAGGCATGCCTGAGCCGGGCGCCGGTGAACGCGCACCCGACGAACAGGTAGCGGCAGAAGACATCGGCGTGCAGGTGCGCGCCGCGATTGACGAGCTCGAAGACGAATACCGCCAGGTCGTGCTGATGCGCGACCTGCAGGACATGAGCTATGAGGAGATCGCCGAGTTGCTGGAGATTCCACCGGGAACGGTAAGATCGCGCTTGCACCGCGGCCGCGAGCGGCTGAAGGAAAAGCTCAAACACCTGATCTAGGGGCGCGCCATGGCAAAGTTCGAGTACGCAACCGTCGAGTGGCTGTGGGACAGCGGCAACCTGCGGGCCGACCTGCCCGGCGGCGAAACGCGCAATGGCAAGGGAAGTTACCCGGCAGTGGTTGAGATGCTCACGGCGATGGGCCGCGAAGACTGGGAAGTTGTATCGTGCGTGACAAACGCGAATTGGCTGTTCTGGACGCTGAAGCGGACGGCAATGAGGTAGCGATGGGCAAGGTGAACTTGCGCGAGAAGCTGAGTCAGATCACTAAGACGTGGTCCCCCACCGTCGTCGGCGAGCTGAACAACCAGTACGTCAAGCTGGTGAAGTTTGAGGGCGAATACGTCTGGCACAAGCACGAAGTTGAGGACGAGCTCTTCTACGTGATCGGCGGCCGCCTGAACATCGAGCTTCGCGACCGTGCCATCGAGTTATCGCCGGGGGAGTTTTTCATCGTCCCGCGCGGAGTCGAGCACAAGCCGGTTGCCGTCACACCCTGCGAGGTGATGCTGTTTGAGCCTGCAAACACGGTAAACACGGGCGACGCGCCCGCAAACGAGTGGACGCGACAGCCTTCGGAACTGGATCGGCTTTGATTGATGGAAACAGGAGGGAGCGCAAGCGACCGGTGAGCGTCCAAACAGTTATTGATCATCAACCCATCGCTTGCGCTCCGGGCTCCTGTTCCCTCTCATGCCGCCATGGCCTTTGACGTCTGGATCGACCGGTTGTTTGAGCGCTGGACTGCCGATCTCACGCACCAGGAAATCGCACGCGCGCTTAAAGCCCTGACACGCGACTATGTGCAACGCCGCACGCGGTTGCGCGGCAAGGCGCTGGACGGTCGCGGCAAGCAGGCTGCGTTCGCGCTGTACTACGCGCCGCGCCACTTCGTGATCGTGCGTGAGGTATTGCGGGCGCTCAAGCCGTCGGCGGCAGCTACCATTGTTGACCTGGGGTGCGGCACCGGCGTGGCTGGTGCGGCTTGGGCCCTGCATGCGCCCGGCAGCAACGTCGTTGGCGTCGATCTGGATCCGGACGTGCTGCGTGAGGCGACGCTTACCTGGCGTGATCTGGGTGTTCGCGGCGGAGGTGTGAAGACTCACTTGGGCAAGTACCGGTGGCCGAAACCGCCGGTTTCAGTCATCGCCGCGTTCACGCTGAACGAGCTGAACCCGGATGACCGCGAGCGCATGTGGCTACAGTTGACACGTCAAGTGCAAGGCGGCAGCACCGCACTGGTCATTGAGCCGCTGGCAACCCGGATCACGCCCTGGTGGCAGGAGTGGTCGCAGCGCGTGATTGAACGGGGCGGCCGCGCCGACGAGTGGCACTTTGAGGTAGATCTGCCGGAGCGAGTGCTGCTTCTGGGAAAATCGGCGGGACTGAACCCGCGCGAACTGGGCGCGCGAACGCTGCTTCTGCAGCAGAGCCCGGCTGGTGCAGACGTGGCTACTTCTTGAGTGCCGCGGCGCCACCGACGATTTCGGCAATTTCCTGCGTGATCTGGGCCTGGCGGGCGCGGTTGAGCGTGCGCGTCAAGCTTGTGATCATTTCCTGCGCATTGTCGGTTGCGCTCTTCATGGCGGTGCGGCGCGCAACCTGCTCGCCGGCGTTGCTCATGGCAAGCATGGTGTACATGCTCTGCGTCACGTAGCGCGGCAGCAGGTCGTTCAGAATCTCGTGTGCGTCGGGGCTGAAAATAAAGTCCAGCGCGGCACCGCTGCCTTCGCCCTCTGTTTTCGGAGGCTCAATCGGCAGCAGCTTCTTCACGGTTGGTGGCTGGCTGCCGACCGAAATCCAGTGCGGGTACACAACCAGCACCTCATCCACATCACCCTTCAGGAACGCGGAAACAAGCGGGTCAATGATGCGTCTGGCGTCGTCAAAGCCCGGCTTGTCGCTGATGTCCACAATGCTTCGTTCAATGGCATAGCCTTGAAAGCGCATCGTGCCGGCGCCCTTTTTGCCTACGCAGTGCAGGTGCACGCCGCGGCCCTGGTCGCGCTGCCGCTTGTGCTCAAGCTTGGCTGCCTTGATCAGGTTGGCGTTGAACCCGCCGCAAAGACCACGATTGGCCGTCAGCAGCACCAGCGCCACGTTTTTGACTTCCGTGCGCGATTGCAGCAGCGGCAGGTCCAGGCCGGCGCCCCCCTGCGCGATGGCGCTGATGATCTCCTGCAGCTTTTCGGTGTACGGGCCTGCCGCCGACACGCGGTCTTGCGCGCGTTTCATTTTGCTGGTGGCGACAAGCTCCATGGTCTTCGTGATCTTCTTCGTGGAAGTCACTGACCGGATGCGCTTGCGGATCTCTTTGGGTTGCTCAGCCATCACTCTACCCCAACAGGGGCAGGGAGTCTGTTTTCGCAAGTCGCTGAGGTCAAGGGGCGGAACGGCCGCGTTATCTGCCGGCTGAACCCGGCACAGCATTGCGCCCGCTTGGTTCGTACTTCCAATCCGCCACCTGTAATTCACAATCCCTGCGCATGCTGCGACCTCTTGGTCACGATTCCGTACGTCAATGGCTCAGCCACGCCATTGATCACAACCGCCTGGCCGGCGCCTATCTGTTCATCGGCCCCGACGGCATTGGCAAGTCCGGTGTCGCGATTGAATTTGCGGCTGCGGTGCGCTGTGCGGCGCGGGCGGCAGGGTGGGCCTGCGGCACGTGCGTAGAGTGCACCCGTGTGGCAAAGGGCGTGCATCCCAGCGTGCGGACGTTTGCCAAGCCGGCCGACAAGTCTGCTTTTCCCGTTGAGCTGGTGCGCGAGATCGTGGATGAAGCGTCGCTGAAAGCCCTTGAGCCCGGGCGCCGCGTGTTCGTCGTCGCAGACGCGGACCGATTCAATGAAAGCTCCGCCAACGCGCTGCTCAAGACGCTTGAGGAGCCGCCCCGCGACGTCTCGTTCGTGCTGCTCGCCGGAAACGCAGCACAGGTGCTGCCCACGATTTTCTCGCGCTGTCAGTCGGTGCGGTTTTCGCCCCTGGAAGAATCGCAAGTCGCGCAGGTCGCCCGCGACTGGCAGGGGCTGCCCGTCAACCCGGATGCGAAAGCCATGCTGATACGCGCCGCGCAAGGCAGCCCCGGCCGGCTGCGGCGACTTATTGAGTGCAAGGTACTGGACACCGCGCGCGACTTTCTCAAGGCGGTAGAGGATGATCCTTTCACCGCCGCTGAATCACTCGCCGGCGCGCTGACCGGCGACGACAACGAACACAAGCGCGAGCAGCTGCGCGACGTACTGGCCCTGCTGGCCGCCGCTTTGCGTGATCGCATGGCCGGCGCGATCGGCGCAACGCACGCCAGGCCTTTGACGCGACAGGTCAGCGCTGAGAACACAGCGCCGGATACGCTGGTGGCGGCTGTGCAGCGGCTGGATGATCTGCGCGAGCGTGTTGATGGCAACGCGAATTTAAAGCTTGCGTGTGACGCGATTGCGCTGGGTTGGCCGGCGTAATCCACAGGCGTTCATGGGCACTCGCCTGGAGCTTACGTTCCGATTAGGGTGTGCCTCCCCCCGGAGTTTGTCACGCGCATGCTGCAATTGCGCCTTGGTTGCCTGATTGTCTTAGCCGCGCTGTACGGCGCGCCGCTTTGCGCCCAGTTGGCAGGCCCCGAAATCGACATCAGTTATGTCGAGGCACCGGGAAGCACCAAAGAGCTGGATGTCCACGTGCTGCAGGACACAGCCATCGGCACCTGGATCATGGTCTGGAACTATCCCGTCGAAATGCGGTTCAAAGATCGCAGCGCGCCGGACGTTTTCAATCGCGTACGCGAGCGCAGCTTTCGCCTGCTGGCCGACCGCGCTGTCCTGTGGTTCAAGCCGGACAACGCAGCGCAGTCAGACAATGAGCCCGCAGCCGACGATGCCGCAGCCGCCTTTGCGCGCGGCATCAGCAAGGTCCAGTTCTACGCCGAGGGCCAGGTGCTGATGGAGTACGGCTATGACGCGACGGCCATGAAAGTGCGCGCGCAGCAGATCTATCTTGAGTTCGAATTCGGCGAAGAAGATGTAAAGGACAACGAGGGCAAGCCGGTAATCGATACCGAAACCGGCAAACCCAAGCGCCGGCTGGTGCTCAAGAAGCTGAAGGGCCGTGCCAGCGAGGTACGCGCCCATTCCGGCGCTGACGAGCTGGCAGACCGCGCACGCTTGCCGGTGCCGCCGGGCATCGGCATCGGCGCCGCGGCAGAAGAAGCTGCCGACCCCGAGTCACAGGGCAACATCGGTGCCGCGCCAAGCGACGACGCAGTGCCGGAGCCGGGGGGCCCACCCCGATCACTGCCGCAGGAGCGGGGGCAGCGCCTGTTTCTGCGCGCCAAGCAGATGGCGCTTGACCTGGATTTCGCGCGCGACGTGCAGGAAGTGAACATCACAGAGGGCAGCATCACGTCCAGCAGCCTTGCTGTTCCAAGCTATTCTCTTTCAGGCACGAAACTGACGTTGCGGCTCACACCCGTGCGCCGGACGGCATACGTCACGCGGCCTTCGATTCGCGTGCTGGATTACCCGCTGCTTACGCTGCCGCTTGAGTACTACTCCTATGACCTGGACAGCGAGTTTCCCATTCGCCAGCTCGACTTTCTGACAAGTCAGCGATTCGGGTTCGCCATTCGCAGCTATGTGGACCTGATCAGCGCATACGACTTTTTCGTGGACCCGGAGCCGCCATTCCGTCCCTTGCAGCTCGGGCCGCAGATTGACTGGTTCAGCCGCCGCGGTCTGGGTGTCGGCTTGAACCTTGACTGGGGCGGCGTTGACCCCTTCGACAAGTTTGCGCGCGCGTCGATGCGGTCCATCTACATTGAAGACAGCGGCGACGACCGCGATCGCGCCCGTGAGCTGGGCTGGTTTCCGCTGGAAAAGCGCGGCCGCGGCAGACTGCTGGCCCATTACAGCCAATATTTCGGCGGGGGCATCCAACTTGACCATATGCTGAACTACGAGACCGACCGCAACTTCCGCCGCGAGTTCTATGAGCCCGAGTACGACCGCAACGAACCCATCGACAGCTTTATCCGCCTGACCAAACGATCAGGGCACCTCAACTACTTTCTGCACATTGAGCCGCGCGTGCACCCCTGGCAAAGCAAGACCGAGTACCTGCCGCAGGTCGGGTTTGAAGCCATGCGCGCACCGGTAGGCGACTTCGGCCTGCAGCTTAGCAGTCATACCTCCGCGTCGGTGTTGCGTTTTTCGCCCGGCGAGCACGACCAGCGCGACCCGACCTACGTGCCGCGCCTGGACAGCAACACCTGGTTCAACCTGCCCTTTGAGCTGGGGCCCCTGGCTGTGGACCCTTTCGCCGGCGCGCGCTTCACACTGGCCCATCGGTATCTGGAAATCCCTGAAGGCACAGCGCGCCCGACACTGGACGAAGAAGGCAACTACCCCGGCCTGCGCAGCGACCATCGGCAGCGATGGGGCTACCTGTATCGCTTCATGCCGGCGTTCGGCGTGAACCTGCAGACCTTCCTGACCGGGACATTTCCTGGCGTTCGCATCCCCGCGCTGGGCATTCATGGGCTGCGCCATGTGTTCGCGCCGTATGTCCGCTACGTCAATGTTGCGTACAACAGCCTGGACGATATCGACGGCCGCGCGTTCATCCCGCTTGATCCGATTGACGTGCTGGATGAGTTTCACGAAGTGCGCATCGGCTTTCGCAACCGGTTGCAGACTCGCACGGGGCGCAACGAGCATCGCCGCACCAGCGACTACTTTGAAGTCATGGCAGAGATTCCGCTGTACCCGCAGCGCCTTCGTGACAATGGCGGGCGCACATTCGGGCTGCTTGAAATCGCCTCGGTCTGGCGGCCGGCGCCGAGTTTTGCCCTGGCGGGAAACATGTTTATCGACATCTACACCGGCAACGTAGAGCGCGCGGCTGCCAGCTTTCGTTTTGATGTTCCCAACTTCGGGCAGGGCAGCATCTACTACCGACTGTTGAAGCATCAGCACCAGGTGGTCGGCGCGCAACTTGACCTGACACTGAGCGAGGCGTACCGCATCCGCCTCAAGCAGGAATATGACCTTGAGGGCAACCGTCTGCGCGACACACGCGTAGAGCTGTATCGCGAAGTGCTGGAAGCCTTCGACATCGGTGTCGCCTTCGTTCGCGATGCCGTCGATGGCGACATTGGGTTTTACGGCAGCATCAGCGCAACCTTCAGGGCACCGCGCGGGGGCGCGAGCCTGTTGCGCTAGCGGCGACATGGCCCACGACAGAGGACTTGCCCGGCGCAACGGTCCTCCGTCTTTCCAAGCAACCGCGCCGAACTAGGCTGCGCAACCGGTTGGGAGAGACGCATGAAGATCAGTATCGTCGGTGCGGGCCACGTCGGCCTTGTCAGCGCTGTCTGTTTTGCCGAGAAGGGCCACGAAGTTCTGTGCGCAGAGCATAACCCGGAGCGGCTTGCCGCCCTGCAGAAGGGCGAAGCGTGGTTCTTTGAACCCGGCCTGACCGAGTTGCTGCACAAGCACCAGGCCAACAAGCGGGTGCGCTTCACCGGCCGCACCGAAGAAGCCGTCGAGTACGGCCAGGCCATCTTCATCTGCGTGCATACGCCGCCCGGCGTTAACGGGCGTCCTGACATGACCTACGTCGAGAACGTCGCGCGCACCGTGGCCGAAAATTTGAAGGACTACAGGCTTGTCGTCGAAAAAAGCACCGTCCCCATCAAGACCGCTGAGCGCATCAAGCGCACAATTTCACGCTACGTGAAAGGCGACGTCCAGTTCGACGTCGCAAGCAACCCCGAGTTTCTGCGCGAAGGCAGCGCGGTCGAGGACACGCTCAAGCCGGATCGCGTGGTGATCGGCGTCGATTCAGCCAAAGCCGAGAACCTGCTGCGCGAGATCTACCAGGGGTTTGACTGCCCCATCGTTGCCACCAGCGTCGGCAGCGCAGAGCTGATCAAGCACGCCAGCAACAGCTTTCTCGCGCTGAAAATTACCTACGCCAACTGGCTTGCCCGGTTGTGCGAACAAAGCGGCGCCGACGTGGATGAAGTCGTTCACGGCATGGGCCTGGATCACCGCATCGGGCATCACTTCTTCGGCGCGGGCATCGGATATGGCGGCAGCTGCTTTCCGAAGGACGTTGACGCGCTGGCGCACATCAGCGAGGAGATCGGCGTGGATGCGCCGTTGATTCGGCTGATCAGCGAGACGAACAAGGGCCAGCTTCAACGCTTCTACCAGTCCATCGAGCGCGAGTTGTGGGTGCTGACGGACAAGACGCTGGCGATCTGGGGTCTCGCGTTCAAGCCTAACACCGACGACCTGCGCGAAGCGCCCGCGCTTCGCCTGATCGACATGCTCAAGCAAGCCGGCGCAAAGCTGCGCGTGCATGACCCCGTGGCGATGCCCAACACACGCAAGGTTCACCCTGACCTGTACTACGGCAGCGACCCTATCGACACGTGCAAGGGTGCCGACGCGTTGATCGTGTGCACCGAGTGGTCGCAGTACAAGCAGGCCGATCTTGCCAAGGTCAAGGCAACACTTCGCGTGCCGATGATCTTTGACGGGCGCAACTGCATCGACCGCAAACGCGCCGCTGAGCTGGGTATCACGCTGTTCGGTATCGGCAAGGTGCCCGTAAAGCGCTAGCCACCGGCGCAGGCGCGCTTACTTGCGCTTCGGGCAACGGTTCACACAATCCGACCTATGCTGGTACTCGGCATTGAAACCAGTTGTGACGACACCGCGGTGGCCATCGTTGAAGACGGCTGGAAGATCCGCGGCGGTGCGCGTTCAAGCCAGGAAAAGATGCATGCTCGCTACGGCGGTATCGTGCCCGAGGCCGCGTCGCGCGTTCACCTTCAGACCTTGCTGCCACTGGTTGAGACGGTGTGCGCTCAGGCCGGCACTGTGCTGCACGACGTTGATGCCATCGCGGTGACCAACCAGCCGGGCCTCGTCGGCAGCCTGCACGTTGGCGTTAGCGCGGCAAAGGCACTGTCCTGGGCGCTTGCCAAGCCGCTTGTGACCGTGGACCACATCGAAGCCCACATCTACGCGGCGCATATGGTCGAGGACGAGCCTGACTGGCCGCACGTCAGTGTCGTCGTCAGCGGTGGGCACACCGACATCTTTTTCAGCGTGGGGCCGACCGATCACCGACTGATTGCGCGCACGCTGGATGACGCAGCGGGCGAGTGCTTTGACAAAGTGGCGGCGCTGCTGGGCATCGGCTATCCGGGCGGGCCGGCGATTCAGATGACCAGCATGGGCGGTGACCGCGACGCGATTCACTTCCCGCGCGGCGAAGGCGGGCCCGAGGGACTTCAGCTAAGCTTCAGTGGCCTGAAGACAGCAGTGCTGAACGATCTGCGCAAGCGCGGCTTTGTGGTTGAGGCGGCGCGCAACGCCGGTCGGCTGATTGCGGCGCGCGCGCCGGACCTGCCGGTGCCGCGCTCGGAGACGCGCACACTTTCGGTGCGTCTTCCGCTGGCTGATATCGCGGCAAGCTTTCAGGAAGCGGCGGTGGACATCCTGATCCGCGCCACGCTGGCTGCGACACGCAAGGCACGCTGCAAAAGCGTTGTGCTTGTCGGCGGCGTGGCAGCCAACAAGCGCCTGCGCGAGAAGATGGCCGCGGCCTGCAAGTCCCAGAAGAACACCCGCTTTGCCGCGGCGCCGCTGCCGCTGTGCACAGATAACGCGGAGATGGTGGCGGGCCTGGGCTTTCATCGCCTGCTGGCAGGCAAGGTGTCGGGCCTGGACGCCGACGTGCTGCCCAACAAGGACGAGAAACGCGCCCGGGCAACTGCAACCTGAGCCCGCCGTTTCGCAAACATCATCAGCCAGGAGCGCAGGCCGTGGCCGTGATCCACCGCTTCAACCCGCACCACAAGCCAATGGCGACCTACACGCTGGTCGGCCTAAACGTGGCCGTCGCGCTGCTGGATATCGCCGGCTCAGGCGTCATGGAGCGCGCGGGGTGGGCGCGGGGCATCGACGTGCAGCACGGCGCGTATTGGCGAATTTTTACCAGTGCGTGGGTGCACGGCAGCATCATGCACATACTTTTCAACGCTTACGGCATCTACGTGCTGGGTTCGATCATGGAACGCCTGCACGGATGGAAGCCCTTGGTGGTGGTGTACTTCGCTGCGCTTCTGGGTGGCGGCGCGCTGGCCATGGTGTTCATGGACCCCAACATCCGGCTTGTCGGAGCGTCAGGCGCGGCATACGGCTTGTTCGGCGCTGTGCTGGGCTTCTTTTATGTGCGTACCGGCAGCATCCGCGGCATCATGCAGATCCCCATGGGCCGCATGCTGCTGATCTGGCTGGCGTTCGGCGTGTTCATCAGTCTGCAACCGGGCATCAGCATGCTGGGGCACTTGGGCGGATTTGTTCCGGGTGTGTTCCTGGGCGTCTTTTTCGAGCACCGCTATCTGCGCAGCCTGGATGTTTACCACAAGCTGGGCGCGGGCCTGATGGCCGCATCGCTGATCGGCCTGCTTGTCTTTGCGTGCTATCCCTTCACGCGCGCCAGCCTGCACGCCACACAGGCCATGCGCGCGTACGAGCGCGGCGACATGCAGCAGGGCGATGAGCACCTGCGCGCCGCACAGGCGCGTCCCAACCGCGATGACGGCACCAGGCTGCTCGTGCGACACCTTGAGTTGTGGCGCGGCGGGCACGCGTCCAACCCTGCCGAGTTCCAAACCGGATTGCTGCGATGGCCGTTGACGCATATGGGTGGCATCGGCGGAAACCCGGATCGTCCGTATGACTTTCTCCAGGATGGTGACGTCGTCACCGTGCCGCTTGAAACAACCCGCACGCTACCCTAGAACCTGCGCATGGCCAGTAACGCCGAGGCCTTTCAGGAAGCAAGCCGGTTTATCGCCGGCGGCGTAAACAGTCCCGTCCGGGCCTTCCGCGCCGTGGGCGATGAGCCGATCTTTCTGGTTTCGGGCTACGGCAGCAAGATCACCGACGTCGAAGGACGAGATTACATCGACTATGTCGGGTCTTGGGGCCCGCACATTCTGGGCCATGCGCCTGAGCCGGTCATCACCGCGATTACCCGCGCAGCCAAAGCCAGCACCAGCTTCGGCGCCCCCACCGTCAGCGAAACCGCTCTGGCACGTTTGCTGTGCGACGCAGTGCCGGGCATGGACCGCGTGCGCCTGACCAACAGCGGCACCGAAGCCGCCATGAGCGCGTTGCGTCTCGCACGCGGCGTTACCGGCCGCAACATGATCGTGAAGTTTGCCGGCTGCTATCACGGCCACGTGGACAGTCTTCTGGTTGGGGCCGGCAGCGGCGCACTGACGCTGGGCCAGCCGGACAGCGCCGGCGTGACCCCGGCTGTTGCGGGTGAAACGATCGTGCTGCCGTACAATGACGTGGCGGCTGTTGAGCACGCCTTTCAGCATTACGGCGACCGGATAGCCGCGACGATCCTTGAGCCGATCGCGGGAAACATGGGCGTGATCATGCCGGTTCGCGGCTATCTCGAAAGCGTGGCGGCTATTACGCGCGAGGCGGGCGCGCTGTTTATCATTGACGAAGTAATGACCGGCTTCCGTGTCGCATGGGGCGGCGCGCAGGTGCTGCTTGATGTCTCTGCCGACCTCACGGTGCTGGGCAAGATCATCGGCGGCGGAATGCCGCTGGCGGCCTTCGGGGGGCGGGCAGAACTCATGGCCGCCATCGCGCCGGACGGCCCGGTGTACCAGGCCGGAACGCTAAGCGGCAACCCTGTCGCCGTCGCCGCCGGCATCGCGGCTCTGACCCAGCTACGCAACAATCCCGCAATCTATCGCAGGCTGGAAGTGCTGGCCGCGCGGCTTGAACACGGCCTGCGCACGGCGGCACAGCGCCATCGCGTGCCTGCGTACCTCGCGCGCTGCGGCAGTATGCTGACGCTGTTTTTCCACCCCGGGCCGGTGCGCAACCTGGATGACGCACGCGCCTGCGACACGGAGCGCTTTGCGCGCTTCCACCGCATGATGCGGGCGCACGGCCACTACCTGCCGCCCAGCCAGTTCGAGGCCTGGTTTGTCAGCAACGCCCACACTTTTCAGGATATCGATGCCACGATTGACGCGGCCGATCGCGCGCTGTCTGAGCTGGCATGATTTCCGGTCGTCGCCGCGCTAATATGGGCGCATGACAGACGTTGCGCTTATCCCGTTCTCGACCCGTTTGAAAGAAGAGCATGCGGCGCACGTCGCGCGCGGGTTGACGATGGAACTGTCGGACTGGCTGAAAGACCGCGGAATTGAGCCGGTCGTACTGACCAGCGCGCAGACCGACGAGGACGGCGCCTGGCGGAAACTGGTCAGCTTTGCCGACGAGCTGACCGGCGACGCGGTGCAGGAGTTCGTAACCGGCCTGCCGCGCGAAGGCGAAGAGGCAGACGCCGAGTTCGCGCTGGCCATCAGCGGCCTGCTTGAGCCCATCACCGATGCCACGGGTCTTGAGCGCGGCCTGCGCATTGCCGTCACGATCACCGATATCGCGGCGGGCTACATTCGTGGGCGCTTCGTGGCAGAACCCACACAGACCACCTTTACAGAAGAAATGACCCGCCTGTTTCATGAGACGGCGGCGGCACTGCATATTGACGCGTCAACACCATACGAGCCGGGGACGCGCCAATACCAGGTGTGGCTGAACCTGCTGGTCACGCGCGCGCTGACACTGGCCGCCGAAGTCGGCGCCGTGCCCCGCGACGCCAACGGGCTGTATGAGCCCGCACTTGAAGCCGCGCAACTTGACCCGAGCTGCGGTGCCGTGCGCGACCGCCTGGGCGAGCTGTGCAGCGTGCTGGTGCTGGAGCGCGGCTTCGAGCCCAAAGACGCCGTTGGCGCGCTTGAGCGCGTGATGCGCCGCGTCGGCCCGGACTGGAAAAGCCACCGCGTGCGCGGCCAGTTGATGCTGGCCGCCGGCGACCCAAGCCAGGCCGCCAAAGCCTTCTGCCAGTTGATCCAGGGCCGTTTTGAGGCTCCCGCCCAGGAAGAGCGTCAGCAGGCGGCGCTGTTGGCGGGCCGCGCGTTCAACCTGGCCGAGCGTCACATCGAGGCGCAGCGCGTGTTGCGCATCGCCATGGAGGCTCCGGCCTTGAAGGTGGACGCCATTGTCGAAAGCGCGGCCAGCAGCGCAGGCCTGGGCGAAGCCGCGGTGGCCGAGCGACTGTGGCAGCGCGCACTGGAGCTTGAGCCGCAGAGCATGCCAGCCCGGCTGCACCTGGCGCGCCACTATCGCGCACTGGGCGAGCGCGACAAAGCCGCCGAGCAATACAGCGCGCTGGTCAAGCTGCCCGGGTTGCCGCGCGAGGTGTTTGCCAACGCGGCTGAGTTTTTTGTCGTAAACCGGATGGACGCGCAGGCGCTGCTGGCCGCGGAGCGATACGTAGAGGAGCACCCCGGCGACGCCATCGCCCACGTGCTGCTGGCAAGCGCACTGAATTCTGGCGGGCGGCACAAACGCGCCCTTGCGGCACTCGAGAAAGCGGAGCTGTGCGTTGGCGTAAGCGACGTCGAAGATCTGGTGGCGAGGCAACGCCGCTTCGCGCGACACCCCGAAAGCGAGGCGCGCTTCCGATCGCTTGCCGAACAAGCCGTGGAAGGCGACGCCCCGGACGCGGAAGCCGGCCTCCGCGAACTGCTTGCAGCCTTTCCCGACTTCTGGGAAGCACGCATGTTCCTTGGCATCGCGCTGCGGCGCCAACAGCGGTGGGCCGAGGCGCGCGACGTGCTGGAAGAGCTGCGCACCCACCACGCGCTGCCCGGCATTGATAAGGAACTGACCGGCATCTACAGCCGCCTCGATCAGCCGGACAAAGTCCTTGAGTGCGCGCGACGGGCCATGGAAGCCGCGCCCGAAGATCCCACGCTGATCACCAATTACGCCGCGGCCCTGCTGGAAAACGATGAAGTCGATGAGGCGATGAAGTACGCGCAACGCGCTGAGCTGATGCTGCCCGGCGACGAGCCGACACAAAGACTGCTGGAGCTGATCGAAATTAAGATGCGCAAACGCGGCCTGCTGCGCAATTTCAGGGCGGTGTTCAAGGATGCGTCGTCCTGGATCAAGGCCACTCGCCGCAGAAAGAAGTGAAGGCGCGGGAGAAATGCGTCGCCCCCGGCTTTCACCGGGGGCGGGTATGAGTGGTGCGCAGGGCGGGACTTGAACCCGCAATCCCGGTTAAGGGAACCAGATCCTTAGTCTGGCGCGTATGCCAATTCCGCCACCTGCGCAGATTGGAGCGGGAAAGGTAGCAGCACACCCCCCACTGTCAACGGGACGCGGGCACTCGATAATGCTACAACCAACCGCTCACTGGCCCGTATTCACAGATGCTTGACGGGCCGAAGCATGCCAGACTAGAGTCCACAGCCCCGGGCAACGTAACGATCGGAGCATGAGGTGACCGAGCAGGAGAATCGTCCAAAGGTAGCCCCCGAGCTTGAGGCGGTGCAGGGCATCCTTCACACCGTGGTTCACGACTCGGTCAAGGACGAGGTCATCACCCACCCATTGCTTGAGATCGCCGGGCTGCGCACGTACTTTCACACCGACGACGGCATTGTCAAAGCCGTCGATGACATCAGCCTGAGCATCGGCGAGGGCGAGACGCTTGGTGTAGTCGGTGAGTCAGGCTCCGGCAAGTCGATGACCGCGTACTCCATGCTGCAACTTTTGCCCAGCGCCACCGGGCGCATCGAGGGCGGCAAGATCAAGTGGCGCAACGAAGCCGGTCAGGACGTGAACCTTGCTGACCTGGGCGAGGCCGAACTGCGCAAGATCCGCGGCGGCGACATTGCCATGATCTTCCAGGAGCCGATGACGAGCCTGAACCCGGTCTTCACATGCGGCTCGCAGATTGTCGAGGCGCTGACGCTGCACCTGGGCATGAACAAGAAAGAAGCCTGGGCGCGCACCGTGGAGCTGTTTCGCGAAGTCGGCATCCCCGAGCCCGAGACCCGCGTCAAGCAATACCCGTTTGAGCTGTCGGGCGGCATGAAGCAGCGCGTCATGATCGCCATGGCGCTGGCCTGCAACCCGCGGATGCTGATCTGCGACGAGCCGACAACCGCGCTGGACGTCACGATTCAGGCCCAGATTCTGCAACTCGTCAAGAAAGTGCAGCGCGACCGCCGCATGGCCGTGCTGTTCATTACGCACGACCTGGGCGTCGTTGCCGAAGTCACCGACAAGGTCGCGGTGATGCTGCGCGGCAAAATCGTTGAGTATGGCCGCGTGCTGGATATTTTCGCCAACCCGCAACACCCCTACACCAAGGGTTTGCTGGCCTGCCGCCCGCGCCTGACCACCAAGGCGGAGCGACTTCCCACGGTCGATGATTTTGTCGAAGCAGACCGGCAGGGCATCTCACTTGACCCGACTGACCCGAACCTCGAAATCCCCGGCAAGCGACGCCCGGACGTGCGCCGCGAGAACATGGAGGATTTCGACTCGCAGCTTCTGCGGATCGAAAACATCAAGACCTACTTTCCGATTCGCAAGGGCGTCTTTCGCCGCACCGTAGGACACGTCAAAGCCGTTGATGATGTAACCCTCACTGTCAAGAAGGGCCGCACTATCGGCCTGGTAGGCGAATCGGGCTGCGGTAAAACCACGCTGGGGCGCACGCTGCTGCGGCTTGTAGAGCCCACCGAGGGCCGCGTTTTCTACGGCGACAGAGAGATCACGGGCATGCCGTCGGCTGAGCTGCGGGCGATGCGGCGCAAGATGCAGATCATTTTTCAGGACCCGTTCAGCAGCCTGAACCCCCGCATGACCATCGGCGCGGCGATCATGGAGCCCATGGCGGTGCACGGCCTGCAAGGCAACCGGCGCCAGCGCGAAGAGCGCGCGGCCTGGCTGCTCGAGAAGGTGGACATGTCGCCGGACTTTCTGCGCCGCTACCCGCACGAATTCAGCGGCGGCCAGCGCCAGCGTATTGGCATCGCTCGCTCTCTGGTGTGCCATCCCAAATTGATTGTTTGCGACGAGTCGGTTTCCGCCCTGGATGTGTCGATCCAGGCGCAAATTCTTAACTTG
>CAZZBH010000017.1:0-41511 GCA_964652605.1 uncultured Planctomycetaceae bacterium
ATGGACCTGCCCGGTCTGTGGCAGCACTACTCGTTTCCAATCCGCAAACTCGAAGAAGAGCTGTTCGAAGAAGGGCTGCCCTTCGACGGCAGCAGCCTGCGCGGCTGGAAAACGATTAATGAATCCGACATGCTTGTGATCCCCGACGCCGCGACGGCCTTCATGGATCCCTTCATGAAAGAGCCGACGCTGGTGCTGATCGGCAACATCGTCGATCCTGTCGAGCGCACATCCTACGCGCGCTGCCCCCGACAGGTGGCTTTGCGGGCCGAGCAATACCTCAAGAGCACCGGCATCGGCGACACGATCTACTTCGGGCCGGAGGCCGAATTCTTCATCTTCGACGACGTGCGCTTCAAGCAGACCACCAACATGGGCTACTACGAAGTGGACAGCATCGAAGGCTCATGGAACACAGACCGCGTCGAGCAAGGCGGAAACCTGGCGTACAAGCCGCGCACCAAGCAGGGCTACTTTCCCGTGCCGCCCATGGACAGCCTGCACGACGTGCGCACCGAAATGCTGCTGCTGCTGGGCCGGCTGGGCTGCGAGCCGGAGCTGCATCACCATGAAGTTGCCAGCGGCGGACAGTGCGAGCTCAGCATCCGCTTCAACACGCTTACGCGCATGGCAGACCAGTTGATGATGTACAAGTACGTGGTCAAGAACGTCGCCCGCAAGCACGGCAAAGCCGCGACCTTCATGCCCAAGCCGCTGTACGGCGACAACGGCAGCGGCATGCACTGCCACTCCAGTATCTGGAAGGGCGGCAAAAACCAGTACGCCGGTGACGGCTACGCGGGGCTGAGCCAGGCGGCAATATACGGCATCGGCGGCATCCTGAAGCACGCGCCGGCGCTCTGTGCGATCACCAACCCGACCACCAACAGCTATCACCGGCTTGTGCCGGGGTTTGAGGCGCCAGTGAATTTGGCGTACAGCTCGCGCAACCGATCGGCGTGCGTGCGCATCCCGATCACGCGCGACGACGTCGCCGCCAAGCGGTTTGAGTATCGGTGCCCCGACCCAAGCAGCAACCCGTACCTGACGTTCGCGGCGATCACCATGGCGGCGCTGGACGGCATCCTGAACAAGATCGATCCCGGCAAGCCGATGGACAAAGACCTCTACGACCTGCCGCCGGAGCAGTTGAAAGAGATCCCGCAGGCGCCGGGCAGCCTGGAAGAGTCGCTGCGCGCGCTGGAAAAGGACCACGCCTTCCTGCTCAAGGGCGACGTGTTCAGCAAGGACATCATCGAGGAGTGGATCAGCTACAAGCTGAAGAACGAGGTGCAAGCCATGCGCCTGCGCCCCCACCCGCACGAGTTTGAACTGTACTTCGATATCTAGGCCGGCAACCACGAAACGAAGGCCCCCGACCCAAGTCGGGGGCTCTAGTTCTCCAGCTTCGCGTGGTACCCTGCTTCGGCTTTTCACCTGCGGCTGGATTCGATGACTCGTTCCTTTGCTTTCGAAATCAATGCCCAGCCGGATCTTCGCTCCTGTGGGGTTACCTGCCTGGATGCTGTTTACGCCTACTTCGGGCTGGAAATCCCGCTGCGCCAGCTTGCCCTGGAGGTCGAGCACCTTGAAACCGGCGGCACCCTGGCGGTGATGCTGGCTTGCGACGCACTGCGGCGCGGGTTCAAAGCCACGATCTACACTTACAACCTGCACGTGTTTGACCCCACCTGGTTCAAAGAGCGCAAGGTCAATCTGCAGGACAAGCTTCACCGCCAGGCCCAGGCAAAAAAGGATGACGACAAACTGCAAGTCGCCACCCGCCGCTACGTCGAGTTTCTGGACCTTGGCGGGCGGCTGCGCTACGAAGAACTGAACGGTTCGCTGATCCGGCGCTTTCTCAACCGCGACCTGCCGATTCTGGTGGGCCTTTCCGCCACCTACCTTTACCAGTCGGCCCGTGAGCGCGGCGACATCGATGAGCCTGACGACATCCGCGGCACCCCCACCGGGCACTTTGTGGTTCTTTCGGGCTACAATCGCGACGAGCGCACCGTCAAAGTGGCCGACCCGCTGCTGCCGAACCCAGCCGCCGGCAATACGCAGTACTACGAAGTGGATATGGACCGTCTTATCGCCGCTATCCTGCTGGGCATCGTGACGTATGATGCGAACCTGCTAGTCATAGAACCGAAGGGATAGTTCTGGGTTCCGAGTTCTGAGTTCCGGGTTCAGGCAGTCCTAAACGCGCCGAATCCAGAACTCAGCACCGGGAACTCAGAACACACTTGTGACCACCCTGATCGTCGTCAACCGTCCCGAAAAGTGGCCGCTGCAGATTCCCGGCGTCGAAGTCGTTTCCGCCAAGGCCTACCTGACGGAAGAGCGCTTCTCAGAGCTGAAGGGCGCAAAAGTCTTTAACCTGTGCCGCTATTACAGCTACCAGCGGCTTGGCTACTACGTCAGCCTGCTGGCTGAAGCGCGCGGGCACCGGCCCATGCCCGACATCGCGACCACGCTGAACCTTCGCAACCGCAGCATGCCGCGCGCGATGGTGACCGAGCTTGACGAAGAAACGCAGCGCGCGCTCAAGCCGCTCAAGGGCGACGACTTCACCCTGAGCATCTACTTCGGCAATAACATGGCCGCGCGATACAAACGCCTGGCATTGCTGCTGTTCAACCTGTTCCCGGCCCCCTTCCTGCGTGCAGAGTTCAAGCGCGTGGACGGGTACTGGGAGATGTCCAACATCGGCACGATCAGCTTCATTGAAGTGCCGGAGACACACCACGACTATGTGGTGCAGAGCGCCACAAGCTACTTGAACAAGCGGCACCACAAACCGCGCCGCAGCAAGGCACGCTACGACATGGCTGTGCTGTACGACGAAATGGCCGAGCATCGCCCGTCCAACGAACGTGCGATCAAGCGGTTCATAGACGCGGCTTGGGACCTGGGCATCAGCGCCGAGGTGATCGAGAAGAATGACTACGGGCGGCTGGCCGAGTTTGACGCGCTGTGGATCCGCGAAACCACAGCGGTTGAGCACCACACTTACCGCTTTTCGCGCCGCGCACACAATCTTGGGCTGGTCGTAATTGACGACCCGATCAGCATCCTGCGCTGCACCAACAAGGTATATCTGGCGGAGTTGCTCAACCATGCCGGCGTGCCTTCGCCGCGCACGGTGATCGTGCACGAAGACAACGTAGATGAAGTCGCGCGCGTGCTCGGTCTGCCCTGCGTGCTCAAGCGCCCGGACGGCTGCTTCAGCCAGGGTGTCATGCGCGCCGCCAGCGAAGACGAACTGCGCAAGGTGATCGAGGCCATGCTTGAGGAGAGTGACCTGGTGATCGCGCAGGAGTGGATGCCGACGGAGTACGACTGGCGCGTCGGCGTGCTGGACGGCCGCGCGCTGTACGCCTGCCGCTACCACATGGCCAGCAAGCACTGGCAGATTGCAAAGCACGGCGACGGCGAGACCAGCTTTGGTCGCGTGGACACGCTGTCGGTCGAGGAGTGCCCGGTGGACGTCATCAAGGTCGCGGTCAAGGCGGCCAACCTGATCGGCAACGGCTTGTATGGTGTTGACCTGAAGGAGGCGGGCGGCAAGCCGTATGTGATTGAGGTGAACGACAACCCCAACCTGGATGCGGGCTACGAAGACGCTGTACTCAAGGACGAGTTGTGGCGCCGCATTGCGGGGTCGTTCCTGCGTCGGATCGAGGCGACAAGGAACGGAGTGACGTGATGAATTGGGGCGCCCCATGACACTGCACCTCTGGCAGGGCTACGGCATCGAACTCGAGTACATGATCGTGGATCGCGCAACACTGGCTGTGCGGCCGATCAGCGACGTGCTGCTGCAAGCCGTCGGTGGCGTGATGGGCGACATTGAGCGCGAAGCCGCCGGCTGGTCGAACGAGCTGGTCATGCACGTGATCGAGTTCAAGACCAACGGCCCGGCGCCTGCGCTCGCGCCGCTTCCGGAGATGTTCAACGATCAGGTTCGCGTCGCCAACCTTGCGCTGGAAACCCACGGCGCGATGCTGCTGCCGACCGGCATGCACCCGTACTTCAACCCGATGCTGGAAACAAAGATCTGGCCGCACGAGTACAACGCCATCTACGAGACCTACAACAAGATCTTTGACTGCCGCGGCCACGGGTGGAGCAACCTGCAAAGCACGCACCTGAACCTTCCGTTTGCCGACGACGCCGAGTTCGCGCGATTGCACGCCGCGGTGCGATGCGTTCTGCCGCTGATCCCCGGCCTGGCGGCTTCTTCGCCGGTGGCTGAGGGTGCTGTGCAGAACGCGCTGGACTACCGGCTGATCCAGTATGCGGGCAACAGCGCGCGCATCCCCAGCGCGACGGGCGACATCATCCCCGAGCCGATTTACACAAAAGAAGAGTACTACGACGAAATCCTCCGAAAGATCTGGGCCGACACCGCGCCGTTCGATCCGGACGGCAACCTTGAGGGCGAATACGCCAACGCTCGCGGGGCCATCGCGCGATTTGACCGCATGGCGATCGAGATCCGGCTGATCGACATCCAGGAATGCCCGCAAGCCGACATCGCCATCTGCGCCGCTATCGTCGGCGCGCTGAAGGCATTGGCGGCAGGTCGCTGGGTGGGCGTGGATGAGTTACAGCGGGCGCCCGGTAAACCGATGTCCTTCCTGCTAAGGGAAGCGATGGTAAGCGCCGAAAACACCGTGATAAGAGATGCCGGTTACCTTCGGCTGTTCGGGTTGAAGCCGAGTGCGACCATCGGAGAAGTCTGGGACCACCTGATCGAAAGCACCCTCGACGACAAGCGCTGGGTTGCGCCACTGAAAATGATTCGCAGCAAGGGCACACTGGCCACGCGCATCAAGGCGTCGCTGGGCGAAACCCCGAACCGCCAGCGCATGGACGCCGTGTACCAGACGCTTGCAAGGTGTCTGGCAACCGGCCAGATGTTTGATCCGGCGAAGTAGCACGGCCTTCCAGGCCATGGAGATTGCATCGGCTTTCAGCCGTTCCCCGGCGTGCCGCAGGCCCGCCTGAACGACATCGGCAGGATGCCGACGCTACAATTTGAGCATGCCCCATTTATCTTCCATCATCGTCACCTGCGAACACGCATCGAACGCCGTGCCGGCTGAGTGGCGCGGCGCGTTTCGTGGCACCGACGTGCTCAAGACGCATCGGGCATGGGACCCGGGCGCGGGTTTGCTGGCGCGCGAGATGGCAGCAACGCTCAATGCACCGGCGTTCTCTGGCGAGGTCACACGCCTGCTCGTGGATCTCAATCGCAGCGAAACCCACCGCAAGGTGTTTTCGGAGTTCACGCTGCCATACGCACGCAACGACTTGCTGCAACGCTACTGGCGCCCCTACCGCAATGAGGTCACCAGCACGATCGAACACGCCCTCATGCGCGGAGCCGTGTTGCATCTTTCCGTCCACAGCTTCACGCCAGTACTCGACGGCCAGACACGCAACGCTGACATCGGGTTGCTTTATGACCCCGCGCGCAGGCTTGAACGCGAGTTCTGCTCCGCGTGGCGCACAGAATTGCGCGCCGCCCAGCCCGCTTTGCGCGTGCGCATGAACTACCCCTACCGCGGCACCAGCGATGGCGTCACCACCGCGATGCGCAGGCAGTTTGGTACGCGCTACGCCGGCATCGAACTTGAAGTCAACCAGGCCATCAGCGCACAGCCGAAGGCCTCGTGGGCATGGCTTCGCACTGCGCTGCTTGACTCACTGGAAAAAGCAAGCGCGCGGGCCCGAAGACCCGCGCGCTGAAGCCTTTCGTCCAGCCTAGAAGAAGTAGCTGGCACCGACAGACAGAGTTACCGTCAGGAACGGCATCTCGTCCTGGCCCCACATGGCGTCGCCCGGGTACTGCGAGGCGAAGATCCCCAGCGCCAGCGGAACACTGATGTTCAACGAGCCCCAGAAGCGCCAGTTGTTGACAAGCTTGCCGGAGCGGCCAATGAAAATCGGTGTCAGGTTGACCGTCGTGCCCAGTGTCAATTGCCAGGCCGGGATGAAGTTATGCCGGCGGATGGCGATGCCGTCATAGTCCGCAACGTTATTCAGGTCGAGGTCTTCCTGCGACTTGCCGTAAAACCCGACGTCAAAGCTGTCATTGATGACTTCCTGGCCCAGTGTGGGGCTGCCTGTCACGTCGTCCACCTGCCCGGTATCCACCTCGAGCCTGTAGTTGCCCTCAAACACGAAGTAGGGCGACAACGACAGCAGGTCTTCGGCCCCCGACAGCGGAATCGGCAGGTCGGCGATCAAGCCGACGTTGGCTCCGATCGAGCTTAACCCGTTGAGGTCCGAAAAGTCGCCCATCATCATGCTCAGGCGCGGGCCGACGGTAAGCGCCAGGCCCCAATGATCGCGGGTGCGGCGGCCGTCGGTTTCAACGAACTCGCTGCGCAGGAAGTTGATGATCAGGTCGAACCCGAAGTAGGCGACAGAGGCACTCTCAGCCGCGCCTGTAAAGACAGGGTTGGTGCCCGGGTCGATCACAATCCCGCTCACACCGGACTCAGAGGCCCCGGAGGTGTTGATGCTGAATTGCTGGAACTCCAGGTAGAAGTTCGTGCCGACCACGTTGTTGTCCGAGCCGATCTGGAAATCAAGCTTGGCCCCGAACACAATGCGGCGGTGCGTCTGCGCGAAGCGGCGCTTGAAAATCGCCTCCAGGTTGCCGTCGATGACCTTGGAGCCAATGCCCTCGCGGTGCAGCTCACCGGCGCCCATGTTCAGGCCGTAGCCACCGCCGATCTGCAGACCGACCCCACCAACGTCGTACTTGCCTTCGCGGGTGTTAAGGTTGAGGATCTGCGGAAATCGCTGTGCATGGGCGATCGCGGCAAATGAACCGACCAGTGCCGCCATGAGCAAGAATAAACACACTTGGCGCATGCCAACTGCTCCTGCAACGGCTTACAGGCTATGAACCCGCGCGGCGGGAAGACTATCGCCTGAAAGCATGACTTGGGGGGTCGCGCATGATTCAACCGGCGACCGGCGCCCGTGTCAACCGACAAATTGCCCCAAGGGGCCGAAACCTGTCTTCGTGACTTCGCCATGACGCACAGGCCGCCCGGAAGTGAGAAAGGGCGCCCGTTTGGGCGCCCCTTCGTGTTCGATACCGTGGCGGCTGCCTCGACCGGCTTTCGGCTCTATCCGCCCATGCCTTCGTCGTCTTCGCCTTCCTCTTCGCCTTCCTCTTCGGCCTCAGACCCCGAGTCGTTCATTACGCGGGTGAGGGCCTCCTTGTTGGCTCCGAACAGCTTCTTTTCCGCGTCAGTAGGCGCGGGGATGGTCTCGAGCTCCTTCTTTGCCTTTTTGAACATCTCTTCGGCGTCGGCTAGGCCCTTCACTGCTTCCTTGTAATCCTCCTCAGGAAGCATCTCCTTGTACTCTTCAATCATGGCCTTCTGCGACTTGATGAGGTCGTCCAGCAGCGCCGGCAGGTGCTCGCGCATGAAACCGGTACGCACGCGCAACATCTTGCGCGTGGCGAGTTCGCATTCCAGGCCCTCCTGCTTGCAGTAGGCCATATAGCCCTCGTGCTTGATCAGGTATTCGAAGGCCTGCTTCATGTTCTTGCTCTTCAGCTCGGTGAACTTCGCGTCACCGCGCATTACTTTGTTCATCGGCTCATGGTGCTTGATCAGCGCCTTGACGTCGTCTTCTGTCGCTTCGACTTTGCCCGTGACCTCGCCGATGTCCTTCAGGACTGCCGCCAGCATCTGGTCAAAGGTCTCATCGCGTTCTTCCCCTTCCTTCTCTACGTCCTTTTCTTCCTCCTTGGCCGGCTCCTTTCCTTCCTCCTTCTTCTCTACCTTCTCTTCCGGCTTCTGCTCCGGCGCCGCTCCGCCCTCCTGGCTGTACATCGGGGCAGCCGCCCCTGTCATCAGTGCGACTGCAACTGCCAGCATCCAGCTACGCATACAATTCCTCCTGAAGTACCAAGTCCCTGGGGACCAAAGACCCCAACCCGTCTGTGACGAAATGCTACCGCTGCAGAAGCACATATTCAATGTTGCCGGCGAGTGCCGGGCGCGGTGCGTTACAGCACCTTGCCTGTCGGCCCGGATGTGCTTCACTGTCTCGCGCTGCTCTTGGCACGGACCGCGAGACGATGTCGGAATCCCGCTCAAACACACGCCCGGGCGGCCTGCGAGACTACCGCCAGCTGGCTGAAATCGACCAGACGGTCTTGTGGCACCCCTACACCCAGATGCAGGAGTACGCCCAGCAGGACCCGATCATCATTGAGCGAGGCGAGGGGCCATACCTGTTCGATGTGCGCCGACGCCGATTCCTCGACGCCTACGGGAGCATGTGGTGCAACGTCTGGGGGCACAATCACCCCGAGATCGTCAGCGCAATCCAGGATCAGGCAAGCCGCCTTTGCCATACCAGCCTGTTCACCGTCAGCCACGTGCCTGCCATCGACCTGGCGGCGACGCTGGCCGACACCATCAAGGAAGACTTTCGGTACGGCAACGAGCCCTGCACGCTGAACCACGTATTTTTCAGCGACAACGGAAGCACTGCCGTCGAAGTCGCCATGAAAATGGCTTTGCAGTACCAGAACCAGACCGGCCGCATCAGCCGCACCCAGTTTCTGACGTTTCACCACGGCTACCACGGCGACACGTTCGGGGCGATGTCAGCCAGCAGCATTGACACGTTTCGCCGCAAGTTCGCGCCGTCGCTTTTTGAGTGCCACAACGCCCAGTATCCGATGCAGGTGGACCCGCATGAGCGCCCGGACGGTTTGCGTAACCAGATCATGCAGTTCGAGGCGACGCTTGCCGGCAAGTCGGACAAGATTGCCGCCGTGCTGATTGAGCCGGTCATCCAGGCTGCATCCGGCATGCGGCCGCTGGCCGAGGATTACCTGGCGCGCGTAAAGAAGTACTGCCGTGAGTACGACATTCTGCTGATCACAGACGAAGTCTTTACGGGCTTCTGCCGCACCGGCCCCGTGGTCGCCAGCAGCGCGGAGCTCGTTGAGCCCGACATCCTGTGCCTGGGCAAAGGCATCACTGGCGGCGAGTTGCCGATGGGTGTGACCGTGGCCAACGATCGCGTGCATGACGCTTTCAAAGGTCAGTGGTCGGAGATGAAGCAGTTTCTGCACGGGCACACTTTCAGTGGCAACCCTCTCGCCTGCGCTGCCGCGCTGCGCAACCTTGAGCTGATCGAGAAGCACAAGCTGAAGGAAAACGTCAAGTCGCGCGCACGAGAGCTGCGCTACGCCCTGCGCCGCAATGTCGCCGAGAGCCCCCACGTGGCCGAAATCAGGCAGCGTGGCCTGGCAGTGGGGATCGTTCTCAAGTCTGGTGGCGACTACGAGTCCCGGCACGAGGCAAACCGTGTCTGTGAGCGGGCGATTGAAAACTCCCGCGTGCTGCTGCGCCCGCTGGGTAACGTGATCACCATCTGCCCGCCCCTGAATCTGGAAAGCGAGCACATCGCCGAAATTGTCGCCGCGATTGAAGACGGGTTGAAAGCGCTGGACGACGCGTAGGAAATCAGCCCTTCGGCTGCGACTGCTTGAACAGTTTTTGCGAGTCGCGCAGTCGCTTCTTTTCCTTCATGTCGATTTCCTGCTGCCGCAGGCGATCCAGGATTTCGCGCACGTTGATGGTTCGAATCTCGACAGCGCCGTCGCAGTTGCCGCACAGGATCTGCGACAGATCAAACTCGCCGCGCGGAATCTCCACGCCTTCCTGCTCTTCAATGTACAGGTTGCCGTTGGACATCAGCATGCACGGAAACGTGAACGGCCGCGTAACACTGAACTTGCCGCGGTCGCAATCACCGACAATGGTCGTGAGAAAGTCGTCCGGCAGCCACACCTTGCTGCGCTTGCAACACAGGATGCGGTCTTCGCCCACGACTACTCCTTTGGTTTCAGGTCATCTGCCGACAACGACGCGATCTTTTCGTACGTCTCGCGCCCCAGGGCCTGGCCCAGGTACTTGCGCCAGGTTGCATCCAGCCGGTTGAACGCTTCGCCCGGCGCGGACGACTGCACAAGTACATAATAACACTCACTGTCGGCGGCGTCAGTTCCTTCCAGACTTGAATCGTAGTAAAGCGACCACAGCGAAGTCAGCACCGCCCGCCGCAGCTCTTCAAACGCTTCGCGCTGCGCAAGCTCCTGCCACGCTGTGCCGTCATAGGGCGGGCAGTACGAATCCAGCAGCGCCAGCGCCTCAGCAGCCGTTTCGCTTGCCGCCTCCCGAAAGCGGTCCTGCGCGGCTTTCTGCTTGTGGCCGAAGCTGTCATCTTCAGCCAGCGCAAGCGTGCG
This sequence comes from uncultured Planctomycetaceae bacterium, assembly GCA_964652605.1. Lineage (GTDB taxonomy): Bacteria > Planctomycetota > UBA8742 > UBA2392 > UBA2392 > JADJRK01. Next base: position 10,304 of record CAZZBH010000017.1, read on the forward strand.
GGTGTATTCAAGCGCGCGCACGGCGCGGTGCAGGCGGCTGTGCTCGCTGATCAGGTTGTCGTAATTGCGCACGTCGTCGGCGTTGCTGACACCGTCCAGCTCGTCCTGCAGAGCCGCGCGGTCTGCGGTGCGCCGCTTGATCTCGTCTGACACGGCTTGGTAGCGGTCGCGCTCGCGGCGGGCGGCTTCAAGCTGTTCGCGTGCCCTCTCACCGGCCTGGACGATCTCGAGCTCGCGCCGGAACTCCTCGCGTTTCGGCTCGGCGGCGGCGTCAAGGTCCTCAATTTGCTTTTCGACCTGCGTCAACGCATCGCGCGCCATGCCGACGGTCTCGTTGGCCTCTTCCAGGCGTGTCTGCAGCAATGCTCGCTCGGTTCGTGCCTGCTGCTGCTGCGCCAATGTGGCTTCTGCGGATGCCAGCGCAGCGCGCGCAGCTTCAAGCTGCCGCGAACGCTCGGCCAACTCCGCGGCGGTGTTATCTGCCCTCTTCTGCGCTGCGTCGCGAGCGCGGGATGCAGCGTCCACCCGAGCTTCGACCTCGGACGCCGCAGTCTCGGCCTCATTTGCCGACTTGTTTGCGGCTTCGGCGGCTGCCTGAGCCTGTTTGAGCTTTGCTTCTTCGGCCTGCAATGCCTGGCGGGCCTGCTGCAACTGCTCTTCTACATCTGCCCTGTCCGGGTCGTCCGCTTCCATGCCTTCAAGCCGCTGCTGCAGCCCGTTGACTTCGGCTTGCTGCCCATCCACACGCTTGCGCTGGGCAGCGCGGGCGGTGATCGCATCAGCCAGCTCATCCTGGGCTTGTCGCAGCGACAAGCGAAACGGTCTTGCAGCCTTCTCGGCTTGGTCCAGTTGCGTGTGCGCTTCGGACAGCGCGGCAATCGCCGCCTTCTGCGTGCTGTCTGCCTCTTGTTCGGCGGCCTGCGCAGCATTGACCGTCGCTGTCGCCTCCTCCACGGCCCGGCTTGCAGCCTTCAGGGCCTCGGGCGTGTAGGGATTAGCCTTCAACCCTTTCTCGATTTCTTCCCTGGCAGATTCCGCGTCCTGCGCATTGCGCCGCAGGTCAGGCAGTTTGCGCCGCTGCTCGTCAATTCGTGCCTCAAGGTCGTTGAGCGTAATCTTCGTCAGGTCCAGGCGACTGGCGGCCTGCGCGCCAAGTCGTACGGTGCGGTCATACTCTGCGATGCGCGCGTCGAACTCTGCGCGCTTGCTGCCATCCTCGTCGTGAAACTCGCTTGCATCCAACCTGCCGAGCGCGGCGTCCTGCAACGCCAGCGCCTGCTTCAGCTCATCGATGCGCTTGAACAGCGACGACGCGCGGCCGATTCGGGCGTCCCTCTCAGCCAGTTCTGTCCGGCTTCGCGTAATGTCGCCATGCAGCGTCTTGGCGGCATCGCCCAGCGTGGTGTAGATGCCGGTGCCGCTCTGGCGGCGCCAATGCGCGATAGCGCCAAGAATCTCTTCGCCCGCGGCGACCAGCTCTTCGTCGCCGAGGTTGCCGCCCTCCGGCTCGCGCGGCTGGCCCTGTTCTAGGCGTTTATTGGCGTCTGCGATGATGCTTTCCATGCGACGTTCAAACTCAGCAATCTCGGCGGGCGCATGGCGCCTGACCTCACTGCCGCGCAGCGCCTCGAGGCGCGCCGCCAGCTCGCGCAGCCCGCGATCCACCGGCAGCACGCTGTTCTCTGAGCGCAGCGGATAGCCTTGCGTGTCAAGCCAGTGCAGGTGCTGCTTGAAGCGCTCGGCTGCACTGATGCGCAACGCGCGAAAATCCTCCCAGCCGCGGCGGCCGATCATCGGCGCAGTTGTGGCATCCAGCAGTGCCCACTGTCCGCGGTTGACGGCAAATCGCCCATGAGTGGTTTCGAGCATGACTGCGCCGTGAAACACGCGGAGCACACATGTCGTTTCAGGCTCCAGGCGCGTTACCTGGAAATCGCGACGCTCCGTGTCGCGCTGCACCACCAGTGTCAACGATCCGCCAATGCGCATCGCGCCCGCCAGGTCGGCAAGCCACTCCGGGCTGGTCGCTGCGGCGCCGTCAGCAGACAGCACAATGTCGCCCTCTGCCAACCCGCCGGAATCGTCCGTGCCAAAGCGAAAACCCGCCCACAGGCGCATCGGCTGATTGCATAGCAGGCCGTCGGGTGCCGGGCTGAAGCCGGAAGCCAGCAATCGGCGGCGCTCCGACTCAGTGTTTTCCGGCAGCAGGTGCTCGACGCGCTCGGCCACCGCTACATGGAACTCCGCGCCTGAATCTCCCCCAAGTTCCTGCCCGTCCGCAACGCCCAGGATGAACGCGTGCCCGGCAGACGTAAATCGCCCCCACGCTTCGCCCTGATGAAGCCGCATCACCTGGCGCGCGCCTTCGCGCGGCGGCTGCAACTCGAACCTTGACCGCTCGGCAAGCAGCACGCGGTTGCTGCCGTCCAGCTGCAGCAGCGCCTGTGCGCCGGGGCCGGTTGCCACCGATTCGCCGACGCGGACTCGCCCCGCCGGCGGCATCTGGACATCGCCCACGACTGCGGTCGCGCGAACCTCCGGCGGCGCAATGTACGCGCCAACCCGGTGGAACATCAGCATCATGGCCGCCAGGCCCACAACCTGGATCCACAGTGCTGCGCCGGGCGGCAGACTGAGCGCATGGTGCGGGTTGCGCGCGCGCACATTCACCGACACGGCCGAATAGTCGTACTCGGGGCTGTCGAACAGGTCCTTGATCGTCTGCGACTGGCTGCGCAGGTCATCAAGCCGCTTTTGCGCGGTGGTATCCTTGACCAGGCGGCGCTCAAACTGCGAGGTTTCGTCGGGGTCCATGCGGCCGTCGATGTAGCGGCGCATCTTTGCTTCTTCAGGTGGCGGTGCCGGCGGTGCAGACTGGCCCTGGCGAATACGCGCAGCCAACTTGTCGGACGCCGCGTTGATCAATGCCTCAATGTGCGCCGGCGATTCTCCTGCCCAGCGCGCGATCGTGGACGGCGAAAACCCAAGCCGGTAGTGCAGGCACAGCAACTCACGCTCAGCAGCACCAATCTGGTAGGCAAGAAAGTGAACGCGCGAGCCAAGGCCAGGCACATCGTCGCCCATCACTTTCATCGAGTCGTTCGCGCGGATGGCCCGTATGCGTCCTTCGCTGATGCCGGCCACGAGGTCCTGCTTGCTCATGCCCGTGCGGTCAAGCACCTCATCAACCTGGTAGCTTTGTGTTGCGCGCCCCGGCTGTGGCCCCTCGTCAAGCACTTCGCGGTAGCGCGAGCGGATGGTTCGGAGTGCGGCCTCCATCGCGAATTCAAACACCTCGTCGTCGCTGGAAGCGCGCGCAGCTGCACGTGCCTGCGCCAGAATGTCAACCAGCACGTCTTCGACCATGCGATCAAAAGGCGCCTTGCGATCCGGAATCAAAGCCGTGCAGTAGTCCACCACGGCTTTGCCGTACCGCCGGATCAAGCGGTTCACGCCGCCCGGCCGGCCCGACAGCACATCGCGGATCTCAGCCACCGACTGCGTCATGCGGTGCCCCCGCCTGCCTGGTCTTCGATGCCTTCAATGTCGAACAATGCCTCGACAAACCGGTCGGCATCAAAGGGCTGCATATCTTCGGGCTGCTCGCCCAGCCCTACAAACTTCACCGGTACCTCTACCTTCTCGTTGATGCTGAGCACTGCGCCACCCTTGGCTGTGCCGTCCAGCTTTGCCAGAAACAGCCCCGTGACGTTGGCCGCCTGCTTGAACATCTCGGCCTGCTGCACCGCGTTCTGGCCCGTGGTCGCGTCGAGTACCAGGATCGTCTCGTGCGGCGCGCCTTCGATCTTCTTGGCCGAGCAGGCGTTGCGAATCTTGCGCAACTCGTCCATCAGGTTTTTCTGCGTGTGCAGCCGCCCGGCTGTGTCAACGAGCAGCACGTCGGCACCGACTTCCAGTGCGCGCTCAGCAGCGCGATGCGCGACGCTGGCGGGGTCAGCGCCTTGGGTACCGGTCACGATCTCGCACCCGATGCGCTCAGACCACGTCTGCAACTGAGCGACTGCCGCGGCTCGAAAGGTGTCCGCGGCCGCCAGCACCACGTGACGGCCTGACTGCTCCAGCCACCATGCAAGCTTGGCGATGCTGGTGGTCTTGCCTGCGCCATTGACGCCCACAACCAGGATGACAGTAGGAGGAGTTGCCGCAAAGTTGACAGTATTGCCGCGATGCGTGAGACGCTGCTTCAGGTCTTTGCGCAGATACGGAAGGATGTCGGTTGTTGTCTCGACGTTGCCGCCCTTCCAGGCGTCGCGCAGGATTTCCATCAGGAACTGGGTTGTATCGACGCCGAAGTCGGATTCGATCATCGCGTCTTCGAGCTTCTCCAGGATGTCTTCATCGATCTTCTGGCCCAGGCCCACAATGCCGAGGACGCGACGATTGAGCACCATGCGCGTCTTGCTGATTGCGCGCGTGAGCTTTGCGAGCATCCCCTTTTTCGGTGGGACTCCGGACGCAACGTCAGACGCAACTTCAGGCGCAGCCGACTCCGACGTCCTTACCTCGGACGCATCGACGGCTGACTGCCGATCGTGGGTGGCCGGAGGCCGTTCCTTTTTGCGGCTGAAGATTCCCAAGCTCAGACCTTTTGCGGGCAGTTCGTCTGGAAGACCTTGTCCAGTACTCCGTTAACGAAGGCCCCGGACTTCTCGGTCGAGTATTTCTTCGCAAGCTCGACCGCTTCATTGATCGTGACCTTGGGGGGAATATCGAACATGTGCAGCAACTCAAACGCGCCCATGCGAAGTATGGCGCGGTCAACATAGGGCATGCGCGACACCTGCCAGTTCGTTGCCGCATGCTGCAGGATCGTGTCAAGTTCAACCTGGCGTTCACGCACGCCGTCAACCAGGTGGCGCGCAAGCCCGCCTACATCGTGCGGCGGCTTCTCTACGTCGATGACGTTGCGCAATTCGTCTTCAATCGAAGCGGGGGTTGCCGCGGGCCGCGCCACATCCAGCGCGTACAATAGCTTCAAGGCCAGTTCGCGGGCCTGTGTGCGGACATCTTCAGAATGCACACCGTCCATACCGTCTATATACACACACAAACCGCAGCGGCAAAGCCACGGCTAGCATTGGCCGTGTCTCAGTTTGCGGGCAACAGTGTCATTGACAGACCAAACGGCAAACCGCCGAGGCGCGGAGACGCCGAGAAAGCCTGTCCGGCACGCCGGTTGGAACAAAGAACCAGCGGCGCCTTGACGGTATAGACCGAAGAACCGTCGCCGCGCCCGCATTCTAGGTGTTGCGCATCTCTCGGGCGCAAGGGCTTCGACGGACTGGCATGAGTTTGCTGGTTGTTTAGTGCAGCTGTGTTCCGCGTCTGCGCGACTGTACGTTGCGCAGTTTTGACTCGGTTCCACAAGCCAACTGAGCCATTACCCTTGCATTGAAGGTGAACGGCTAATCCTTGAGGCGACGCAGAAGATTCACCATCTCGATCGCGGTGACGGCTGCATCAAATCCCTTGTTGCCGGCTTTGGTACCGCAGCGCTCGATGGCTTGCTCAAGATTCTCCGCGGTGACGACGCCGAAGATGCAGGGGACACCCGTTGCCAGCGAGGCCTGGCCGATGCCGCGGGCCGCTTCGCCGGCGACGTGCTCATAGTGCGTCGTCGAGCCGCGCACGATGGCACCCAGGCAGATCACCGCATCGTACTTGCCCGAAGCGGCCAGGCGCTGCGCCGTCAGCGGAATCTCAAACGCGCCGGGCACGCGGGCCAGCGTAACGCTGTCCGGATTGCCACCATGGCGACGTATGGCATCCATGGCGCCGGTGACCAGATGCTCAACCAGAAACGAGTTGAAGCGCGAGGCTACGATTGCAAAGCGGGCGGTGCCGGCTGCAAGTTCGCCTTCTACGATTCGGCCAGGCTGAGGCATGACTTCTCCGTGTGCTGCGGCCCGGAATTGTAGCGGTTGCCGGCAGGGCAACAACGGAGGGTCCAGGGCGCAAAAAGCTGACGGGACCGTTGACGGGGGCAGCCGCGGGCGTACCATGGCAGAACCCCTCATGTATCCCCTGTGTCAGGGTCCGGTCCCGGTGGATTGCCGCCACGCTGGAAAGATTGGAACTACCGGGCCGCAGATGCGTATAAGGATTACACAACAGGTGGATACCCAGATTCCTAGCACAGATCACAAGACCTTGTTTTCAATGGATTTACACGGTTGCTAAAGATTGGCACGAGGCTCGCTATAGCCTTACCGGATACGGAAGCAGCAGTCTGACTCACAACGGATTCACAAGGGAAACCCCAGTCCGGACATTACAGGACGGCAGGAGACAACCATGAAGCGTATTGCAGCCATGTTCGCGGCCGGAACTTTCGCCCTGATGGTGGGATGTTCCGACGGAATTGAGTTCAACGGCGAGGCGCAGGTGCAGCAGTTCCCGATCCGCACCACGCCGATCATTCACTTCCCGCTGCCCTCCGAGCATCCGACAACGGGTGAGTTGGACTACACGTTGTTCGCGCCGATCGACACAACGATTTTCCAGGAGCTTGCATCGCCCGGCCACGACCTGTGGGCGGTTGCGCTTGAGGGCGGGAGCATTTTCCACTGCTCCGATAACCCGACCTGCAACACGCCGGGCCCAGTGCCTGACTGGTCGTACCTGATGGTCGGCTACATCGGTGTCGGCCCGATCTCACAGACTGTTGTGTGGCCGCCGCAGGGCAACTGGCCGCACCCGCAGATTCAGGGCGGCGCCGCGCACCAGCAGGTTGGCGGCTGGGTGCTTTCGTTTGCCAACCAGTGGTTTCTTCGCGAAGTTGACGGTGCTGAGCGCACCGCGCAGGTCCTGGGGCAGGCGCCGATCAAGTATGAATCCGTGGAGTTCAGCAGCCTTCCGATTTCGATCCACGAGGGCGACGCTGCGGGCTCCGGATTTACGCCTTTGCTGAACAATCAATTGCCGGGCGGCGAACAGCAGCAAACCGGCGACCCGACGACGAACGGCCCCAACGGCGCGCCGCGCATTGCCGTGCCGGTCAACAACATGCTGGGGTGGGGTTACAACGGCCTTGGCGCCCCGGAAGGTTTGATGGGCATGGGGTGGCAGGAGCCGTGGGCACAGAACCGCTCCATCGAAACCAGCATCGCCTCATACCAGGTCACGCCCATCTTCCTGAAGAATGTCCCGGTTGCTGACTACCACGGTGGCGGCTCTATCCCAAGCACCGCCAACGGCGGCGGCGGCATCTACGGCCAGCGCTTCGTGGACGACTGGGTGCAGGTAACGGACGGCAACACCGTGCTTCCGACCGACGATGGCCTCAGCTTTTCGTACTACGCCGCTGTCGTGGTTTCGCACTTGATCGGATTCGGCGTGGGCCTGGTGGACAGCAGCTTTGCCTCGCCGGGCGTGATCAACGACGAAGAAGACATCATGGGCCTCAGTGTCATGCTGGACATGACGGCATTCATTGCGTCCCAGAAGAAGTTCCAGTTCGTCACGGAAGACCTGATGCGCATGCAGGACGTGGTCAACGGCGACTGGGCTGATCCAGGTCCGCTCAGCACGTTGCCGGGCAGCGACCGTGAGATTCCGTAACGTCGCGCAGCACACTGGTTGAAATCAAGGCAGGAACAAAGCCGAAGGGAAACAATCATGTTCAATCTCAAGCGACTCCTCCCCTCACTGCTGTGCGCCGGCGGGATTGGCCTGATGGCGCTGGCTGGGGCCGGGTGCGACGGCAAGTTCGCGGGACCGCCGGGTGGCTCGGCCATCGGCACGCCGGGGCTGTACCCGCTGTTCGGGGTAACGCCCTTCACGTTCTCTGCGGAAAACCCGACCGAGACCGGATTCTACAATGACGTCTGGTACATCGATCCGGGTCGCGACGCGGACGACAACGTCGCCGGCCAGGTGACGATTCTGGCCGACACTATCCAGGCCATGCAGACCGCGCAGTTCACGGGGTTCATCACCAACCGCGCGGAAGCGCTGCACATCGAGGTAAACTTCCAGTATCCCACAATGCTCTCGTTCATGAGCCAGTGGTTCCGGCGCAATGGCGACGGTTCACGTGTCCGTGAACGCGATGCCTTCGGGTTCCTGATCTGGTCCTCCAAGAGCCTCGCCATCAACTTTGTCACCGCACCCGTTGAGGTGTTCGTTACCCCGCCACCCAATGTGCGCGTGGTGTACAGTGTGGACCGCATCAACTACCCCAACGGGTTGCCCGGCAGCGTGCTGAACGGCTGGACATCACCGCCATGGACGCAGCCCGGCGAGTTTCCGCCGCCGCAAAGCCGCTTCCTTACCAACAACTTCAGCGAGCTTGGCATGGTCAACCTTACCAAGCTGCTTCCCGCCGGCTCGCCCGCGCTGACGCAGTCGCTGGGGCTGCCGCTGGCGGACAACGCCGACAACGAGAACATTGAAAATGCCGGCGCCATCCCCATCCAGGCGGTTGTCGGCGGTGCCTTCAGCTCGGTACAGGCGCCCACTGGCGTGTTCGGCGACCTGTATGCGCTGGATTACAAGCGTGCACCGGTGATGAAGCCCACCACGCCCGGCCACACCGAGTTTGAGGCCGCCGTGGAGTACTCGCGTCACCTTGGCGCTCTGCAAGTGAACCTGGTTTCCCAGATGATCGGGCTGGCGTCGGGCAAAGCCGGCACGCTGACCGACCCTGACCAGGTGGTATGGGTGAACGGATACGGCTACACGTTCGATCAGCCGGACCTTGACGACCTGAACATGAAGCACCTGCCGGGCAAGGACCGTGACCCCAACGCACAGCAGAATCCATAAAGCGGGTGAACCAGTCGCTGGGCCGTAACTTTGAGACGGAACACTGAGGCCAAACCATGAAGACCAAAACCTACATCTGTGCAGTCGCGATGCTCACGGTGCTGCTCGCCGGTGCTGCCTCGGCAGAGGTGCGCAACGTCGTGTCGTACCGCACCACGGTACAGCAGGTTGCTGACGCGTCACACGTCATTGTGATTGCACGGCTTGAACGTGTTGCCGACGTGCAACTGGCTGAGCGTGGCATCGATGCCATACGCTGGCCGCGCCGCCACGAAGGGCGCACCCAGGACGGGCAGGATAACGTGCGCCGCGAAGCCGTGCTGAACGTCCGCGAAGTGCTTAAGGGCGATGTCAACGCCGGCGGCGAGCTGCGGGCGGTAAGCATTCGCCAGCTTCGCTTCGACAACTACGATGCCGACCTGCGCACTGAAGACGCGATCTGGTTTCTTGTGCGCCGCCCCGGCGACCAGTTGCTTGAGGTGCTGGGCGAAGAGCGCGGCACCATCACCGGCACCGACATCAAGGGCAACTTCACGCACGCCGTGGACTTTGTCCGCGATCATCTGGACGGCAAAGCCGGCATTGACCGCATGCTCGACGCCATCGACCTCAAGGGCGGCCGCCTGTCCATTGACTGCACGCTGGACCTGTCCTGGTACCCGGAGAAGTATCAGGCGCAGATGACCGAGGACCAGAAGCAGCGCATCGTAGGCCTGGCGCAGCTCAGCCCTGTCGGCTCACGCGAACGCAACGAGCTGATCACATGCATCGGCCGCTACAAGCCAGAGGGCGGACACCAGGCGCTGGTCAGCCTGATGCTCAACGACACCAACTGGGCTACCACCGCACTTGGCGCGTGGGCACTTGAGCAGATCGACCGCGGCGCCGCGATTCGTGCCATGCTTGAAGAGTGGCCCAAAGCCGCTGACGACAAGGGCCGGCAGATTGCAATCGTGCGGACACTGGGGCTGATTCGTCCCAAGGCTGAGGGCGCAGACGGCTGGGCCCCCGGCCACGACACGACAGAGCAGCGCGTCAAGACGCTTGAGCTGGTCGGCAGCCTGCTTGTGTCCAGCACCGACAAGTCTTTGCTGCGCGAGGCGTTGATTGCCTCGCGTGACCTGCGCACGCAGCAGGAGCACGTGCCGGCGCTGAAGAAGCTGATCGACGAGCGCGCATCCAACGGCTTGGGCGACGCAGAGGTCAAGGCGGCGCTGATCGCGCTGGCGGCGGCGCGCAAGACGGTGCAGACCGGCTCCGGCATTGGCGAGGCGGTGTACGCCCGCACTTACCTGGAAGAGCTTGCTGAGCAGGACCCCGTGCTTGGCCAGGTCATCGGCCCGGCGCTGAAGATGCCGTGGGTCATGTTGATTGAAGGAGCGGACGGCCGCGGTCATTGATTGCCCGCGTCGTTCCCGGTGCACCCGCAAGTAACGAGCAGGAAACGAACGAAAGATAACCATGAGGAAGCCTGTCATGAACAAGATCCTGGCAACGCTGACAGCAGCCATTGCGCTCAGCCTGTTTGCCCAGTCCGGTCACGCGGCCTTTACGCTGTACGACCTGGCGCGGGATTCGATGTACATCGCACGCGGCGAGTTCACGTCGCTGGAGCGCACGAGCCAGGGCGACCGCCTGACGCTGCGCTGCGATACCTGGATCAAGAACTGGTCCGGCGAGACACTGGAGAACCGCGCAGAGGTGGTGCTGGAGCCGTTTGAACATCACCCAGCCGACGCCGCACTGGGCCGTGACGTGATCGTCGGGTTCAACCTGATCAACGGCAAGTACTACTTCAACATGGCGCCCTACGCCTGGCGCAGCTTCTACTTTGAAAACGCCGACCATGCGGAAAACGGCCTGGACCGCAACGAGCAGGCCCTGCGCAACTTTGTTGCGATCAACGCACCGCACCAGGCCAACATCGAAGAAGAGCTCCGGCAGCGCCTTGTCAGGCAGTCGCTGGAGTACGAAGGCAACTGGACCGAGGACAAGTTCCCCGGCCTGTGGACAAGCTGGAAGGAAGAGCTTCTCAACCAGATGGCGTGGCGCGGCACCATTGCGGCACGTGACGCGGCCAAGGCGTTCGTCAGCCACCCGGTGTTCAAGTTCAAGCTGACTGCACAGGAAAAGGAGCGCGTGGGCGCGTTGCTGAAGTCGTCGCAGCCCGGCAGTGTTGAGCGCTCGTACATGCTTGAGCTGGTGCGCGCCGACAAGCACGCACACCCCGACCTTGAGACCATGCTCGGCATGCTGCGCGAAGAGACCGCCGACTACTGCGTAGGCAAGCTGGCAGTGCTGTTCCACATGCACGACGACCGCGAGGCCGTGGTGTCTGCGATTGGCGAGATGGCTGTTGATCGCAGCCAGCAGCGCCCGCGCGTCAATGCGCTTCAGACGCTGGCGGCGATGAAGGATGCTTCGGCGCTTCCGTTCGTGCACGGCGTGCTGACGAATGAGCAGGCCCGTGGCGCAGAGCGTGAGAAGTTCGACAAGGACGCCGTCCGCGGTGCCCTGAACGCGCTCAAGGCCATCCGCAATACCGAAAGCGCCGAGGTGCTGGAGAGCTACATCGCCAGCGAGCAATGCACCGCAAGCTGGGAACTGACCCAGCGCGCATGGATCGCCTACTCGGTGATCGACAGCGACCGCACCAACAAGGCAATCCAGGAAGAGTTTGTGCGCGTCCGCCAGGCCAAGCCGGTCAACTCAGCCCGCCTGCGGCTCATGGCGCGCCTGCTGAACACTTCGCCTGAGCAGAAGATCAAGCGCGAGCTGATTCAGGTCTTCAACGAAGACTAACCCTGCACCGCAGTGCAACGAGGGCGCAGCGTGCTGCGCCCTCGTTCAAATTCCAGTCCGCGCAACCTAATCTTCGCCTTCCCGTTTGGGCACGTCCAGCGCCTTCATGATCTCGACGGCGCGCCCATAGTCGTGCGCCGTCCCGCGGAACACCACCTGCCGGTCAACGTGGCTGCCGATCTGCACGGCACCTGAAGCAACTTCGCCGGCAAACATTTCGCGCAGTGTGCGAGTGGCGGCGGGCGCGTCCACGAACATGAGCTTGATGGTGCGGGTGCTCTCAGCGTACGCAGGGCGCTCTTCGTGCCGGTCCAGCATGCTGACGCGCTCAAGCACGCGGCCGATCTCGTCGCGCCGGCCGCTGAACAGCAGGACGTTGGCGGTCTCGTGGGCTGTGACTTTCCAGGTCTCGCCCTTTTCGCGCAACCGCTCCAGCGACGCCATGGCGCGCTGTGCAGACACATGCCGCAGGCCACGATCGGCGGCGATCAGGTCTTCAGCGCGCTCATGCGTTTCATCTGCAGCGGCTGCAATGTCCCATGCAGCGCGCAGGCGGTCCGCAAAGTCGGTAACGATCACGGTGTGTGTCGTCTCAAAGACCTCGACCGCCCCCACGCCCGGCGTGAGTCGCTCGCGAATGCGCTCAGCCACCTCTGCAGCCGACACACGGCGCAACCGGATCGACAGGCCCGCAAACAAGTGCGTACCGACTTCATCCGGATGCTCAAACAAAGTGGCAACGCGCGCTGCCCCGGCGGCGTCATGCAGTTGATAGGTGGGGCCTGCCAATCCGCCGACTTCAAACGCGACCAGCCCGCTGCGCCGCAGCAGCTCGAACAACAAAAGCGTCTTGTCGGCGTTGCCGCGCGGCTTGACACCCTCGGCACTGACAGTGCGCGGCTTGCCCGTTGCCGGATCGAGCAACAGCTCAGCCTGGTACATGAAGCCGCAACCGATGTCGCGCCGGGCCCACAGCAGCACGTCCAAGACCGGTGCATTGTCAAAATCGGGCTTCGGCGGCGCGTCCTGGGCCGCGGTTGCGGTCACAAGCGCCAGGACAGCCAGCAAGGGCAGAACAATCTTCTTCATCGGGCAACCTCCGGCAGCGGCACGCGCCGCCGCTTCCATAGACCAATGGCAACGCCGCCAAGCAGCAGCACTCCACCCGCCAGTTGCAGGGTCGTGAGAGTGCTTTCGCGAAACACGGCAAACTGGTTGCGCAGCAAGAACATGATCACCAGGGCAAGAATCGGCTCGCCCAGGATTGTCAGGTTCACATAAAACACGGGCACGTACTTCACTACGTAATGAAACAGGGAATGGCCCACCAGCGTTGGCACCAATATGGCCAAAACAAGCCAAAGCCACTGCTCTTGCGCGTATCCGGTAAGGCTGTCGCCCGCTGCAACCGCCGTGGCAAGGCAGGTAAACCCGCCAATCCAGTACAAGGCCGACAGGTAGCCGAGCAGCGACATGCGCGGCCGCAGCCGGCGCCCCGCACTGTAGCTGAGCACAATCGTTAAGCCGGAAAACAGCACAAGTGCGTCACCGATCAGGTGCGCGGATTCAAACGTGTAGTCGTGCCACACGAACAGGCCCAGACCTGCGATGCTGACGACCGATGCCGCCAGCATGCGCCGCGTAACGGACTCATGCAGCCAAAGCGCGCCGACGACTGCAGCCATCAACGGCTGTGCACCCAGCAGCACCACCACGCTTTCCTTGCTGGTGTGCTCAAAGGCCATGTTGAACAAGCCGAAGTGCAGGCCGTACAGCACGCCCGAAAAAACAAGCCACCCGCGCTCTGCCCTGTGCAGGCCGCGCCAGTCGCGCCATAGCGCCAGCCCGGTGATCGGAGTCAGTACGGCTGCGACGGCCAGCAGGCGCCAGGCCGCCAGCGCAAACGGCGGAATGCCGGCAAGCAGGATCAACGGCGGCGCCGTGGCAACCGCCAGCATCCCCAGGATCAGCGCCGCCACCGGCATTCGGCCCATCGCCGCAGTTTGCGTCGGCGTTTTGTCGGCGCAACAGGGGTTTGCATCCGGCGGCGCCGGGCGACTACACTGGAGCCATGGGTGTCCTTGAGCAGATGGAATCGTCAGGGTGCGAGTCAGTGCACTTCGCCTGTGATCGCGCCAGCGGCTTGCGGGCATTGATCGCAATCCACAGCACCCGGCGCGGCCCCGCTTTCGGCGGCATTCGCACACTCAGCTATCGCAGTGAATCTGCCGCGCTGGTCGATGCCACGCGCCTCGCCCGCGCCATGAGCTTCAAGGCCGCCGCCGCCAACCTGCCCGTCGGCGGCGGCAAAGCCGTCGTCATAAACCAGCCGGGGCTGGACCGAGCAGCAGTCTTTACCGCCCTGGGCCGTGAGATCGACAAGCTGGGCGGCACATTTTTTACCGGGCTGGATGTCGGCACAACCCGTGAAGACCTGCAGGCCGTCGCCACAACCACCAGGCAGGTGGCGGCTGACCTTGACTTCGGCGCGGCGACCGCTCGCGGCGTTGTTGCTGCCCTGCGGGCGGCGCTGCGTCACCACTTTGAGGATGACTCGTTGCAGGGCCGCACAGTGGCGGTTCAGGGGCTGGGCTCGGTAGGGCTTGAAGTGGCTACGCAGCTGAGTCAAGCGGGCGCGGAGCTGCTGGTGGCAGACAGCAACGCACCACTGGCCGCCGAAGTCGGAGAGCAACTGGGCTGTGAAGTTGTCAGTGCCGCGCGCGTGCTGGCGGCCAACGTCGATGTGCTGTGCCCGTGCGCGCTGGGTGCTGTGTTCACGCAGCGCAATGCCGAAAGCCTGCGTTGTGCGATCATCGCAGGCTCAGCGAACAACCAGCTTGCGCACCCGAGTGTCGCCGATGCGTTGCGTGACGCCGGCGTCACCTGGGTGCCAGATTTCGTCGCCAACGCGGGCGCGCTGATCAAGGGCGTTCGAGAGCATCTGGCGGGCAAGCAGGTTGGGTTTGACGTCGTGGACCAGATCTACGACACAACGCTTGAGGTGCTTGAGCGCGCCGACGCCACCAGCCGATCCACACTCGAAGTCGCCGAGTCACTGGCGCAGGAGCGGCTCAAGTGACGACCGGGCGGCTTGCGCCAACGCCGTCGGGGCTGCTTCATCTGGGCAACGCCCGCAGCTTACTTCTCGCCTGGCTGTGGGCACGAAGCGCGCACGGTCGCGTCATCCTGCGAATCGAGGACATCGACACCGCGCGCTGCAATGCAAGTCTTGCGCAGTCAGCGATCGAAGACCTGCAATGGCTAGGCTTGACCTGCGACAACCAGAAGCCAGGCGGTGGCGTGTCGGACGAGTTCATGCAGTCGGCACGCACAGAGTTGTATCGCCAGAAGCTGAACGCGCTGATCGACGCGGGGTTGGCCTACCCGTGCACATGCACACGAAAGGACATCGAAGAATCCGCCAGCGCCCCCCACGGCGACGACGGCCCGGTGTACCCCGGCACCTGCCGGGGCCGCTGGCAGAGTGCCGAGCACGCTCGTGCCGAGACGGGCCGCGAGCCGGCTTGGCGCTTTCTGTGGGATTCGACCGAGTGCGTGCTCCAGGATGCCGTGCATGGACAAGTTGCCGTAAATCCCGGTGCCCTGGGCGACTTCGTGCTGTGGCGACGCGACGACCTGCCGAGCTACCAGCTTGCCGTGACGGTGGATGACGCGCTGCACGGAGTCACGCAAGTGCTGCGCGGCCGGGACCTGTTGTCCAGCACCGCGCGTCAGCTGGCATTGTACAGCGCCTTGAAGTTGCATCCCCCAGCGCAGTGGGCGCACGTCCCGTTCATTCAGGACCCCACGGGCCGCCGCATGGCCAAGCGCTCGGGCGATCTGTCGCTGCAATCGCTACGTGAACACGGCACCGACGCGCGCAAAGTCGTGGGCTTTCTGGCATGGACCGCCGGCCTGCAATCTGAACCAACTCCGGCGACAGCCGAGGCGCTGGTATCAAGCTTTCGCATTGAAAAGGTCGCGAAAGCCGACTACACGCTGGGCGACGCCGACCTGCGTTGACGCCGACAGAAGGACCGACTACCTGTTAGTTCCACTCAACCGGTCTGATACAATCAGCCGATATCCGGCACGGACCGGCGCCAGGGAGATCGCCATGGGCAACATACGAGTACTGGCAGGGGGATTGGTCGTGATCGTGCTCGCCCTGGCGGGAGGCACGGGATACCTGATCTACGAGCGTATCCAAAGCGAGGTAGGCCCGGCTGCCAAGGCAACCAAAGAGGAAGTACAGGAGATCCGGACCGACGTCACGCAACTCAAGGACAGCGACGCCAAGCAGACCGCGCGCATCACGGTGCTGGAAGGCGAGGTGATCGACGCCAAGCGACGCCTGGGTGAAGCAGAAGGAAAGCTGGACCTTCACAACAAGATGATTGCCGAGCTTGAGAAGGACGTCGAGGCAAACAAATCCGACATTGCCACAGCCAGGCAGGAGCGGGAACAACTGCAACAGCAGGCCGATGCACAACGCGAAAAGGTAGAAGCTATCGAAGCAGAGATGGCTGCGGCAAAGAAGGAGCGCGACCAGATCCGACAGCAGCTCGCCGCTCAGGGCGCCCGCATTGACGAACAGGAAAAACGCCTGGAATCGCTGGAGCAGAAGGACAGCAAGCAGGACGACGAGATCGAGAAGCTGCGTGCCGAAATTGAAGCATTGCGCAAGTTGCTGGGCGTCAATGGCGACCCCAAACCTTCAAACTGATTCGGGGCACGCAGCCGCCCTACTTGATCGACACTTTCCGGAACAGCAGCGTCAGCTTCATTTGCGGCTCGGCGGGCAGTGGCGTGCCCTCGGCAGTGGTGCCTGTTGATTCTTCTGCCGGCTGAGCATTCGGGTTGGCCGCGGGCGGAGGATTTTCTCCGGCGTTTGCGGGAGGCGGATTGGTTCCACCCGGGTTGGTGGCAGGCGGCTGGGTTGTGCCCGTGCGGCGATAGACCGCGGCAATGGAGTGCGTTACCTTGCCGACCTTGGCCGAAGCCTCCACCGAGTACACGGTTGAGCGAACCGTGAACCATGTGCGGATGCGGTTGAACATCTCTTCGCTGAACTCTTCAAACGCCTCGACGCCCTGGTCGCCCTCGGTCTGCTGGTTCTTCACGCGCTGCACAAACGCCGCGTAGTTGGCGATGTCGGCTGCGCGGAATGACGCCTGGTCATCATCGGTGCCCGCCGCCTCGCCCTCGCCTTCACCGGTGGCGGGCGGCGGAGCGGTGGAAGCGGGCGTGTTGTATTCCGGTATCTCGCCGGTCAGTTCTTCGTTTCGCACATCCACGCGGCCCTGCTCGCGGGCGGTAATGATTTGATCGACGATTTCCCAGGTAAGGTCCGGGTCAAGCGCCAGCAGCAGCTCCCGGGGCGCGGTGTTGATGTTGATCAATCCGCCCGAGTACAGCGTAAGGTAGTGCTTCAAGCCGATCGGTGCAGGGTCGAATGAGCGCTGGTCGGCTTGCTCAATCGCTGTGCGCTCCTGCTCAAATCGCTCTTCGTCCGTAAGTTCGTACCACGCGCGGTATTGCGGGTCTTCTTCCTCGCCGGTTTCAGGGTCCAGTTGCTGGTCCTGTACGCGGGGCGCGCCGTACAGCAGCTTGTCGCTCCAGCCCTCGACCTGCAGCAGCTCGCCCAGCGTCAACATCTCCCACGGCGTCTGCTTCTTCATGCCGCGGATGTCGCCCGTCTCTCCTTCCGGCAGGGCGGTAAACTCAAGGTCGTCCGAGTCTTCACTGACACGTTCCTCAAGGTAGCGCACAAGGTTGCGCACCAGGGTGTCGGTGTTCGGCGTATCGTCGCCCAGTTGCCGCACAGACCGCACATTGCCGTCAAGCCAACCCTGCAGGCGCTTGTCATTGCGCTGGCAAATGTCGATCAATCGTTTCAGCACTTCCCGTGCGCGCGTCTGCTGCTCCTCGGTGCCGCGCACCAGCGTCAGCAAGTTGAATTTGCGGTCTTCATCGACGATCAGCACCGTGGGCTCGGGTGGGCGCTCGCCGCCGGCGCCCTCGCCGCCCTGCAGGCTGCCCCAGGTTTCGCCATCCCACTTCAGCGGCTCGGACCATGCTTCATTCAGGCTGTCATAGTCTGCGTGATCATCGACGCGCAGTATCACCTGCGCCCGCACCAGCGCCATTTCGGCGAGGTAGGCGGCCCGCAGGTCGTCACGCACGTTGGCTGTAATGGACACCTCGCGCACGACGCTGCCCATCATGCCGATCACCAGCACAGACAGCATGACCACCAGGATCAAGACCATCAGAAGGGTGAAGCCTCGACGGTTGCGACGCCGCGATGTCATCTTGCTGATCATAGCCATTTAACGCGCATCGAAAGCGCCGGTTTGCTGATATCGCGTTAGCGCGCGCGCAGCAGGACCGTCACCTTCAGCGACTTGCCGTCGCGCAGCAGGGTCAGCTCAATGCGGTCGCCCGGTTCGTGCCGTGACAGAATAGTACGCAGGTCACCGGTGCCGGTCACAGCCTCGTCGTCAACGTGCGTCAACGCGTCGCCGGTGCGGGCGCCGGCCTCATAGGCGGGGCCACCCTGCGGCACTTCACTGAAGTACACACCAGAGCGAATGCCCAACGCCTTTGCCTCAGCCGCCTCAAGGTTGCGGCAACTCGCGCCAAGGCTGACCTTCAGCGGCGCGCGCTCGGGCTCAATCGGCGTGGGTGGCGTGCGCTTGGGCGGCTCAGGTGCGGCCGGCGGTGCTGCTTCTGCCGTGCTGTCGGCTTTGCCTTCTGCCAGCTCGCGCAGCCTTTGCTGAAGCTCTTGAAACAGCTTGCGGCGCTCTGCGTCCATGCCGCGAAGTTTGTCGCGCAGTTCCTTCACCCGGGCGTCGTCGGCGTACTTGCCTTCGGTGTCGCCTCGTGCGCCGAGAGTCACCAGCACGGGCTCGTTGCGGCCGGACTCGCGGCGCACCCCAAGGCTCAAAAAGTCGCCGGGGCGCATGTCCGCCATGACGTCGCGCAGTGCCTCAATAGTTGTGACTGCGGCTTCGCCCGCGGACAGTACCACATCCCCCACCACCAGCCCCGCCTGTTCAGCGGGCGAGCCCGCATCCACGCGCGTGACCTTCAAGCCGCCAGGAATGCCCAGCTTTTCGGCTTCAGCCTTGGCCACGACTTCAAGCGCAACGCCCATCCAGGGCTGGTTGGACTGCGCGGCAATCGGCAAAGCCAGCAAACACAACAGCGACAACAGCGGCCAGGCGAGTTTCATGGCAGACTCCGAAAATTGGGCATTGCATTGTACGCACTTTCCCACCGGATTGTGAACACTTTATGCACAACTTCATGCGCGAAGCCGGCAAGCGTCGCCTTGTCTTTACTTGCCAGCTTGGATTGGCAGACTCTGAGCAGGTTATCCACCATGGTCCATACCGTCAGCATTCTGGGATATGTGCCGCGCAGCTCGCAGCCGGGCCGCCTGCATTTCAGCCTTGACGGAACGTCTTACCACGCAACATGTTACGCAGACCCCCAACTGGCCGACGGGCTGCTGGTCGTCGGTAGCACCTACCCCATAGCCCTTACTGTGCACGCGGAGGGCAAGGTGGAGTACGTAAACCCCGGAACGCCCGGGCTTGAGATTGCCGAAAAGCTGGAAACCGGCGACCGCGTGCGGGCTGTAGGGCGAACCTGGGACGTGATTGACCACCAGACCATCAAACTGGATTCCGAGCCTACGGTCGGTGTGCGACTGAACCTGCCACAGACAGCCACGGATTATCGCGGTGGAAGCTGGCTTAGCGCAACAGGTGTATTGTGCGCTGACCTGCCCCCGGAAGACCACGATTAGCCCCCGGGACGCCGGCCTTGTTGCTTGCGACTGTGATTCCGCCAGAAGCCCTGTCTGAAATCGCCCGCGAAACCGGGTGGATGGAAATCCTGTTTGCCACACTGTTCAACCCAGCCTGGAACCAGGAACACGCCCTGGTGATCTGGCCGGTCATCCTGGGCGTGCTGATTCTGACCGGCGTTGGGCTGCCCACGCCCGAGGACATCTGGCTGACGCTGGCCGGCTTCAGCGCCTACAAGCAGGGCGGGGATGAGTTCATCTGGTACTACTACGTGGCGGCGTTTTTCGCGTGCACAACCGCCAACCTGATCGGCGACTCGTGCGCCTGGACGCTGGGCCGCAAGTTTGGCTTCGGCATCCGCGACCGGGTGAAATTCATGCGCAGGGTCCTGACCGAAAAGCGAATGCGACGGGTGCAGGGCTGGTTTGACAACTACGGCAACTGGACGGTCTTTCTGGGCCGGCAGATTGCGGGCATCCGCTTCGTCACCTTCGTTTCCGCGGGCACCATGCGGATGCCCCTGCCGAAGTTTCTGCTGTTCGACTTTCTGGGCTGCTTTGTCAGCATTCCCATCTGGTTTGTGCTGGGCGGCCTGGCGGCTGTGTACGGGCAGGAGTGGCTTGACCGTGCATCAAAGTACGTTGGCGGCGGTTTGTTTTCGGCGGGCGTGGTGGCGGTTGTGGTGTTCATCGTGATTGTCAAGGTTCGCAGCATTCGACGCGCGCGGCGCGACGCAGAGCTGGTTGAAACCGAGATTCGCCTTTCGGCGCGCGGCGCTTCCAGCCCGGACAACCCCCGTCCAACGCCTGATTGATGTCGCCGTCGAATGTACACTTGCGCGCGGGGGCGCCATGGCCGCAGGAATCGACAAGACAGAGCGGCAGCTCAACCTGATCAGCGCGTTGCTCAAGACGCGCGAGGGCCTTTTCTGGCCCGATATCGCCCGCATCTCCGGCTATGACGACGAGGCAACGGCCGAGCGTTCGCGACAACGCCGCCTCGAGCGCGACCTGCATGACCTTGCCACCATAGGGTTGACCGTGGACCGCGCCCTGGAAGACCGCAGCCGCGCGCGCTACTCGATTCACCGCGACAGCACGCTGCTGCCCTCGCTGCAATTGTCGGGCGAACAGCGCGTGCTGCTGTTTCGCATTGGCACCGCCTACGTGCAGGAAGGCGGCGCGCTGGCGTCGAACCTGACCACCGCCCTGCTGAAGCTGCACGCCGGGGCAGGCCGCAACGGGCTTCCGGTCAAGCCGCCGGCGTCTATCGTCAAGCGAACGCTGCAACGCAGGCCCGGCGAATCCCGGCCGCTTGAAGCTGTCGTCAACGCGCTGGTTGAGCGGCGACGCGTGGCCTTTGAGTACCGGTCACGCGACGCGGTCAAGAAGCGAGTCGTTGCGCCCTACGCGCTCGTGACGAGGCGCGGCGGATGGTACCTGCTGGGGCTGGATATCGAGCACGGCGAAAGGACGTTCAGGCTTTCACGCATTCGGGGCGGTGTGAAGCTCCATTCGCCCAAGCTGCGCGCGCCGGAGTACGACATCCCCGCCTCGTTTGACCCTGAGCGCAGCTTTTCATCGCAGGCGTTTGGCGACGGCGAGGGAGCTTACAGCGATGTCAAGATTCGCTTCGATCAGGACGTCGCCTTTGCCGTGCTCAATGAGTTCGAAGGGATCTACCGGATCGACCAGAACCCCGACGGCACCATCACCATGCACTTGCCGCAGGCGTGGCCCGGCGAGCTGTTGCGCTACCTGGGCGAGTTTCCGGGCCACTTCACGGTGATCGCGCCCAAGGCTTTGCGCGAGTATGTGGTATCGCGCCTGCAGGAATCGCTGGCCGCGCTGAACGGAGGTGGCAAGTGAACCCCGTCGCGGACCTTCTGAACCTGGTTTCGTTTCTTTCATCTAATCCGGGCCTGCCACTTCGACAAGCGGCGTCCGCCACAGGCCGCGGCGTAAAACAATTGCTGAAAGACCTGAACCGCATCCTCATGGTCGGACTGCCGCCCTATGACCCCGGCAGCTACATTCAGTTTCGGCTGGACGGCCCTGACCAGGAAGTGCGCCTGTTGTTGAGCGACCATTTTGCGCGCCCGCTGAACTTCACAGCCGCTGAAGCAGTAGCGCTGAAGTACGCGCTGGAGCACTTCGCGCCGGCCGCTGATGAGAAGTCGGCGGATGCGCTGCATGAGATTGCCAAGGCGTTGGGGGAAGCGTTGCGCGGGCGCACGCGCGAGCTGCTGACACAATCCGCGCCGGGTTTCGTGACGCCGCAACGCACGCAGCGCATGCGGTCCATGCTGGCCGAGCTCGCGCGGGCCTGCGAGTCGCAACGCATCGCCGAAATCGAGTACTACTCGGCCCACCGTGCCAGGCTTGCGACGCGCCAGGTTCATCCGTTTGAGCTGGTCGAGACCGGCGCGCATTTCTACCTGTACGCGTGGTGCGAACTGGCGCAGGACACCCGCCACTTTCGGGTTGATCGCATCCGCAGTGTCCGCGTGCTGGACAAGCCAGCCACGCGCAAGCCGCCGCCGCGCCGCAACGCGGGCCGCCTGGCCGGGCTGTTTGAGGGCCGCGCGAAGGACCGGCTGAAGGTGAGGTTTTCAAAGGAAGTCGCGGAAGAAGTCAGCGACGAGTGGCGCGACTTTCCGGGCACCAGGATCGAGCCGGCCAAGGGTGGTGCGGTAGTGTTGGACACGCCGCTGTACAACCAGTTCTGGGCCATCGGCTACCTGATGAATTTCGGCAAACACGCCACCATCCTCGAGCCGCGCTGGCTAAGGGTGGAACTAGCCCAGACGCTACGCCAAACACTGAAGGCCCACGGCAAAGAACCGTCCTGACCCCGGCGATTGACGCGCTCTCCGCCGGGGATGGTAGGAGGCAGCATCATTCGTTGTGGTCGGTATTGACCTCAAGCGGCGCGTAGGCGACCTTGGGCAGCAAGTTCGGCCCCCAGGCGACAATGCCTGCGTGGTACTTGCCGTCCTTGTGACTACCCAAAGACACAATCTTCGTCGGCGCGCTGTCACTGTCAAACGAGAGCGAGGCGGCGCTATATGTCGTGGGGTCCACCGGATCAGGCTCAATTCCCATGTACGCTTCCCAGTCGAACTCGGGGTCATTGGGCCCCACAGCTTCCATGTCCGGACCTTCGGCCCGCCAGCGATAGTTTGGTGTTTGCTTTGTTGCGAATGTCGTCAGTGTGACGTTCTCGGCACTTCCATTCCACGTGGCAGCAGCCGACACATCAACTGTTGCCAGCGCCGGCCGGACGGTAGCAGGGTTGACCAGCTCGGAGGCGACCGAAAAACTCACCTCGGGACGCACCGGATTGCCGCCCGCAGCCACACGCTGTTCCTCAATCTTGGCGTCCATGGCCTGGGCCAGGGCTATGACGTTCAGACTTTGGGGACCGGTGACGGAGACATGGACATTGTTTCGAATGAAGAACAGGTCGCGACAATCAGAGGCCTGCCATGTGTCGGTGTTCCTATCGCAGAGCACGCATACGTTGCCGATGACCACGGAATGCAAAGGACCGTATTGGAGCGATTCGTAAACCGGAAGACTGTTACCCGACAATGACCACAACACGTAACGATGCATTTCCGCAACTGACGGCGCCACACGAATGGTAATTTTGACCTCATCAATCTCGTGTTTCAGTACGATGTGGCGGCTGACGAAGAACCTATACGGGTCGTCGGTTCCGCTATGCCAGTGCGCGCTGAGCGGATGGTTCAGTACCTCTATAAAGCGCACGTCCGTAGAATCCTCGGTCGTTTCAAACGCCTCCAAGGCGGCATAGTCAGTCCTCTGGAAAGAAAAACCGCGCAACTCTCCCTCGGTTGTTGGCCACTGAGAGTGATTGACAGCAATCTTGGTCCCGGCCAACCCAAGGGGTTCCCAGCCTTCCGCACGTGAACCCGACTGCATCCCAAACAACAAACTGGCAATGAATACCCCTGCAATGAAGTACTTCATCTTGGCCTCCTTCTGGTCACTACTGTTCCGCCTGGCTATTGCTGCACCAGCTACTTCTTATTTGGCTGCGATGGTCGCCACGCTCTCTCCTTCAGCATCACCACGCAAAACTCAGCTGTGCCCTGGTTGATGGCAACCAGATTACCATCGACCCGAATCTGCTGCTCACCCGCAGTTGAAGTGTCGCGACCGAAGGCAAGGTAGCTTGGCAGGTTCCTGCCGTGAGATGCCAACGAGGGACCAACGCAGGCATCAGCCACCTGGGCTGTAGTTCTCCCAACGCTGACAAAGCAATGGTGCAAGAAGAAGCTTCTTACACGAAAGCCTTGATGCCAATGTTCGTATGTCGAATCCACCGGCACGGCGATCCAAGGCAATACGCGTCCGGAGAGATAGCCCGGATTGTTGCTGGGAACGCCGGGCGGTAAACCTCTCAAATTGACGTATCCAAACCGAGCAAAGAACAGCATGTAGGCACCGTCGTGCACAGCAATGTTGGCAACGGTTTGCAGCGCCGCTCCCTGATCGTCGCAGTTCACTATACCACCCGGATCGCAAACGTAGGTTGTTGGGTTGAACTGAGCGAACTTTCTTCCCGTCGCGTCATGAGTAAGAATCTGGGTGTGCCGCTTGCGCCCTTCTGTGTGGTCATAAAAGCGCGTCTGGAAACAGTGCACGGCTACCTTGTCGATTATCTGCACTGCCGTTGCAGAACCAAAGGCGTCGCACTTGTAGCCGGAGAATGCAAGTACGTTCATCCACGGGTGCCAGTTTTCGGGACTCCCGGTATAGAACCACGGCAACCCGGGCTTGCCGATTGTGGTGTACACGTGGATCTCGGCGGTTTCGTCGATGAACATTTCTACGGGGGCTGGCGTGCCGTCCATCGCATCAATCAGCTCGCCGTTGGCCTTCCACACGCCCTTGATGTAGAATTTGTACTTGAACTTGTACGCGTTGAACCCCGCCGGAAGCGCGGCGTCCATCTCGAAGGTCACGAACTTGTTCGACGTGTCGGGAACGCCAAAGCCCGTACCGGGATCGACCGCGTCCCGCGACTCGCCCTCAAAGAAATACACGAAGCGCTTCTTCAGCGCGATAAACTGCAGATCCTCTGCGGCATCCTCACCCGTGGGTATGGCTATAGCCCACACTTCAGCCTTCGCAATGTTCGGGTCCGCCAGGAAGTCACCGGGATTCTGGTGATCCGGTTGCTTCGATTGGAGAACCACCTGCACCTTGGCGGTCACCCCCGCCTGATAAACGGCTGGATCATTGCGCTGATCGGCAGGCCAGTACTCGCCTTCGTCCCCAGCGGTCCTATGAAACAGGTCGGCTTCGTGGCACCACCGGACATTCCACGCGCTGTCTCCGCCGCCATGGTTTTGAGGGCCAGCCTTGTGGAGGAACCGGATGTTGGTGACCTCCAGGGCCCGGTCAAGTTCCTGGTTGTTCGGATACTTGTCAGCGCCCAGTCCAGCGCGACCGGCTCCGGCGGAATCGCCGCAACCTGCAGGTCTTCCGGCATCGACGCCACAACATCGGCTACCGCAAGGACCTTCGGATTCGGGGCGGCGGACACCGGCAAGGCCGCTGCCAACGCCACTATCGCCGCCAACCAGAGGCCTCTCTCGCGCATCGCTACCCTTCGATTTGTCACCTGATTTGCCCGGCGTTGCGTCTTCTGGGTGCTGCTTCATCAAGCCATCGTAACTCGATTTAGGGGGTGGCACGCGCATTTTCGGAATTCTTGGTGTTTTTCTTGCACAGTTTGCACACTTCTCTTGTCGTGCAGGGACTTCTGCCCGCGTCGGCGCTTCCTGATTGAGTCTGGGCCTCGGTTCGCGTACGTTGCTAACCGCAATGACACGTTCGAAATCAAACTCTGCTCGCTCGGGCACGTCGGCTGGGAAGCCTTCTGCTGGCAGGCCCAAGTTGTTGTCCGGCGGCAACCCTCAGATTGCCAAGGGTGACGGCGACGGGCCGGTGCAGGATTACATTGCGGCTATGCCTGGCTGGAAGCGCGACGTGGGGCGCAGCCTGGATGCGTTGATCGAGCGCACCGTGCCCAACCTGCGCAAGGCGGTGAAGTGGAACTCGCCGTTCTACGGTGTCGAGGGCCAGGGCTGGTTTCTCAGCTATCACTGCTTCAACAAGTACATCAAAGTGGCGTTCATTCGGGGCGCGTTGCTGGACCCATTGCCGCCGGTCGAATCCAAGGACCCCAACGCCCGCTACTTTCACATTCACGAAGGCGATCAGCCGGACGAGAAGCAACTGGCGTCGTGGATCAAGCAGGCAGCCGCGATTCCCGGCTGGGATGGCGGGTCACCGAAAAACGGCGGCGTGCCGCTGTAGCCATCAGGCTGCGGCTCATCTACGCCGCCTGCGCTTCCGAAACGGTATGCCAATCAGATAGATCAAGCCGCCCAGCAGCGCCGTGATTGCCGCCACCGAAAACGGGTAGTGCATCGTGTACAGCACGTCGGCCACAAAGCGAAACACCGGCCCGTCGCCGCGCGCCGCGATCAGCCGATCGACAATCAGGTGCAGCACCAGCACCACGCCGCAGATCACCAGGATGCCGGCTGCGCCGTTCTTCAGGTCCTGGCGGCTTGGCGACATGGTCAGCGTGAAGCACATGGCGAAGTATAGAAAGACGTATGTGCGGGCATCGCTCCAGCTTGCCGCACGCAGGAACAGCCCGAGGTCGTCCCACACCAGGCCGGCCAGATCCAGCATGAACCGGAACTGGTCGGCATGAACGCCGCTTGTGCGCACTTCGTACAGGTTGACCGGCGCCCGCAGCAGAACTCCCAGCAGCAGCAGACAAGCTGTGCCACCTGCCAGCGGTGCGAGAGCGATCAGCATGTCGCCGACGTAGCGGATTTTCGGGGGGCCATGGCGCACTTCTCCGCTGCCATCGCTGCGAAACAGCACCATCGAGTGAATTTTCGCGCCCGTCAAAAGGCAGGCCAGCGCGTGCGACAACTCGTGCACCGCCACGCCCGGCGCGATCAGCCAAGCCAGCACACGCGGCGGAACCGCACGGGTCCAGAGCACGCGAAGGCCATACACAGCCGCAATGAACAGCGAGATGGCGACCACAAGGTTGAGAAAGGCGGCAAGTGTCGGCATGTCTGCTTACATCGGAATGACTCGACACCTGTATAGCCGCGAAAGCGCGAAAGGGGTGCCGGGCGAATCGCCATACCTCAAGCTGATGTTCACCATCGCCGCCGCAGCGACAGAGATGAACCAACGATCGCTGCTAGTCCATAAGCAACTTCACCTGGTTCTTGCCGTTGTTCTTGCAGTGGTACAGCGCACGATCTGCTTCGCGGAGCAGTTGCTCTTCGGTGGCGGTCGATTTGGTCACGCAGGCGATGCCCGTTGATACGGTGATGCGCAGCGACTTGCCCGGCTGTTCAATCATGGGCACTTCAAGCTCGGCGATTTTGCGGCGCACTTGCTCAGCCTTGCTGCGGGCAGCGGGGCCGACGGTTTCAGGCATGATCACGCAGATTTCTTCGCCACCGTAGCGGCAGACGGTGTCAAGGTCACGAAAGCAGCCAACGACCAGCTCGCCGATGCTCTCGAGCACCCGGTCGCCCTGCAGGTGGCCGTACGTGTCGTTGACCTTCTTGAAGTCGTCGATGTCCATGATCAGCAGGCTGAGGTCACGGTCGTAGCGCTGTGCGCGCCGAAACTCGATGCTGAGCTGTTCATCGAACACGCGGCGGTTAAACAAGCCGGTCAGTCGGTCAAGGCGACCCTGCCGCCGGATGTGTTCAAGGTTCTCGTGGTTGCTGATCACCATGCCCAGATAGTCAGCTACCGTGCTTACCAGGTCTCGGATCGAATGCTGAATCTGCGCGTTCGACTTGAAGAATCGCTTGAGGCTGTCCGGAATGCCGACTTCCATCAAACCGCGTATCGCCGCGCCATCGCGGATTGGCAGGATGTGCACGCCGTCCTCGTCCACGGCGATCGGCTCTTCGCCTCGGAACACGCGGCGGTGGCCGGGAAGACTGCCAAGTTCAACACGGCCGGTTTTCGGATCGGGGTTGGCGTACTTGTATTCAAGCTCGCCGGCTTCGTTGTTGAGCATTACCGCGCAGCTTGAAAACTGCGCGTCATTGACCATCGTCTGGGCGGTCTCGCGCAGCACGTCGTCAAGCTCCTCCCGCTCAAGCAGCCGCTTGGTAAGCAACGGGATGGCGCGCAGCACGTCGGCCAGCGCGTTGATGCGCGTGTTGGCTTCAAGCACTTCGAGCGACTTGCGCTGCGCCTCCTGCGCGCTTCGTTGCGCGGCCAGTGTCAGCTCGCGGTTGAATTCGGATTCATTGCGCAGCTTGCTTTCAAGCTTCACCTGCTCGCTCACGTCGCGGGCGCTGCCCACCTGCACCAGGCGATCCAGGTAGCGGATCAGGGTGTAGCGCACCTCAAGGTGCCGCAATGCGCCGTCGCTTCGCACGACGCGAAAGCGCATGACGCCGGAATCGCCGGCGGCGCTGGTTGCCAAGCGGTGCGACTTGACCAGCTCGCGGTCGGCCTCGTGCACCAGGCTCAGCATACTGACCGGGCGGCGCGCCTCGACCAGTTGCTCGCGCGTGAACCCCAGCAGCTTGCACATGGCAGGGTTGACCTTGACGAACACGTCTGAGGCTGGGTCAAGCACGTACTGGCCGTCCACCGAGCTGTCAAAGTGGAGGTGCAGCAGGCTGCGCTGAACGGTTGCCGTGTCTTGCTGCATGCGCCGCGGTACCCACGCCCGCGGCCCATGCCCGACAACGCGGGCAAGCTGCCACGAACGCAAACGCGAGAGCGTCACGCGCTCATTCGCTCACTAGGCGCTACAATCGCGTCAAACACCCGGACGGATGGGTCGCGCCGGACTACCGCGTCATTGTACATGATTGCCGAAGTTGCGGGACTACGGCGCTCAGAATCTGTTTCAGAAGTTTCAGCCGGCTTGGAAACAGCCTCTACGGCTGTGGCCTCGTCCTGGAGGTCCTGCTCGGCGGCCCTCACCTCGGCCTGCTTTTCGGCCTCTTCATCAGCCTGTTCCTCGGCCTGTGCCTCGGCATGCGGGGCTTGCTCTTCAGCTTCGGCCTCTATGGGCATGTCCAGAACACTGTCCTCCACCTGGATGCGCAGTGAATCGCGCATCGGCTGGGCCTTCAGGCGCGTGCTCATGGGCACCGGGCGGTCCGCCAAGCCGCGGTCGTAGTCCGGTGAGGCAGGCCCTGCCGCCCTGGGCTTGCGCAGCCGCGCCCGGACAAGGTCAACGGCAACCCACCCCAGCAGCAGCGCTGCGCCCGCAAATGCAATGTAGGGAATGGCTTGTGCGATCATCAGCATGGTTGTTCTCCGTCTCTTGCCCGCCTGCTTGCGGGCGCCTAATCTCGCGGTATGAGTCGCGTGCTTGGCGTCATACCCGCTCGCCTTGCCTCTACCCGCCTGCCCCGCAAGGTGCTGTTGGACAGAACCGGCAAGCCCCTCATCCAGCATGTCTGGGAGGGGGCCAAGGCCTGTCGATCTATCGACCGGATTGTGGTCGCAACTGATGCCCAAGAAGTGTTTGACGCCGTCAAGGCTTTCGGCGGCGAAGCCGTCATGACGCCCCCCACCTGCGCCTCCGGCACCGACCGCGTAGCCGCCGCCGCGGCACAGTTCCCTGACGCCGCCATCGTCGTCAACATCCAGGGCGACGAGCCCGAAATGAAGCCACAGCCGCTTGAGGCGCTGGTCGAGGGCATGCTGGCACGCCCGGACGCCGAGATGGGCACCATCGCCGTGCCCTGGCCGACTGAGGTACCGCTGTCCGAGCCCGGATGCGTCAAGGTCGTCCTGGATCGGGGCGGCAACGCGCTGTATTTCAGCCGCAACCCCATCCCCCACTACCGCGATGCAGGCGGCGCCAGGCACTACCTGAAACACGTGGGGCTGTACGCCTATCGCAGCGACTTTCTGCCGCGCTTCGCCACGATGCCGCAGTCACCCCTGGAAAAGGCCGAAGGCCTTGAGCAACTGCGCGCACTCGAGAACGGCCATCGCATCGCGGTGTTTGTCAGCGATTATCACGGCTATGAAGTGAACACGCCGCAAGACTATGAGGCGTTCGTGGCGCGCTACCGCAATGGCTGATCGCCGGCGGACTACTCGCCGTCCTGCATACCCTCAACTTTGCCGGTCTCGCGCATGTCGGTGATTTCGCGGACTACGTCGCCGGCCTTCTGCCTTGGCGGCTCGTGTGCGCGGCGGCGCGAATCGGCTTCTTCTTCCAGTCGCAACCGTTCCGCAGCTTCTTTCAAGCGCGCACCGAATGCTTCTCGCTCAGCGCGCTCAGTCGCAAGATCGTTGCGTAGCTCGTTCAGCTCCGCTTCCATCTGGCGGATACGCGGGTCGTCGGGCAGCGTCGCGTCGCTCAGCACCGTGAACAGGATGTACACGATGCTTACGAACAGCGCAAAACCCAGTGTCGCGAACCCCACCCCCGTCGTGCGCCGCTTCGCCCGCGCCTCAAGGCGGGGCGTCGGCACCGCTTGCGGCACTGGCTGCGGCATCGGCTGATCTTCGTGCAGCACGGTTTCTTCTTCGGGCTCGGGCGGGCCGGGCTCGCCGCCGGGGACGAGCTCCCACAGCTTGTGGCGGTCCATGCCGGGCAGGCTTTTCTGCAGCGCGGCGAACTCGCGGGCCAAGTCTTTGGCCGGGGGGCGCTTGGCCGGCTCTTTCTCCAGCATGCGCTTCAGCAGATCCGCCACGACGCCGGGCATTTCGCCGCCATCGAGGCCGCGCGGCTGCTCCTCAATGTGCATGCGCAGGATTTCGACCGGCTCATGGTTCTCAAATGGAACACGGCCCAGCAGCGCGCGGTAAAGCGTGACGCCCAACGAATACACATCAGCCTGGATGTCGATTTCTGCCCGCAGCGCCGCCTCGGGCGCCATATACGCCGGCGTTCCCTGCGCCATCATCGGCGCCGTGATGCTGGTGCCGCCCGTTGGCCGCGCAAGGCCCAGGTCACAGAGCCGCA
The DNA here is from genome assembly GCA_964652605.1 of uncultured Planctomycetaceae bacterium. Classification (GTDB taxonomy): domain Bacteria; phylum Planctomycetota; class UBA8742; order UBA2392; family UBA2392; genus JADJRK01. The sequence continues at coordinate 40,744 of CAZZBH010000017.1, forward strand.
CGCGCCCGCGCCGGTCGATCATGATGTTGTCCGGCTTGACGTCGCGATGCACCAGCCCGACTTTGCCGATGTAGCCGATGGCGTCGGCCATGGCGCGGCCGACTTCAAGCGCGTCCGCCAGCCCCAGCTTCGGCTTGCCACGCAGCACCGCGCCCAGACTGATGCCGGGCACGTAATCCATCACCATATACGTGGTCTGGCCGCGCCGGTTGATGTCAAAGGCGCGCACGATGTTGCGGTGCTGCACCTTGCTGGCGACGCGTGCCTCGCGCAGAAAGCGCTGGATGTACTCGCGGTTGTCCGACAGCGCGTCAGACAGCACTTTCACAGCCACCACGCGCCGCAGGCTGGTCTGCCACGCGCGATACACCGTGCCGCGGCCGCCGCGCCCAATAGACGACAGCAACACCAAGCCGGGCAGGTAAGGCTGCAATCCCTCAAGCTGGTTGTTGCCGATCAAATCGGCCAGATCCTGCGCGACCTCAGGCGGCAGAATCTTCTCGCGCCCAATGAACGGAAGCAGCGGCCCGTCGCGCTGAGCAGACCAACGCGAGGTAACAAGCTCCGCCTCAGCCGCCGACAGAAAACCCTTGGCGGTAAGGTAGCGCAGAATCTCAGCCGGCTTCAGGACAGGCACAACTCCCCCACCGCACTATAGCATTCGCCCCGGAATGGTGACCGTCCGCGCTGCTGGTGCCGGGGTCAACGTGAAGCCGCGGGAGCGGCGAACGTCCCACTCCCGCGGCTCTGCGTGTCTGTGGCCTCATG
>CAZZBH010000018.1:0-41323 GCA_964652605.1 uncultured Planctomycetaceae bacterium
CGCAACTCGCCGAACAGTGCCGCTTCAAGGGCCTGGATGCGTTTCTCGGCGTTCAGGATGCGCGACTCGTACTCTTTCAGCTCGGGCGTGATGTAGCGCTCGGCGGCTTTGAGCGTCTGCTTGCGGATGTAGTCTTTGGGCACCTTGCCCGCGTGCGCGTGCGTTACCTCGATGTAGTAGCCGAACACCGAGTTGTATCCGACTTTCAGCGAGGCAATCCCTGTGCGCTGCGCTTCGGTCTGCTGAAAGCGTGCCATCCAGTTGCTGCCTTCGCGGCCCAGCGCGCGCAGCTCATCCAGCTCTGCGTTCACGCCGGCGCGGATGACTCCGCCCTCCTTCAGGGTCACCGGCGGGTCGTCAGCAAGCCGCTGCTCCAGCAGCTCGCGCAAGTCCGCCAGCGCATCCAGTGATTCTCCCGCATACGACAGCAGCGCGCTTTCGGTGCCGCCCAGCGCGCCGCGCAGCATCGGCAGGCGGCGCAGCGCCGTGCGCAGGCCGTCCAGGTCGCGCGGTGCGGCGCGGCCACTGCCCAGCTTGCCGGCGATGCGCTCAAGGTCAGGCAAGCCGGCAAGCGCTTCGCGCAGCAGCTTCAGGCGTCGCTGCGTGTGCACCAGCTCATCGACCGCGGCGTGCCGGGCGCCAATCTTGCGCGCGTCGGTCAGCGGCGCCGTCAGCCAGGACCGAAGCTCACGGGCACCCATGGGCGTGGATGTACGGTCAAGGCAATCCAGCAGGCTGCCACTGCGGCGGCTTTCGCGCAGCGTGCGGGTGATCTCAAGGGCGTCCAGCGTCGCGCGGTCCAGCGCCATCACCTCGCGCGGGTCGAAGCGCTCCAGCGCGCGGATGTGTGCGATGCGCCCCCGCTGGTTCTCGGCAAGATAGGCCAGCAGCGCGCCGGCGGCTGCAAGCTCGGGCGCGCCGTCGTCATCAAACCCGAAGCCCTGCAGCGTTTTCACGCCAAGCTGCCGGTGAAGCTCCTCGACTGCGCGGCGGCGGTCAAAGCTGAAGTCGGGCGCGGCGGTCAGGCTTGCCTGCGTCTGCCCGCGCAGCGCGACGACCGCTTCGCGGCCATCTGCCCACAGCTTTTCGGGCAGCAGCAGCTCCGCAGGTTCAAGCCGCGCCAGTGCGGGCGACAGGTCGGCTTCGACGGCGGATGTGCACAGAAAGCGGCCCGTTGAAAGCTCGGCCCAGGCAAGGCCACCCGGCGCCTTTGCGCGGGGAGGCAGCCAGGCCGCGATGATGCTGGGCTTGCGGGCGTCCAGCATGCTTTCCTCGAGCACGGTGCCCGGCGTGATCACGCGCGTGACGTCGCGCTTGACGAGCCCTTTGGCCTCGGCGGGGTCTTCCACCTGCTCGCACACCACGACGCGCAGCCCGCTTTCCAGCAGCCGCGGCAGGTGCTGGTCCAGCGCGCGCAGCGGAAAGCCGGCCATGTCGATGGGGTTGCCCTGTGAGTCATCGCCGCGCGTGGTCAGCGCGATGCCCAGCGTCTCGGCCAACTGTCGGGCGTCTTCAAAGAACGTCTCGTAGAAGTCGCCCATCTGGTAGAGCAGCAACGCGCCCGCGTGCCTTTCTTTCAGCTCGCGGTACTGCCGCATTGCGGGCGAATCTTCGCCTTTACCAGCCATGCGCCGGACGATAGCAGCGCGCAGCCGCACGCGCCACGAACGGCGGCATGGTCAATCGCGGGTGCGGGCTTCGCTGGCGATGCCTTCGTTGGTTTCTTCCTGCAGCTTCTTGAGGTTGTAGAAGCCCTGCAGAATGTCGTCGTAGCCTTCCCACTTCTTTACCTGCTCCTGCACCTGGCGCAGGACGTTCAACGACAACTGCTGCTGGTGCAGCATCTCGTTCAGCAGCTCGCGCCGACCGTTGGGCGTCAAACCGATTTCCAGCACGCTTTCGTACATTCCCCGTGCGCGCTCGTTGCAGCCCGGCGTGAACATCGCCGCCTGCTGCAACAGCCGCCCGAACGCGTCCGCGCCGAAGCTTACGTCGGGCGCCGCGCGCTGCAGGCTGCGCCTGCGCAGGTTCTGGATCACTTCGCCCGCCAGCGCGGCCACCGCGTCTTCCTCGGCGTCGGCAAGGCGCATCAGCGGCCCCATCAGTGTCTGCTGCACGTCGCGGTCTGCGGCTGCAATCGCCAGCAGCAGCCGAACCGTCTGGATGCGCGCCTCCTGCGGCCGGTCCTGGTCTTCGCGTTCAAGCCGGTTGAACTGGTACACCTGCGCGAATACGCCAAAGCGCGCCAGCACGACCTCGGCATCCCGCAGAAGCTGATTCTGGCGCCGGTAAGCGTCATTGAGGTCCTTGCGCAGAAGCTCGCCTTTTTCGCCGCGGAAGTCCATCAGGCCCGGCTGGTCAAGCGCGGTGCGCGTCTGCTCAAGCAGCTCTTCCTGGTTTGCCAGCATGGCGCCGATCTGTGTCTTGATCTGGCGGATCTGGCTGCTGACGCGCGCGCGCAGCTCATCGACCTCGATCAGTTCGTACGTCAGTGTCGTATTGTGGCGGCTTCCCTGAAACGTGGGCGCGCCGCCATCTTCGGGCCGGATCTGGTTCAGGTCAAAGGCCTGAATGTAAAGCTCCACGGCGATCTTCGCGCCCGCGGGCACGCGCTGGTCACTGAGCAGCTTCTCGAACTCCAGCACAAAGCTGCCCTGCACACGCGGCTGGGGCGAAGATTGCAGCTTTTCGAAGGCTTTCGCGAACGGCTCGTACTCGCGGTACTCGTTATCAATGTTAAAGCGCCAGAACATCCGCGCGCTGCCCACGCCGTAGTCGTCACTGAACTCGAACTCAAGCGGCACCACCGCGTCTTCGGTGACGTACACAAACTGGTTGCTCACCAGCGGGTCGCCCGAAAACACGATGCGCACCGTCGGCGGCGCGTCTTCCTTGACCTGCATCACGTCACCCGTGCGCTGCAGGTTTTCGATACCCTGCCGGTCAACCAGCCGCAGCCGCCAGCGGCTCATGCCCAGTTGCAGCGCCGGGATGCGCACCTTGTAGCGATTCTCGCCCGCACCCTGGTCGGTATCGAGCGGGAATCGCTGGCTGCTGCCGACATTGAAGTCGATCATCAGAGCGCTGGATTCAGGGCCCTCCAGCATCAGCGGCTTGCTGGTGGCAAAGCGCAGCTCCACCTGCGTGCCGGCGACGCCCTCGATTGAGGGCTCGCTGGTGACGCGGTCGGGGATCACCAGGTATTCGGGGTAGGTATAGGCGATATCCAGTGTGCTGGTGATTTCCGGTGCCGGGATGACGCGCAGTGTGTACGGCCCGGCGCTGGCGTCGCCGGCGCGGATCGTGACCTGCTCAATCGCGTTGATCACGCTGAGCTTGTTGTAAGCAAAATACACCTGCTCGCCTTCCGCGCCGGCCACTGACGCGCGCTCCATGGGTCGCGAAACGGGGCTGCCAACCTGCACGTAGCCGCCCGACTGCGGGTCAAGCTGCCAGGCGACGATGCGCACTTCGGCGCGCTCAGGGATTTCGCCGCTGGGCCGCGCGATGATGCGCAGGTCGCTGCCGGCGGCGACGTCGTACACGCCGCTTACGCCCAGGTCGGGCAGCTGGGCTTCTGGGTTGAACGTGAAGTTGACGTGCAGTTCCTCGGTGGTCGGGTACTGCGACAACTGGTCGCGCGTCAGCACCATGACTTCAAGCTGGGTGCTGGTCGGCCAGTCGGGGCCGGCGCCCAGCGCGCGCCGCACCCACAGCGACAGGTCATCGCGGTCAAGCCACGCATGCCCGAACACCAGCAGCATCGCCATAACGCTAGCGCCCACCATGTACATCAGCTTGCGCGGGCGCACGGCATCGTTGAACTGCAGCTTGCCGGCGATGTCGAAGGATTCACTGACCACTGCGCGCATCATGTCGGCGCTGGCGGTGTCTTTGTATCGCTCCTGGGTCTTGAGCAGTTGCAATGACGTGATCAGGCGATCGTTCAGCAGCGGGTATTCGCGCTCAACCAGCAGTGCCAGGTCTTCGTCGCTCAGCGTGCGCGAAAGCGGATAGACCAGGTTGCGGATGGCAATCACGATCAGCACCACCACCGCCGTAATCAGGAAGGCCAGGCGCAACCCGCCAGGCAGCTTGAGGATGCGGTCGGTGTAGTAAAGCCACAGCGTAAGCCCCGCCGCCCAGATCATCAGCTTGGCCATGCCCCACGAAAGGAACATCAGGCGGATGTGGCCGCGAAGCTGCGAGAGTTTCTTTTCAATGACGGAAAGGCTCATCGATTCCTCAGGTCCAGTTTCAGGTTGTTGCTGGCGATGTTGACGCGCGCCTCGCCCGGCGGGCCGTAAAGATCGCCGCGGTACTCAAGCCGCAACCAGTGCGTCACGCGCGGCGTCGTGCGCAGCATCGGCCCAGGGTCGAACGTGAACTGGTAGGCTGACCCGGGTTCAAGCCGCCCCTCGCCCCCGTGATCGCCGGTTGAAGCATCTATGGGCGACACGCGCGTCGGCGGCAGCGTAACGTTCTCGGCAATCTCGTCGGGCACGTACTCGGATGCGTGCGTGATGTGCAGCAGGTAGATCGGCTCGTCAGGGCGCGACTTGCTGATGGCTTTGCGGATGGTGACCGGCTCATACCCGTCGTTGCGCAGCGTGGCGTCCACCTGGTACACCGTCCCGGGGCGTTGCGCGAGCGTCAGCTTCAACACCGGCCGGGCAGGATCAGGTAGCTTGCCGCGCTGGGTGGATGTGCAGTAGCCGGCCATGACCGGGATGCCGCGCTCAGCATCCAGCGCAAACACCCGGGCGCTGCCGCGCGCCACTGTCACGCGCGTTTCGGCGCCGTCGGGCGTGATGTAGATGCTCAGGCTGCCCTCATCGACCTGCACGCTGCAATGCGGAGTCTCGACGATGAACGCACCTTCGCCCACGCCGCCCGGCTGAATCTTCAAGCCGCGCAACGACCCGCCGATCAACTGCATGCGCCGCGTGCCCTTGAATTGAAAGGACGTGTTGGCCGCGGCTTCAATCGACGAGTAAGTGTTGCTCACGCCGGTCGGCAGCCAGATGAAAGCGTCGTATGCGCCGGTGTCGTACGGCTGTTCACGAATCTGCAGCCGCGCGCGCTCGGTGACTTCAAGCCGCTGGCCGGCGCCGGGCACGGTGTACACGATTTCGCCGATCACGTCGGGCGGTGCAACGACGACGCCGCCGCCGGTAAAGGCGATCAGCAGAGCGATGGCCACGGCGCCGAAGATCATCGACAGCACGAACGAGCGGCGCAGCATGCAGTGCACGCCCGGAATCGCGCCGTCAAATGCGCCGTCGCGCTTCATGCGGTGGCGCAGGCGCTCAAAGCTTCCGCGCCGCGGGGCCACCTTGCGGACGTTCTGGTGAAGCTGCACGTGCTCGCGGATCTCGGCAAGCTCGTCGCGCAGGGCGGGCTCGCTTTCCATGCGCTTTTCCAGCGCGACCTGCGATTGCGAGTCCAGCTCGCCCAGCACATAGCTGACCAGGTTGCCGCCCGCGCCGTAGCGCTCAGATGCCGGTGTGGTATCACGCATGTGGCGCGCCCTCCGGCTTGCTGACAAAGCGCTTCAGCCGGTCGCGCAGCTTGCGCTCGGCGTAATACACGCGCGATTTCACCGTACCCAGCGGGATCTCCAGCGATTCCGCGATCTCGCTGTAAGTCATGCCCTGGTAAAAGCTCATCACCAGCACCAGCCGGTGCATCGGGTCAAGGTCAAGCAGGCCCTGGCGCACGTTTTCTTCCACCTCGCGCTGGATGACGCGCGCGTCGGGCCCGTCGTCCTTCGAAACAGCCATGTCGGCCAGAATCTGCACCGGGCGGATCTGCGCGTATCGCCCGCTGGTGGTGGCACGCGGGTCGCCTTCGCTCAGCGCGTCCACGCGGCCTGAATCCAGCACGCTGTCGCTTTCGACATCCACCGAGCGGCGGACAGACTTGCGGCGCGCCTCAAGGTCAATCCAGCAGTTGCGCCCGATGCGATAGATCCAGCTTGAGACCTTCAGCTCTTCCTTGAAGGTGATGGCGCCGCGCCAGACGCGGATGAAGGTCTCCTGCAGCAGATCCTCCGCCCGGCCGTCGTCCCACGTCAGCCGATAAAACAGCGCGTAAAGACGCCGGTAGTACTTGTAAAAGATCTGCTCAAACGCCTCCATGTTGCCGCGCTTTGCGGCCGCCATCAGCTTGCGATCCTGCTTCTCGGAGGCTGTGGACATCCGGCTCCTGACAACACTTATACGCTCCCCCAGCCGGGGCGGTTCGGGTAATTTTCGCGGCCAGGGCACGATAGGCAACCCGGCAAATCCCGGCAATGGACCGGCCCCACGGGTGGTGTCTCAGTTCGAAGCCCGTTGCGATCTCTCGTCGCCCCACAACGGCACACCGCGCAGACGCAGGGTGCGCGGAGACGCGCGGTGCGGTGCGACTAGGAGGCCACAGATTCACACAGATGGGCACAGATAGACCGACCGGAGCCACATGGTCCTGCGGAGCTCGCGTCCGCCATGCCGCGGCCATCCATGTGGGACGGCACGCCCATGCTCGCAGGCGACGCGACAATCTGCGGTCTCACACGAAGACACAAAGCCGCGAAGAACTGCTGGAACAGGACAGACAGGACGTTAGGACTGTAGCTTTCCTGCCCGTCCTGCCAGTCCTGTTGATTTCGTAGTTCTTTTTGCCTCCGCCCTGAGCTTCATGGGCTTCGCAGCCACTTCAACCTGAGCCCCTACCTGCACCACAGGTCGCTTGACCGTGGTGGGACTGCCGGGTTTGATGGGTTGCATGATCAGGATGGGTCAAATTCTGGGCCTGCTGGCTGCGGTGGCTTTGATCCCGCTGGTGGTGGCTTTGGCAAGCGGTCAGCCGCACATGCCGACGCCCGTGTGGGTAAAAGCCGCGAAGGCCGAGTCAGGCACCTGGAAGTGGGCCGACAGCAAGCACGGTCGTGTCGCCGGCAAGGTGACCTTCAGTGTGCGCCGGCCCAACCAGCCGATGGTGGTGTACCTGCTGAAGGTCGATGGCGACGGCAAGACCGCCACACAGGGCATCTTTGACGTGCCGGCCACGCTGGTGGTCTCACAGAAGGGTGCGCGCTTTGACCCGGGGTTTGCCGTGCTGGTGCGCGGGCAGGAAGTTGAGTTCGACAACGATGAAGAGGCGGAGATCAGCCATAACGTCTATTTTCTCGGCGAGGTTGAGCTTGACCTGGGCATCTTCGCGCAGGGCGAAAAGGCTTCGCACAAGTTTGAAGACTACGGCGAAGTCAGCGTGCACTGCAGCATCCACAAGCGCATGGACGCGCGCCTGTTTGTCGCGCCGAACCCCGCCTATGCCCTGATCAACGCCGATGCTGACAGCTTTGAAATCGACGGCGTGCCGCAGGGCACCTACCGGCTGCTGACCTGGCAGAAACAGAAGCGCTTCCGCGACGTCGATACCACCATCGAAGTCAAGGCAGGCGCCACGACCACCGCAACCGTGGAGATGACAAGGTAGTGCCTTGCCGACTGACAATATTCGCGTTGCCGCTGCTGCTCGCCGGGTGCGCCCTCGGGCCCAGCTACCCCGAGCCGCAGCCCGACAGCGGGCAGATCCTGGTGCACCTGCGCGGTGTCGCGCGCGAAGGCGTCACCGGCCCCGCCACGCGTGAATCTCGCGACGACTACAACGTGTTCAGGGAGAGCGTGGAAAAGGGTAGCGCGTTTGAGCGCGTGGACTACGGCGCGATCGAAGAAGTTATCGTCGTGCTCAAGCCCGTGGCACCTGAATTCACCGGGCCGGTGAACCAGGCAACCTTGCCCGAGCTTACACTGACGCAGGATGGATTTGACTCCACCCAGGTTGCGTCACGCGGCTTGCCCGGCCCGGGTGGCAGCCGCGCGTCGCTTGTGCTGCGCAACGAGCGCGCCACCGCCGTCACCATCTACGGATTCTCGGCCGACGACCTGGGCTTTGAAGCCGTGGTGCCGGCCAACAGTTCCGCCGTGGCAACCGTGAGCACAGCCGGCGTGTTCGACGTCTTCTGCCTCGAGGACGAGCAAGCCACTTGTCGCTGGATTACCGAGTTTCGCGGCAGCGTCTGGCAAGGCGTGTCGTGGCACGGCGCATTTTTTGGCGGGTTGCCGGCTGGGAAGTATGAGCTGGAAGTCTATCCGCCGCGCCTGCCGATCAGGCACGCGTCAGCCACGGTCGAGCTTGGCAAGCGCACGGAAGTGACGGTCGATCTGACCATGAACGACCTGCCCAAGGCGCGGCGCTAAGGCATTGTCGAGTTGATTCTACCGGGGCGAGCGGCCCGAAGTACCGCCCCAAGGGGCGCAAACCGGAACTCGCGTGAGATGGCCGCACAACCCGATTCCTTTGTGCGTGTTCGAAGCCCTGTGTGCCCGCTCGAGCCAAAATCTCAACAGATGATGTTCAACTTTGGTTTGCAGTATCCGCTTTCAACGCCGTCCGCAGCCTGCACACAAACCACGGCAACACACTGCAAAACCGCCGATTGCCCGCCCCCCTTTTGCCTGCTTGAATCATGCCTGAGGTGAAGCGTTGGCCAGAATCACCGTAGTGGACAAGGGCGTCACGATCGAGGGCAAACCGGGCGAGCCGATTCTGTTCGTGATGTGGGAAAACCGGGTCAGCATCACCTGCATCTGCGGCGGCAACTGCTCGTGCGGCACCTGCAACATTGAGGTGCTTGAAGGCGCCGAGAACCTCAACCCGCGCACCGAATGCGAAGAATGGATCCTTTCGCGCATCCGCCGCAAGGGCGATAACGTGCGCCTGGCCTGCCAGAGCGTGCCCACCGGCGACGTGGTCGTGCGCGTCGTCCCGCTGGATGACCCGGATTCACCGGCCTCAAAAGCCGCGCCGATTGACTGATGGCGAAGCGCTGCCAAGTGGTGTGGCCGTCCCGGCCGCACATGCAGGCCAATGGCCCAATGCTGTGTACCCAGGAATTCCACGAACGTAAGCCAACGTACACAGTCAATCGGCGGCTCCGCGGCGCACGCCTTGCCTTTCAGCCGCCGGAGGCGGCGTCCTGAATCAGCCCGGCTCGTCAGAGCCGGGAGCTTCGGCGACAGAGCAAGCAAGCCCGCGGAGCGGGCGTCCTGAATCATCGCGGGCGTCAGCCCGCCAAGGGCGCAGGGCAGACGCCCGGCGCGTTTCATACCGCCCCCTTCGGGGGCTCGGAAATCTCGCCGAATGGAACCCCGGCGCTTACGCGACCGGGCTAATTCATGGCGCACCCTCCGGGCGCTCAACTGCGTCTATCCCCAAGGACGCAGCAGCAGGCCCGCACCACCAAAAAACCACGTGGCGCTACTTGTCCTGCTTTGCTTCGAACGCGACCAGGATCGGCTCGGGCCGGCTTGTCAGTTGCACCTTCAACCGCGCCTCGGCGATGTCTTCAGGGCGGTTGATATCGACCGATACGCTGGCTGACCAGCTTGCCAGCGCGCCCACCGTGCCGCGATGGTACAGCTCAAAGCGATACTCCCACTCCTCGGCCAGCGGCAGCGTGCGGGATGTTGCCGCCAGGTTGTGCAGCCAGGTGATGCGCACAAACGAATCCTCAACGTCCGCCACGCGCCGACCGTTGACCGTGCCGTCATCCAGGTTGCAGCGCCCCAGTTCATGCCACCCGCCGGGCACGGCATCGCGCCCCACCTGCCGCCGCACCTCGGGCGACAGCGGTGACAGGTTCAGGCTGCGCTTGCCCCGGCGCGTGATGCGCAACGAGCAATCGCCGGCCCGCAGCCCGTGATGCAGCAGAAAGCTGCCCGACATGCGCACATCCGCCTCAAGCAGCGTCTGTCCCCCCACCTGCGTCGCCGTCGCCACAGCCGCCGCGTCATTGAAGAACTCAAACATCGGCGGCGAATCCACCACCACCCAGTGGCTGAAGCCGCGCTGTGTGGTCTGCTCGTCGCGGACGTTGGTGTAGGTGACCAGCAGCGTGTAGCGGTTGATGCCGGGGCGCGCGCCCTGCAGTCGCAGGCTTTCCCAGGCATCCCCCGCGCGCGCGGGTTTGGGCACGTCGTAGGTCCTGATGGCGGTTTCGGTGTCGCCCTGCATGTGGGAGTGCTCAATGCGCACAGTCAGGCCCTTAAGCGTGCGCGGGCGTGTCTTGACGTCAAAACCCAGATCAACGTAGCGGCCGGTGCGCTCCGACCAGTCCTTGTAGCTCAACAGCTTGTCGCAGCGCTCGGGCACAAACGCGGCGTAGATGACGGGCACCTCGGTGGCCATGCCCTCGTACTCAAGCTTGGCGCCGTCTTCGGCACCCGTGGCTTCCTGAAAGTACAGGCGCATGCGGGTAATCGCCGTGCCCTGGTCGCGGATGGCGTCGCGCACTTTTTCAGGCAGCGGCATGGTGATGGGATCGCCGTAGCCTTCAAGCGGGCTGGCTGTGTCAGGCTGCGCGCCATCCTCGTCGCGGCCGAAGCCCAGCAGCTCAATGCCGGTTTCTACCGCCGAGTCGCCCTCGACTACGCTCATGCGCGAGCGCACCAGTCCGCCGCACGGCACGTCACGGCTCAGCCAGATCTCGCCGCTTGCGCCTTCGGCTTTGACTGTGGCCACGTCGCAGGCCAGTGTGCGGTCGCCCAGTCTGTGCTCGGCCTTCGACCACGCCGAGTCGGTGATCCAGGTGTTGGCGGCGGGGATGCCCGAATAGCTGCTTTCAACTTCGTTGCGACGAATTTCTTTGCCTTCCTCGTCGCAGACCACCAGCTCAAGCCGGAACTTGCCTTCGCCCAGCGCGGCTTTGACTTCAAGCCGGTGGATGACGATTTCGCCCCCGATATCGTGGCGATGCTCAACCCAGTCACCGGCCCGCGTCTGGGCCCACGTGGACCAACCCGCCTTGAAGTCGCCCGGTTCAGGCTGTGCAGAAGCGTTCCAGCCGGTGGCGCACAGGGCAACCAGGGAAATCGTCAGGCACGCGATCAGTCGCATGGGCAGGCTCTCCGCGGGTCTTTCCACTTGAAACGAAGCACCCACCTAACTTGCCGAGAGAAATCGCGGGCGTAAAGTCACCGCATGGCCGAAGACCGGTCTTCCAAACCGACGCGAAAGCTTGATCTCGCGGCGGAAATGCTTAAGGACTTCCACGCCGTGCTCCGGCGCTCGCCCGTGCGCGCTCGCGAAGCCGACGAGCTGTTGTCTCACGCCCTGCGCGAGCGCGGGTTTCGCATGGACGGCAAGGTCCTGCGTGCCATGCAGGCGCCCTACGTCATGCCCGCCAACGACGTCCGTGAGCTGACCCGCGACGTGCGCACCATCAGCAACCTGCTGGAGCAGGTCGTCGGCCTCGCACTCAACAGCGTCACGTTCATGGAGCAACTGGGCGTTTCTCCGAACATTGAAGAACTGGCGCTGAACGACGCACCGTCGCGCCTGGCCATTGAGTTTGCGCGCTACGACTTCATCCCGACCGCCGGCGGCCCGCGTTTTCTTGAGTTCAATGTCGATTCGCCGGCGGGCGCTGTCTTCAGCAATATCCTCGACACCACATTCCAGCAGCAGCCCGCGGCGCGCGAAGTGGGCCTGCATTCCCTGTTTCCGAGCTCGCCTTCGGCTGAGCTTTACGCCGACGCGCTGCTTGCCTCATACCGCGAGCACGCCCGCGCCACCGTGGAAACGCCCAACATCGCGATTGTAGATTTTGACGGCACGCCCACGCTGCCCGAGCAACAGTTGATCGCCGACTGCCTTGCCGCCCGCGGGTTCAAAGCCGCTTGCATTGACCCGCGCGAATTTGACTACCGCAATGAAGATCGCGGCTTGTACCACGGCGACACGCGCTACCACATGGTGTTCCGGCGCGCGCTGGTGCCGGAGCTTGCACGGCGCCGCGTGCTTGTTGCGCCGTTTTTGCGCGGCCTGCGGCATGGCGACGTGGTTGTAGTCAACCCGCTGCGATCGAGGCTGGCCGGCAACAAGGGCGTGCTGGAAATCCTGACTTCTGCCGCCTTTGAGCGCTTCTTCACCCCAGCTGAAAACCAGGCCAAGCTGCGCCTGCTGCCCTGGTCGCGCCTGTTGCAGGAGCGCCGCACCGACTACCTGGGCCGCGAAATCGACCTGCTTCCCTTCATCGCCTCGCGCCCCGAAAAGTTTGTCCTCAAGCCGGGGGCGGCCTTCGGCGGCACCGGTGTCGTGCTCGGCCCCTTTTGCAACAGGCAGGAATGGCTGCAGCGGCTTGACGAGGCGGTGAACCAGCAGGGCGTGGTGCAGGAGTACGTGCCCGCCTGCGAGCACAAGTTTCTGCTGACCGAGGGCGCAACGGTCGTTGAACAGAAGAAGTATCTCACACTGGGCGCGTTTGCGATCCGCGGCGAATACGCCGGGTGTATCGGGCGGGTGAGTGCTGACCCCGTGGTGAACGTGTCGCGCGGCGGCGGCGTCGTGCCTGTGCTTGAGGCAGGCGGGCGCAGCAAGACCGGGCCGATTGAAGCCGCGCGCCCAAAGCGCAGGCGCACGACCGGGCGCAGGGCATGAAGTTCACGGCATCCATGAAGCTGGTACGTGTGTCGGCGCTGCCGTCGGCGCTGGCGGACGTGTTCGGCGGCGTGGCGCTGGCGGTGTTCATCGCCGGGCGCGCCGACCTGCACAAGCTGCCGTGGCTGCTGCTGCTGACAGTGGGCATCTACCTGGGCGGCATGGCGCTGAACGACGTGCTGCACGAGCGCAAAGACCGCCTGCTGGGCAAGCGGCGGCCGATCGTGACGGGCGAAGTCTCACGCCACGCCGCGCGTATCGTGACGCTGGCGCTGTTCGCGGCGGGTGTCGCGGGCGGGTTTGCCGCGGGCGCGGGCGTGGCCACGCTGGTGCTGCTGGCGCTGATCGTGCTGTACAACGTGCTGGCGGCGGGGCGTGTGCGCGGCGTGAACGTCGTGCATCCCTTGTGGCAAAGCAGCGCGGCGGTCGCGGTAATCGCCGCCTGCCGCGCGATTCACGTGTGCCTGCCGGCGCTGGCAATCACGGGCATTGAGCAACTGGCGCGGCAGCCCGTCGCGTGGGTGTTTGCGGGCAGCGTGTTTGTGTACTTCTGCCTGGTGACGACCGTCAGCCTGTTTGAAGACCGCGGCGGCGGGCGCATTGCGCTTCATGTCGTGGAGAAACTGTTATTGCTTCCCGTGGCGGCGCTTCCCGCATTTCTGCTGGTGCGCGGCGAGCGCCCCGACATGCTGGTCGGCATCGTGCTGCCCGCGCTGGTGATCCTGTGGATGCTGTTTGCGCTGCATCGCGCGCTCGCCCGCGCGCGGCGCGAGCCGACACCGCCGAATCTCGGCCGGGCAGTCGGCACAGGCATCCGCGGCGAGGCACTGCTGATGGCCGCGTTCGCGCTGATGCTGTCGCCATCCCAGCCATGGTGGGGCCTGCTGGCCCTGGCCTGCTATCCGGCGGCAAAGCTGCTGTCGCGGTGGGTAAGCCCGACGTAGCGGAAAACAAGAGCCCTCGACACCAGTCGGGGGTATCTACACAAGTCGGGCCGATGCGGTTGAGCCGCCGAAGGCGGCATCCGGCGTTAGCCCGAATGCCATGTGATCAGGGAACGGACCTGAGGGCATCGCAATCAGCCGCGTAGCGGCTGAGAAACTTAGCCCACGACTTCAGTCGTGGGAACATTCGGCAAGAAGGAGTCGCGCCCCAGCGGGGCGCGGGAGGTACACATCGGACGCTGCCTGCGCCCCTACGGGGCGCGGTACCATTCTCGCCTGCAATCCCCACGGCTAAAACCGTGGGCTAAGTTCCCCGGCCCCTCCGGGGCCGAAAGGCGCTACCACTTTGTCCCTTTGATCTAGCCGCGCTCGAGGTAGTCCTTTTCGGCTGCGTCGTCGATGAGCATGGTTCCCTCGCGCTTCAGCGTGAAGACTTCCTTCAGCAGTGCGTGCGGCGTCAACCCGTTAATCAGGTAGGCGCGCTTGACGCCGCCGCGAATGGCGCTGATCACCCCTTGCAGCTTGGGCACCATGCCGGACTTCACCTCGCGCTTCTCGATCAGCGCCTCGGCCTGGCTTACTGTGAGGTACACGTAGCGGCTTGCGGGGTCGTTGACGTCGCGCAGCACGCCGTTGGTGTTGCTGAGGATAAACAGCTTCTCAGCCTGCATTTCGCCCGCCACGGTGCATGCCACGGTGTCGGCGTTGACATTCAGGATCCGGCCTTCCTCATCGCAGGCCAGCGGGCTCAGTACCGGCACGTATCGGTTCTCGACCAGCGTGCGCAGCAGCGCGGGGTTGCAATCGCGGATGTCGCCGACGTTCTTGAAATCCACCGTCGTCGTTTCGCCCGTTTCCGGGTCGATCATCTCGCGCGGCGGGCGGCGGATTGCTGTCAGCACTTCGCCGTCCAAGCCGCTCAGGCCCACCGGCAGCACGCTGTGCTTGCGGATTGCGGCCAGGATGTCGCTGTTGATGCTGCCGGCAAACACCATCTTGGCCATTTCCAGCGTGGCGTCGTCGGTGATGCGGCGGCCGGCGACCTTTTCCGGCTTGAGGCCCATCTTGCCGGACACTTCGTCAAGCTGCGGCCCGCCGCCATGGATGACGATGATGCGGATGCCAAGCTGATTCAAAAGGCCCACGTCCTGCGCGAACAGGTCAAGGGCATCGGGCGTCTTGGCAATCTCGCCGCCGACCTTGACCACGAACACCTTGTCGCGGTAGCGGCGAAGATAAGGCAGCGCCTGCAGCAGAACGGAGACGTTATCCATGCCTGTCGCCTCCGAAGGCCGGGGCCCGCACAGCCACAATCACCAATGCGGGCTGCCGGCCCCGCTGGAAGCTGGTCGCTGGTCCATGGTCATTGCGGTTCAACACGCTTGCCCCACCCTGCAACTGTCGCCTATCCCCAAATCGCCCACACCGGGCCCTTGCGGAAAGCGTCTCACTATACTGTTCTGCGTCCCGCCGGGGACGGCTCCTTTGCCGCCAGGAGCACATACACTAAACCGCGCGGCGCGGCGGGGAAGGTGCCGAACCCAACAGGCCCAACATGCAGGTACAAGAGCACGCAATGCCCGAATGGACCCAAGAGCTCGAAAACGAACTGAAACAGGTCGCCCGCCGCCTGCGCATTGAGGTGATCGAAATGCTCTGGCCCGCCGGCAGCGGCCACCCCGGCGGCAGTCTGGGCATGGCCGACGTGTTTACCGCCCTGTACTGGGGCGGGTTTGTGCGCCATGACCCGAAAAACCCGCAATGGCTTGAACGCGACCGCGTCGTGCTGTCCAACGGCCACATCTGCCCCATCCTGTACGCCGTGCTTGGCGAGCGAGGCTATTTTCCCAAAGAGTGGTTCAAGACGCTGCGCAAGATTGACAGCCACCTGCAAGGCCACCCGGCTATGCAGAAGACACCCGGCGTGGAGCTTTCCACCGGCAGCCTGGGCCACGGCGTTGCGGGCGCGCTGGGCATGGCGCTGGCTGAGCGCGCCTCGGGCCGCGACACGCGCGTGTTTGCACTCACCGGCGACGGCGAGCTGCAGGAAGGCCTGCCCTGGGAATGCTTCATGGCCGCCAGCCACCACAAAGCCGACAACCTGACCGTAATCGTGGACCGCAACGATGCTCAGATCGACGGCCCCACCAATGAGGTGATGAGCCTTGAGCCGCTGGCCGACAAGCTGACGGCCTTCGGGTTCAACACGCTGGTGATCGACGGCCACGACTTCAAACAGATCTTCAAGGCGCTGAACACGGCCCGGTCAACGTCCGGCAAGCCGACAGCCATTGTCGCCAACACCATCATGGGCAAGGGTGTCGGCTACATGGAAGCCGAAGGCTACAAGTGGCACGGCAAAACACCGGGCAAAGAGCAGGCAGAGATCGCTCTGAAAGAACTCGCGGGCTGATCGCGCGGTAGTGTCTCATTAGCGGGCAACAGTGTCCTTGAGCGACCAAACTGCAAACCGCAGAGGCGCGGAGACGCCGAGAAAGACTTTCCGGCACGCAGGCTGACACAAGCAACCAGCAGCGCCAGGCGGCCAGGGGCGGAAAAACCGCCGCAGCGCTCGCTTCTTGGGGGTTGCGTCTGTCTCGGGCGTCATGGCTTCGACGAGCTGGCATAAGCCTGCTGGTTGTTCTCTGCGGCTGTGCTCCGCGACTCTGCGTTGCGCAGTCTTGACTTCGTCCCCGGAGCAAACTGAGGCACGACCGATCGCGCTCAACCCTTGACGCGGCGGGCGATTTCGCGCCTGGCCTGCTTTTCTTTCAGTGACTGGCGCTTGTCGTACAGCTTCTTGCCCTTGCACAGGCCAAGCTCAACTTTGGCGTAGCCGCCCTTGAAATAGACGCTCAGCGGGATCAGCGTCAGTCCCTTCTCCACCAGCTTCTGGCGCAGCTTCAGGATTTCCGACTTGTGCAGCAGCAGCGCGCGCTTGCGCTTGGGCTCATGCTTCTCGATCTGGTTGCCCGCGTTCCACTCCGGAATCTGCAGGTTGTAAAGCCACGCCAGGCTGCGCTTGCGGTCAATCGCCGCGTGGGCATCTGAAATCACGCAGTGGCCGGCGCGCAGGCTTTTCACCTCGGTGCCCAGCAGCTTGATGCCGGCTTCAAAGCGGTCCATGACGTGATAGTCATGAAACGCGCGCCGGTTGGTGGCAATCACCTTGCGGCCGTCGTCGCTGGATTTGTCGCCCTTGGCCATGGCCGAAACCTAGCGAGAACCGGCCGCTTGCGCCATGGACGGGCCTGCCACTACAGCTTGCCCAGGCTGGGCGGGAAAACCTCGTCGATGCGCCCCGCAAGCTCCGGCGTGATTTTCACTTTCAGCGCGCCCAGGTTGGCCTTGAGCTGCTCAAGCTTCGTCGCGCCGGTGATGACGCTGCTGACGCCCGGCTGTGCAAGGCACCAGGCAATCGCAAGCTGTGATCGCGTCACGCCGGCGTCGTCGGCGATCGCTTTGAACTTGCGCACGCGCTCACGGTTGTCTTCGGTCAGGTAGGTGTTGCGCAGGTTTTCGCTGCGCCAAAGCCGTGCGCCCTCAGGCAGATCGTTGTCGTACTTGCCGGACAAAAGGCCGCTTGCCAGCGGGCTCCAGGTCACCATGCCCATGCCGTATTCCTGGGCCGCCGGCTGTACGTCTTCGTGAAAGCGCCTGCGGGCGACGAGGTTGAGCTGCGGCTGCTCAACGCGCGGGGCGTGCGCGAATAGCTGGTGCGCGGTGGTGTGCGCGGCGCGAAGCTGGTCACCGCTGAATTCGCTGGTGCCCCAGTAATGCACCTTGCCCTGCCGGACCAGGTCGGTCATTGCCTGCACGGTTTCGTCGATAGGCGTGGAGGGGTCAGGCCGGTGGCAGAAGTAAAGATCGACATAGTCGGTGCCGATGCGCTGGAGCGACTTGTCGATGCTTTCCATGATGTGTTTGCGCGAAAGCCCGGTGTCGTTGACGTCGTCGCTCATGGGCCAGAAGCACTTGGTGCTGATCACCAGCTCGTGGCGCGGAAGCTCAGCAAAGACCTTGCCCATGGCCTTTTCGGCTTCGCCCTTTTCGTAGATGTCGCTGATGTCAAAAAAGTTGACGCCCTGTTCATAGGCGTGGGTGATGATGCTGCGCACTGTGTCTTCAGCCTTGACGCTCGCGCCGTAGGTCGTCCACCCGCCCAGGCCCAGCGCCGACAGCTTCAGTCCGCTGCGGCCCATGGCGCGATACTGCATGCCTTCGTTGAACATGGATGCCTTTCTGTTTGCCGCAGGTTAGAGCAAGACCGCACACGCTCAAGCGGGCAGGTGGCTTGGGATAATCCGCCAGTACGCGCGATGAAACGGCACAACGCAGAGACGCAGAGAAGGACAACAGCAACCACCGGTGCACCCGCGTGCATCCGTGGTAGTTCGGCAGTCCTCGGCGGCAGTTCTCAGCGCCACGGCGTCTCTGCGTTGAGCTTCATGGACGTCGGGACCGTTTCATCCTGCCGGATGTCGCCTTGCGCGCTACGAAATTGCACAATCCGCGCAGGGAGGCACCCATGCGAACCATGTTCGTACTTGCCGGCGCTCTGCTGTGCGCCAAACTTGGCTGCTGGTCCGAATCGAGACGTAGAGGCGCATAATGCGACCCAGATCGGCGCGGACAACATAGCCGTTGACGGCTATCCGAACGGAAGTATTGAGTGGGATAACAACGCGAATGGCTCGCTTACGCACCATGCTTATCTTCGTGTCGCGAAGAACGACTTTAAGACTTATGTGAACGGTGAAATCATTCTCACTTACATAGCCTCAGGTGGCGGCTGGGCCCGAAATTACGGTCTTTACGGGTATGACGGGTGGACCCGGCCGATACAGATCAAGTTCTGCGAGGCCGGGAGATTTGATTACAAGGCCAGCTCATGTTTGTTGATTTCTGCCGAGGCGGCGCTCACGGGCGCCATTGAATCGGGCGACATCTATGCCCGTGCTGAGGCACTGATGTTCATTAAGGTCGATGAGGTTAAAAAGGCCGAAAGCTCCCGGGAGGTCCTTGCGGGTACGAAGGATCTGGACCACGACACCGAACCCGATGTCGTATCCGGGCCGTATTCGTACGGCGGGAAAGAAAATGGTGGTCAAGTAAAAGCTAAGGTTGCGGGAGATGGGGCAAGTCCCGCCAAAGCCGAATTGAACGTCACCATTGCTGTTCCCCTCACGCAGAAACACGGACTGGACCTGAAGGTTCAGATTCACTCATGGGCCAGGCTGAGGGTGAGAGTGCCAACCAGCTACGGGTGGGGTCGCGCGAAAGTAAAGCACTCATCGTATCCAGGGCAGGATGACGGCCAGCTGGCAACTAAGTTTCATGGTACAGCCGACCCGGACCATGCCCCCTGGAGCGTGGAGGTAACGGCTTGGGACATGGATGATCCATAGCTCCCGGTGGAGATACATACATTCAAATGGGTCAAGTGGGGAGACGCTTAGGCCTAGGAAAGCTCCGGCTCAGAGGGTTCTGCGGGAGTCCCAGCATGGCCACACTGCAACGCACGCGTCGCTATTTGGCGACCCTGGCGATTGGGGTTGTACTCGTTGGTGTCGGCGCCTTAGTGGCGTTCACGTCAGGTTTCGGCAGCAACACAAGTCGTTTGCACAGCAATCACCAACCCCCGCCTTCCCTTGAGGCAAACCATCACGCGGACGATGGCAGATTGACGGTCACTGTGTCGGGAGCGCTTGACCGCCAGCCGCCGCCGATGATCACCGTAGTCGCCTTGCGCGGGAGGACGCGCGTAGTTGCGTTGGAGGTTGGAAACGGAGTGTTCCAATTCGACCCCCGCCCCGAGCCGGGTTCAACCCTACTCGGATGGGCTAGCGTGAACACGCACAATGAGTTCGTAGGCGTGACGGACGCAGTTAACTTCGACGGCGATTCGCGTGCGCTTAGCATGCATCTGCACAAAGTGTGGCCTTTGCGGGTCAGGTTGTTGGCGAGCGAAGTCGAATCACTCTACGAGGGGACCGACCTGGGACTTCGGTTTCCTTGGCCTGCGCAAGCAAGGTTCTGGGCAACAACTGTTGAGGTGGTCACCGGAAAGTCGGCGGGATACTTCTTGCGTACGCCGACAGCCGACGGCACGTACAAGCTCCCGATGATGCCCGAGCGAGTACCATTGCGGGTGACTGCGGCATGGGGGCGGTCCATTGCTGAATCGGAAACCTTTGAGCTCACCGGTCCGCTCGAGATCGCACTTCGCTTCCATGAGCTGCCTGACAGCAGAGTTATTCGCGTTCGGGACGGGCTTGGGGTTCCGGTGCAGGTCACGTTGTCGATCGACGTGACCGCGGGCGGCGCGGCCGCGGTCCAGCGCAACGTGATTGCGGAAACTGACGAGAAAGGGCTGTACGAGTTGCCCGTGGAGGACTCAGCGGCGGTGTTTGTGCGCGTACTGGGGGAGCAATGGGTGTCGTCGCGACCCCACTATCGACTCGTGCCGCATGCGAGTTTGCTGGATATCGAGGTCTGGCCGGCGACCGCGCTGCGGCTGCGTGTAAAGTACGACGACGAACAACCGTATGTCGGCATGGTGTACATCAATGCCGACTTTCCGGACGCAGCTTCGGCGAGCAGTCGTGGGTGGAGCGGACGCCTGGTAGAGAGCACTGGCCAAGAGGAACTACCGGACGACCTGATGAAACATGGTCCCTCCCTACAGTTCCGCGATGTTGTCTGGTTTGAAGATATCCCATCAGGCTTGCCGCTCAGGATCGTAGTGCCCGAGCAGAGGATAGGCTATCCGCGCCATGAACAGCTAATCACGGCCGCCGAGGTCGAAGCCGGCGCTGAGATAGTGGTCGTCCTACCGCAGCGCATCACCGCCGCATCACGGTCCCGCATACGGCTTCGTGAGGAATTCACTGCCTCCTCCGACACCGTCGTTCGTGTCCTTCGGGTATCGGCGGAGGGTTTGGTGCCTTGGGGCAGTTTCGCGCTCTCTGACACTCGCGAAAGCGGATTGCTTCCGCCCGGCCGCTACCTCGTACGGGTGACGGGGCCGTTGGCGTGGCAATCAGAAGAGTTCGACCTGCCTGCCGGCCTGACTCTGGAAGTGTTGCCGAAAGCTGCTACGGGAATCAGGGTAACCGCAGTCGTCAAGGGTGAATCTGGGAGTCCTGTGTCAGGCGCAGTGTTGGACGTCCTAACGCGCTCCGCGCCGACGTTTCCTGCTACGCCCATGGTCGGAGTGATTGGCGTTTCCAACGAGGAGGGGATGATCACACTCACCGGCCAACCGGAGGGTGCAACTATCTTTCGAGTGGAGGCACCGTCATATCAACCACAGATTGTTGCGGCAGTGTTGGGCAGCGCCCAAGAGTATTCTCTGGGCGAATTCGTTCTTCAGCCAGCCAAGGGGGAGATACGGATCGTACTGCCGGACGCGGACTACTCTAGGGTGCCTCTCACTGCGGTGGTGAAGGATCCATGGACTGGCGCCACCTGCAAGCGCAGGCGCGCCGATGGTAACACCCTGATCATCGATGGGTTAGCCGTCGATCGACTGTACTCGGTAAGTCTGAACCCGGACGAGGGTAGGTCGTACAAGGTGTTCAATAGAGTACAGCCAACGGCAAGCCAGAACATCGTGGAGCTTGTTGCCACAGACATCGTGCTTCCACCAAGTGACTGACCCCTTCAGAAGGCCGGATCGCAGGCAGTTGAAATGGTCGAATCGTTGAGCCGTAAGCGACACCTGTATGATTCCCGACCTCTGACCGCGCCGTTGCGGCAACTCAGATCGACTTCCCGCCGATGGACGCCGCTGGCGAACACTTTGCCCATGGCCTTTTCGGCTTCGCCTTTTTCGTAGATGTCGCTGATGTCGAAAAAGTTGATGCCCTGCTCGTAGGCGTGGGTGATGATGCTGCGCACCGTGTCTTCAGCCTTGACGCTCGCGCCGTAGGTGGTCCACCCGCCCAGGCCCAGCGCCGACAGCTTCAGCCCGCTGCGGCCCATGGCGCGATACTGCATGCCTTCGTTGAACATGGCTGCCTTTCTGTTTGCCGCAGGTTAGAGCAAGACCGCACACGCTCAAGCGGGCAGGTGGCTTGGGATAATCCGCCAGTACGCGCGATGAAACGGCACAACGCAGAGACGCAGAGAAGGACAACAGCAACCACCGGTGCACCCGCGTGCATCCGTGGTAGTTCGGCAGTCCTCGGCGGCAGTTCTCAGCGCCACGGCGTCTCTGCGTTGAGCTTCATGGACGTCGGGACCGTTTCATCCTGCCGGATGTCGCCTTGCGCGCTACGAAATTGCACAATCCGCGCAGGGAGGCACCCATGCGAACCATGTTGGTACTTGCCGGCGCCCTGCTGCTGGCCGGATGCGGCGGCGCGAACACACCGCCGAACGAAACTCCTCGCGACACGCAACCGGCAGCCAACAACGCGCCTGTGCAGGACGAAGACGGCCCACCCGAAGCAATCCCTGACGGCGACAAGACCCCAGCCGCGCCCGAAGTGCGCGACGAGGACGGCAAGCTGCAGACACCCGGTGAGCCGGAGGTGCTGAAGGCACTGCCGGGCGAAGAGGCGCAGATCAACAAGGTGTACCGAAACGGTGAGACCATCAAAGCCAGCGTGTACGGCGTGGCGTTTACGTTGCCGTCGGGGCTGGGAACCGCCATCCAGCAAGGCGCCGACGGGTTTGTGCTGGAATCAACCGAGAAGCAGTCACTGGGCGCAATCCTGATGAAGCGCCAGGTCACGCTCGATGAGGTCAAAGCCGTGCTGGCTGAGCCGCACGACCTGGGCGACGGCATTGTCCTGCGCCTGCAAGGCTCGGTGCAAGCCGAGGGCAACACCGTGCGCGCGCGCTATGGCAACGGCACTTACGGCGGCATGGCCATCGCGACAATCGGCGAGCACGGCAACGGCGTGGCCTACATGCTGGCGGCGGCCGAGACCGACCGGGCCTATGTCGAAAAGAAGTTGGAGGAGATTGCCGCGAGCACAAAGCTGCTCGCGCCGCAGGAATCAAAGGACGAGCAGGCCTGGAAGCAACTGCTTTCCGGCCACAAGCTGACTTACCTCAAGTCGCATTACTCGGGTGGCAGTGGCGGCAGCTACACCGGCGGCAGCACCAATGAAGAAATCAGCCTTCGGGCCGACGGCACGTTCTATTATTACTTCAAGGACAGCTTCAGCATCGACGCCGGGGCGCAGGGCGGCGGCGCGGGCGGATATGGCCGCAGCGCCGACGAAGACCAGGGGCGCTGGAGCATTGAGCTGGTCGGCACCAACGTCCAGCTTGTGCTGGCGGGCGAAAAGCGCGAGAGGCGCTACAAGCTGGCGTACTCCGACAAGAAGACCTACCTCAACGGCACGCGCTACTTTCGCATACCGCTGAGTTAGAATTTATCCCAAAAGGCCAGCCACCGCCTCGCGCAGTGAGCAGAGGGCTGCACTCTGAAACCATGCGCGCGGGGGCCTCTCGCCAGGTCCGCCATGAACTGCAAAGGCGGCGATCCACTAAGGGCCACGAAGTTCGCCAAGAACTGCCCGGCGGGTTGCACGCCTTCGTGTTTCTTCGTGTCCCTTCGTGGGACCATGCCTTTGCTTTGGAACCGCAGGTGACCATCCGTAAACATGCGCGTTGCTGCGGCTTGCGTGGTCGCGTGGGAGGAGAACCTCTTTCCGATCATCGTCTGCAAGAAGTTCGAGGCGAAGGATCCAGACTAAACCGCCACGGCTTGCTGCTTGAACATGCCTTCTCGATACGCCGTGATGCGGCCGGTGAACGCGCTGGCCGCCACCGTCAGCGGGCTGGCCAGGTACAGCCTTCCCGGCCCGCTGCGGCCGGGAAAGGAGCGGTTGTTCGCCGAATGCGCCGGCAGACACATCTGCGAACGCAGGAGCCTCGCCGGGGGGCGCTGTGCTGCACATCTCTTTTTTTCTGAAGTGCATTGACAGAACGCTGTGATTAGCATAACATGGTTGTTGTTCCTGGTGCTCACCTTGTCGGCGTGGCTTGCTCAAAGGCCGGCAAAGACAAAGGGGTTCAACGATGAGGGTGGCAACCTTGATTCTGTTCATTGCGTGCGCCGTGATGTCGGCTTCGCTTCTTGCGCAGTTGCACGGGCCTCCGCCGTTGCAGCCATAAAAGACAGAAACGCCAAATCCCAACGTTATGAGTGGCGATGCGTACAAGGTTCAGGCTACGCTGCCAAAGGGTGTCGCGGTCGAGTGGATCGTTCCGCCGGAGCCGCCGAAGATGAGCTGGAAACGTGAAGTGCTGTACAAGCGCGATGCCGAAGGCGGGATCATCCTTGACGAGAACGGGAACCCGGAGGTTGACAAGGCCTTTGAGCACGCGTTTGAAGTCACGCACATCAAGTTCGATTGGCAAGCCGGCCACGATCAAGACGGCATGGACATCCGCTGGAACGGGGGCGAGAAGGACAGCGAGGAAGGGGATCTCAACCACAAGGGCAACGGCGTCGGTGACGGCGAGTACATTGCTCCTGACGACAAATCCGCCGCCAACGGCGGTGGCATTCCGGACGGGGCCGGGAAAGGCTTCAGCGACCCGGTTCTGTGGGTCGCGGGCACCGAGGAGAGCCCGAGAAAGCCGAAGATTCAGGTGCGGATTCGATTGAGAAAAATAGACAACCCGAATCCGCTACAGCACTCCGACCCGGCAGCTCCCGTGAACAAGCATCGCGCCATCATTCGGGCGGAAAACATCTTTGAGGCGCCGGGCATCCAGGACGCGGGCTTCATGAACTGGAAGCCGCGAACAGTCTATTTCGACAAAGGTGTGTCGAAGGAGTACGATGAGACAACCGGAGCATTTGCATCGTCAGAATACGTAACCTTCGAGCTGGACGATTCGGTGCCCAACAAGGTCGGCGATTACATCGCCAAGTACAAGTGCTACATGAAGGAGATCAAGTACTGGGATGCCACGCTGGGCGAGTGGGTGATCGCCGATCATCAGGATGAGGTGGAGTTCGACCTGACTTCCCGTATCGACATGTACAGCGTCCTTGCCGCGCCCGCGCAGCCGTGGAACCTCGATGAACCGTCCCATCCATGGGTGTCGGCAATCGGCTTCGCTTGGTACGCCTGCAAGGCGGTCGGCAAGACAACACTTGCGACGGCCACCGACGCCATAGTCGGGCACCTTTTCTCGGGTCACGGGGTGAAATACAACCACTCTGATGGCGAATCGGTATACGTCTTTCGTGCGAAGCTGCCCAACCCGCCAGTCGGCCTTCAACTGGTGGAAGGAGAGTTGTACCTGATTAACATTCAAGGCTACATGCGGATCGACGCGCCGCTAAAAACATTCGCGGGCGGTAACCCCAATCTGCCACAAGTTGACGTACCCGCAGTCGGGTGCTTCGACCAGGCTGGCGCGGTTACGGCGCTGGTCAACCTTGTTCACGGCGGCGGCGCCGCATTTCAGCGCCACCAGCGCTTTGGATACCTCAAGGCCATCGATCATGTGGGCGGCCAGAAAGCGAACAACCCGTTTTTCTGGCACCCGACGAACAATCCCGAAAAACTGCTGGGTACCGACCCGGGCTACGAAACCGATCTTCACTACCACAGCAACCCAGTAAATGGAAAAATTGCAAGGTCTTTGTTTGCCTCTCATGCTTATGTGATCGTGGACGGCAAAGCGGTTGATGCAACTGTGGGACCGGTCAAGGTAGGCGACGGCAAGGACGTTGACGACTATCTGGACCTTGTACGCGATACCAGTACGGCTGCGGAACAGAAAGTGCCGCATGCGGGCTTTCCAGATGTCGAAGCCGTCGCACGACCGATTCTGAACACTGGAACCACATACAGCACTAAGTTTGAACCTCGTGAGGAGTAAACGACGTTCAGCCAACAGGAGCCCATCATGAGACGTCCTATGATCCTTGGAGTCGCTACGATTGCACTCAACTGCTTGTTATGGACGGGCCACGCCCAGACGCCTCCCGATCCCAATGCCGCTATTAGAGAAGTTCTCAACAGCGTAATCGGGGACGACTCGTTTGCTGGGTCAATCCAGCTAGACGAATGGCCCGCGGACACAAGCCAGGAACTCGGTTTCAAGTTCGACAAAGGCGACTACTCGGCATTGAATAGTTACACGATTGATTCCGACACGTCGGCTGTTTTCGGTAAACTGGCCATCTCCTGGAACCTGGACACCTCGAAATACGAAGGGGTCATTTCCCGGACGATCGTTCTTAAGCATGACGAAGCAACAATCGAGGTTCGCATCCGAATCGCCTCCAGACACGCGTGGGCGAAGTGGATTATGGTTGCGGAGTTTGCGAACAAGTGGGATCTTCGTTCCAATCCGCCGAGGCGTTTGCCCGTGTGGGGTCCCGACTTCGGCGTCGAGGCAGGGCACATACTGCTCCTGCACGACGAGGATCGCGGGGAGAGTTGGGACGGTAACAACTCGCGCGATCTGTCTTGTGTGCAGCACAACATCCTCATCGACCTCAAAAAGAGCGAGGGGTGCACGGTGAACCTCCCCAATCTCGCCGCCGCCATGGTTTCAAAGATCGCGGAGCAGGAAACGGCAAGAGTTGCCGCCAGCGCGCCGTTGCGGCCGACAGTCACCGTAACGCTTTCGCAGAACCAGATCGACTTCCCGGCGATGGACGCCGCCGACAACTATCTGGCCAGCAAGACCATCAACGTCACCGTGGCCACCTCGGGCTGGACCGGGAACGTGCAAAAGTACGGATTCCAAGCATCCAAGGGGCATCCGGTTACAGGTGTTTCGGATGGCAAGGCGGTGTACGACGATACCAAGATCATTTACAGGCCAAGCGACACTCCAAGCACTTTCGACGAAGTCAGCAACCCTACCACTGTCAAGTTTGTTAGGAACTTGGATAGCAACGACTACCACGTTGCTGTGGCCGTGTGGGGGGACAACCTGGTGCCGACATTCGCGTTCGACACCATCAACATCGTTAGAGGGAAATGAAGCCGGGATCTGGCCGGGCAGAAGTGTAGATCGACGTAGTCGGTGCCAATGCGCTTGAGCGACTTGTTGATGCTTTCCATGAGCATCCGGGTGAGTCATGCCAATCTTATGTAGTTCTACCGCCTTCCCCGCCATCCAACTGCTGTGACGCGAAGGTGGCGAAGTGCGCGAAGAATAGCCCATTTGAAGCGGTTCTTCGCGTGCTTCGCGTTTTCTTCGCTCCTTCGCGTTAAGCAGTTTGACCTGCTTTCGAACCGAAGAAACTAAATCGAACTGGTATCAAACCGCCACGGCTTGCTGCTTGAACATGCCCTCTCGGTACGCCGTGATGCGGCCGGTGAACGCGCTGGCCGCTACCGTCAGCGGGCTTGCCAAGTACAGCCGTCCGGGCCCGCTGCGGCCGGGGAAGTTGCGGTTGATCGCGCTTACCGTGACCTCTTCCTTGGTTTCGCTCACGCCGGGGCCGCAGCCTATGCAGGCGCCGCAGCCGGGGTTGATCACCTCTACACCCGCTTGCCGGAACAGCTCGGGGTAGCCCTTGCTTTGTGCGTACTCCATTACGCCCTCACTGCCGTACTGGATGTACATGCGCACACCTTGCGCGACCTTCAAGCCGGCATCCACCGCCTCACGAATCACCTTGGCGTAGTAATCGAAGTCTTCGATCTTGCCCGCGGTGCATGAGCCGGCATAGGCGATGTCGATCTTCACGTCGCCAATTTGCTCGATCAGCTTGCCGTAGGTCGGGTCGCCGGGCTCCGCCACCATGGGCTGGATCGCGTTCAGGTCAATCTCGTGCACGCCGCCGTCGTAGTGCGCGTCGGCGTCGGGCTTGACGGTCTTTGCCTTCATGGCGGCGATCTGTGCGTCATCCAGGCCGCGCTGGTCTTTCAGCCATTGCCACAGGCGATCGTCGGCTTCGCAGATGCCGGTTCTTGCGCTGCATTCGGTGGCCATGTTGGTCAGCGTGGCGCGCTCGTCCATCGGCAGGCTGGCCAAGCCGGGGCCGCCGAATTCCATGACGCGGTTGAGTGTGTCTTCGCGCTTGGCGTACGTATCCAGGATGAACAGCATCACGTCCTTGGCCGTAACGCCCGGCTGCAGCTTGCCTGTCAGGTTGAAGCGGATGCTTTCGGGCACCTGCACAAACGTGAAGCCGCTGTAGATCAACCCCGCGTACTCGGTGGCACCCACGCCCCAGGCCAGCGCGTTGGATGCGCCGCCCATGCAGGTGTGGCTGTCGGTGGCCTGCACAAAGTCGCCGGGGTCAATGAAGTGCTCGCGCGCGACCTGGTGGCAGATGCCGGGGCTGATGCCCTCGCGGGCGCTGTAATCCCGCACGCCGGTGTGCGCCTGAAACTCGTTCTGCATCTTCACGAGCGTCTGGATTTTCTCCTTGAACGGCGCAAAGCGTGTCACGCCGTGCGCGTACAGCAGGTGATCTTCGAACACCGCAAACTTCTCGGGGTTCTGCACGCCGTAATCCTGCCCGTACTCCTGCGCCAGAAAATAGTGCACCTGCGCCGTCGTGAACTCGTGGCTGTAACCCGCATCCACCTTGACCATCACCGGGTCGTGCGGCTTGACCCATGGCTCGCCCTGGCCTTCCACGAGATGAGACGCGATCAGCTTTTCCGCCATGGTCATCGGGCGCTTGCCGTTGTTCAGCTTGGGCAGATCCAGCCTGTTCTCCGCCAGCAGCTTGCTGAACGGAAACAAGCCGCCCGCCTCAAGCGTCAGGCGCGTGACGGGGTCATACCTGCGCGTGAACTCGGCCAACGGTATTTCTTCGCCCGCCTGCAGGCGCTTAAGCTGGGCGTGGTCGCCCATCACCTGGCCCAGGTTGATGTTGTTGCGCTCATGGATCGGGGCAAAGCTGGCGGCAATCACAATGCGGATGCCGGCCCACTTTTCGGCCTGCGGGGCGGTTTCGCGGCTGCTGCCGGTGCCTTTGCGCAGGCCCGACACGATCACCTCGAAGTTGCCATTGATCAGGGCGTCCTGCTTGAATACGCGCTCGCCTTGCGGGTCAAACAGGCCCGCATAGGCATTGCGCGCCAGATCTTCAGGCCGGTGGTCAAAGCAGACCCAGGCCGGGGTCATGGTGTCGGTGTTGATGTCGTCCAGCAGGTCTTCGACGCGCAGGTCATCCATGCGCAGGTCCAGGCCCTCATAAAGCTGCTTGCGGATCAGCTCAAGGTCCTTGGTCAGAAACAGGACGCGCTTGCCCGGCGTCAGTTTTACCGTGTTGGGAAGAGGCATGTCTTTTCCACAGTCCGTGACATCAGTGCATGACACCGCCACGGCTTGCCGTGCGTCCATGCGTGAGTTGTTCGATGCTCGACAAGGGCTGAAACGGCACAGCCGGGGGAAGCGAGCCCAGTCAATCAGCAGGCACGGCCTACGCCGTGCCCACTACCTTTATACCAAACGCCCAATGCAGGGTCAGTGATTTCAACTCGAAACCGAAGCCCCGCAGCAAGTTACTGACATACCTCACAGCAGGCCGTGATCACATCCTCAAGCTCTTCGCCCGGATGGACCATGACAGCTTCGCCGGGCGCAGCGGCCGGTACAGCAGCCCCTGCCGCACAGATCACGAACCCGGCTTTGTGCAGCGCGGCGACCGCGCCGTTGTCGATTGCCGCTGCGTACTGCTCAAGGTCGGGGGCAATCGCGAACGCCCGAGGTCCGGCGGCTACCTTTCGCGCGCCAAGCCGGTCGGCGGCGCGTTTTAGCGTGCTAGCGTCGCCGCAGATGGTGGCTTGGCGGATCATGCGCTGATCACTTCCACCTTCTTCATGGTGAATTTGCCGGCGTTGCTTTCGCTGGCGCCGATCTGCATTACGGCGTCCATGCCGTCGGTGACGCGCCCGAACACGGTGTACTGGTTGTCGAGGTTGGGACAGTCAGCGGTGCAGATGAAAAACTGGCTGCCGGCGCTGTGCGGGTCTTGCGTGCGCGCCATGCTCAGCACTCCGGGCACGTGCTTGATCTCGTTGAACTCGGCGGGCAGGCGATAGCCGGGGCCGCCGCTGCCGCTGCCGGTAGGATCGCCCCCCTGGATGACAAAGCGCGGGACCACGCGGTGGAACTTGATGCCATTGAAATAGCCCTTCTGCGCCAGCGCGACAAAGCTTGCCACGTGGT
This sequence comes from uncultured Planctomycetaceae bacterium, assembly GCA_964652605.1. GTDB lineage: Bacteria > Planctomycetota > UBA8742 > UBA2392 > UBA2392 > JADJRK01. Next base: position 29,556 of record CAZZBH010000018.1, read on the forward strand.
TGTGGGCCTTATCCGGGTAGAACTCGAGCGTGACGGGCCCGGCTTCGGTCTCAATCCGCGCGCCCAGACTGCCGCCATTGACCTTGAGCGTGGCAGCGTTGCTGCGCTCAACCTGCGTGTCGATGAACTGTGGATGGATGTTGCCTGTGGGGCGGTACAGCGCCTCGATAGAAAGCTCGCCGGCTTCAACAGCCGGAAACTCAATCACGCCGGTGACGGATTTGCCGGGTTGCAGCTCAACGTCGGGTGGCGCGTCGCCGATGCGCGTGATGAACGACTGCGGGTTTTCACCATCTCGCGTGACCTGCAGGCTGACGGAATGCAGCGCCAGCGCCGGCTGTGGCAGACGGGCGGGAACATCGCCGTCGTTGGTCACGGTAACCCGCGCGCGCACGGTGTCGCCCAGCTTGACCGCGTCATTTTCAAACTTCAGCAGAACAGCCATTTCAGCCTCCTGCCCGGAGACTAGCAGGCCCAAGCGAGCGGTAAATGCACCGCGCGGCTACTTGTAGCGGCTTAGTGTCAGCTTCAGCGGCTCGATGCAGGCTTTGGCGGCGTTCTTGATGTCGTCGGTTTCGCCTTCGGCGGCCAGTGTTTGCACCCACGCGAGGCTTTCTTCCAGCGCCACGACCGAAAGCTGGTCGCGGATCAGCTCTGCCTCTGCCGGCCGGGCCTTCAACTGGTCCACCAGCAGGCGGGCGCAATCCTGCTGTACGCGCTCGCCCATGTTGGCGACCATCACCCCGCGCGCCTGCCACGCCGCGCGTGAGCCCAATATGCCCACGCCGTTGATCATCGCGCGGGCAAGCCGCCGGCCGTGTTCGCCGGCGGTCAACTCGGTGCCGGTCAGGCGCGACTGCAATGCCGTGTACGCGGCAGTATCCGCGACTCGGCCGATTGCCCACGCGGCGGCTTCGCGCACGGCCACAGGCTCGGTGCCCTTGTCAAGGATTGCGGTCAGGGCCTTGATCGCGCCGGTGCCGCCGGTTTTGCCAAGACTGACGGCTGCTTCCTGGCGCCATTTATCGGCGAGGCCGGCATCACCCAGTGCAGCCTCAAGGGCAAATCGCGCGCGGGTGTCGGCGTGGTGGCCCGGCGCGTGCAGCAGCGCGGTTGCCAGCGCCTCTCGCTCAGCCATTCCGGCTTCGCCCTGGCTGTAGTCCTGCTTTTCCAGCGTCCAGCGAAATCGCTCCAGCATCAGCGGCACGGCGGCTTTGGGCAGGTGGTTGAAGTCGCGCTGGCAGAACGGCACGGGCTTGCGGAACATGCGGTAATGCTGCGGATCGATGCCCGGCGGGTTGTCCACGACGGTGGCGTACTCCGGGTGCTGGATGCGCAGGCGGCAGGCCTCAGCGACCATGGCACGGACCCACCCCTCGGCTGTCCAGTTGGCAGATGCCGCGGCCTGTGTCAGCGCGGGCAGGGCGGACTCACCCTGCGCGACAATCTGGTCACGGATGCCGGTCCAGCCGTTGTGGTTGCCGGGCTGCACCTTGGCGGCTTCGTCCAGCAGTGCATCAAGCTGCTGGGCAGCGGCAATGGGCGCCAGCAGTGCAAGCAGCGCAGTGAGTGCGAGTGTCTTCATCGGTCTGTTCCTCGATATTGACCCGAATGCTGTCCCGTGTCGAATGCCCGCCGTGGCGGCCCGGCTACTGGTCCCACCAGTCCATCTGCGGCGGGATGCGCACGGTGTTGGTGCCGCAATGGGCCTCGCCCAGAAGCGCGTGGTAGCTGTAGAACACATCCACAAAGGTGACGTCGTAGGGGTTGGCGCCGGTTTGCAGCGGCGCAAGCTGGCTTAGAATGTCCTCGCGCCAGATGTCGCCGGTGCCGGGGTTGGGGCCCTCCGGGTCAGGGATCGCCAGGTAGGTGGTGCCGTTGGCCGCCGGCAGGCACACCAGGTTGACCACGCCGGGGTTGTACGCGGCGAGATAGCCGAAACCGATGGGCTCAAACAGCACCGGCAGTTCGATAAAGTCGGCGTCGGTCAGGTCTGATCCCGCCTTGATCTCGGCGCGCCCCTGGTCAATGCGGGCCTGCACCTGCTGTTGCAGCGTGCCCAGCGGCCCGTTGCCTGCAATGGCGCTTACCGTCGTCTGCCAACCGCCCGAAGTGCGGCCCGGGAATACCTGAAGCGCACCGCCGCCAGGCTGCTGGTTCAGCGCAACAATCTGGTTCCAGGCGCGCATGGGCGACGCGATCAGGCACACATAGCCGCGCGCGGTGTTCGGCGCCGGGATGAACATCGTGTACTCGTCGATGTGGCCGACGCCAAGCCATTCGGTGGTTGCCTGCACATGCGTGCCCTGGATCGGGTTGGCGTCGAAATACTGCCGGTTGGCGTTGTCCATGTAGTCGGTGGCCGGCGTGGTGGTGCCGATCAGGTCGCCGTTGCCGCCGCCGATCAGCATCCGGCCCCAGGCGCGGCCGTTGTGCGGCGGGATGACCTCGATGTTGCCGCCGTAGTTCAGCGATGAGTTGACTGCGCCGAACCGCTGCTGAAACCCGAAGTCCGGCCCCAGCAATGCCGGCTTGATGAAGTCGTCAATCGGCCGCAGGCGGTAGCACTGGTAAACCAGGTCAGCAAAGCGGCGCGGGCCGGCCTGGCTGGGCAGCACTTCGACCGCAGGCTCGTGCGAATCCTGGATCCAGCGGTCGTTGGAGTAGCTGGCGCCGGGCACAAGGCGCAGGTTCATGCCGCCGGCGTTGGTGATGCTGGTAAGCGCCGCAACCAGTGCGGCGTTGTTGGAGCCGCCGCCGGGGATGTTCACCACCTGCACTTCACTGGGTATCCAGAGGTTCGTGGCGAACAAGGGCGGCGCCTGGCGCATGATTACCGCGTCACTGTCCAGCACGTTGCCCTGCGCGTCGCGGATCTCCAGCGTCAGTGTCAACTGGCCGTTCCAGGCCTGGCTCAGGCGGCCGCGCCCTTCTACAGCCAGCACCACGTCTGCCAGGCGGATATCACTGGCGGGGATGGAAACGCTGGCGCCGGTTGCAGAAACTTCGTTCCAAGCCGCGCCGCCGTAGCGATAGATGCGGATGTTGCCGTGCGCCTCAGGGTTGCTGGTGACGGTGATGCTGCTGCCCGCGGGCGCGCTGGGCATAGCTCGCACGATCACGACGGCAAGATCGTCGGCGTCGGCACCGGCCTTGTTGGTCGTCTTGTAGTCCTCATTGCCCAGCGAGTTGTCGTCGTCAAGGTTGTAGTAGAAGACGGCACCGTGCGTGGTGCTCCACTGGTCCTCAAAGTCGTCATCGTCGGGGGTGTTGGTTACGGTGCCGTCGCGGTTGGCATCCACGTCAAGATCTGCCACTACCGGCCCGTCCGGGATCTTGGGGCCGCTTACACCGCCGCCGCCGCCACCGCCACCGCCGCAGGATGACAGTACGAACCCCGTGACGGCCAAGGCGGCCAGACACAGACACCAGGTGCGGATTCTCTTCAACACGGTCAGACCTCCTTTGTGCCAGACCTCGCATTGTAGAAGCGTTTTCCCAATTCGCCCGACTTTCTTTGGCCGACGCGCATGGCAGTTGAGCGCCCGGAGGGTGCGCCATGAATTAGCCCGGCCGCGTAAGCGCCGGGGATCAGTTCGGCGAGACAATCGAGCCCCCGAAGGGGGCGGTATGAAACGCGCCGGGCGTCAGCCCGGTGACTCTGACGGGCTGACGCCCGCGACGATTCATGCCGCCCGCTCCGCGGGCTCACTTGCTCTGTCGCCGAAGGTCCCGGCTCTGACGAGCCGGGCTAATGCAGGACGCCGCCTCCGGCGGCTGAAAGGCCAGAGGCCGATGCCACTACAACACGCACTTGACCAGCCGGGCGGAAACTCTGGGCCGCGCCCGCTTCAGCCTGTATCCTGCCTGCCAGCATGCTTCAGAGCGACCCCGAATTCACCTTCATCTCGCGCCGGTCCTGCGTGCTTTCTACCCGCGGAATCGTCGCGACAAGCCAGCCGCTGGCTGTGCAAGCCGGCTTGGGCGTGCTGCGCGAGGGCGGCAACGCCGCCGACGCCGCCATCGCCGCGGCGGCCACGCTGTGCGTCGTTGAGCCCGTCTCCACGGGCGTGGGCGGCGACTGTTTCGCGCTGTACTTTGATGCCGCCACGCGCGAAGTCACGGCGCTGAACGGCTCCGGACGCTCCGGTGCCGCTGCCGACGCAGCCCAATTGCGCGCGCAGGGCCTGCGCGAGATGCCCAAGTTCACCGGCGCCGCCGTCACGGTGCCCGGCGCGGTGCGCGGCTGGGCCGACCTGCTGGCGCGGCACGGCAGCATGCCGCTGGCGAACCTGCTGGCGCCCGCGATTGCCGTGGCCGAGCAAGGCTTCGGCGTAACCGAGTGGATTGCACAGGGATGGCGTCTCAGCGAGCCCAAGCTGCGCCGCGACGCCGACTGGCAAAGCGGCGACGCCGACAACGGGCCGCCACAGCCGAGCGGCCAAGAGCTGCTGCTTAACGGCCGCGCCCCGCGCTTTGCCGAGCGTATGCGGCTGCCGGAGCTTGCCAGCACTCTGCGCGGCATCGCCGACGGCGGCCCCGACTACATCTACAAGGGCGAGTTCGCGAGCAAAGCCGCCGCCCACGTCGCGCGCTACGGCGGTTGTCTGACCGCGCAGGATTTCAGCGATCACGCCGGCGAATGGGTCACCCCGCTGAGCGTGCAATACGGAGGCGTCACGCTGCATGAATGCCCGCCGAATTCGCAGGGCCTTGCCGCCGCGGTCGCGTGCGCGCTGGCCGACGGGTTTGACCTTGCGGGCATGGAAGAATCCGCCCGCGTGTCGCACATGGTGGCCTGCATGCGCGCGGGGTTTCAACAGGCGCAGCGCTGGGTGGCTGACCCTGCACAAACCGACATCCCGCTGCCTGAGATTCTGTCACCCGGCTCGCTCGCGCGTACACGGGCCGGGCTGGATATCGCCACGGCGTTCAAGGGCCACCTGTTCGGCCCCAAAGGCAGCGACACGGTGTACATCGCGGTGGTGGACGCCCACGGCAATGCGTGCAGCTTCATCCAGAGCTGCTACATGGGCGTCGGCACGGGCCTGGTGGTGCCCGGCACGGGCGTCAGCCTGCAGAATCGCGGCCACGGGTTCACGCTGGAAGAGGGCCACCCCAACTGTCTGGCGCCGCGCAAGCGGCCCTATCACACGATCATTCCGGCGCTTACCACCCGCGATGGCGCGCTGCATGCCTGCTTCGGCGTCATGGGCGGGCACATGCAGCCGCAGGGGCACCTGCAGGTACTGACCCATCTGCTGGCCGGCATGGACCCGCAGGCGGCGCTCGATCAGCCGCGCTGGCAGCTTGTCGGCCGCGAGGCGCGCCTGATGATCGAGCCCGGCTTCAGCGACCGGGTGATCCAGGGGATGATGCAGCGCGGCCACCTGCTTGAGCGCGTCGAGGGCTTCCAGCGCATCCACATGGGCGGCGGGCAGGTGATCCTCAAGCAGGGCGAAATGCTGGCCGCAGGCAGCGACCCACGCAAAGACGGCTGTGCAGCCGGGCTGTAGGCAGGGTCGCGGGTCTTCGGTGTTGGGTGTTGGGTCTTGGGTGTTGGGTCTTGGGTCTTGGGTGTTGGGTGTTGGGTCTTGGGTCTTGGGGTTTGGGGAACAGGGCCGAAGTTTGAGCCTTTCCCCTAGAACCTAAAACCTAAGCCCCAATACCTTAGCTCGAACCCCCAGGCCGGTAGTGTCTCAGTTTGAACCCCCATCGAACACTCGTTGCCCGAAAAATGCAGACCGCCGAGGCGCTGGGGCGCAGAGGCACGCTGAGAGACCTGCCTTCGCCGAGAGTTCATCGCCGAAGGTTGACGGTCCAGCGTCGAAGCAGCGGCAGGCGTATGCTATCTACTTTACTCGACGAAGCACCGTTCACCGATCGCACGAACGGTGCGATAGAACGCGAGAACTGGCCCGCCAGTCGGCTTCGCGTGCCGCTATCAGTGCCTTCTCTGCGCCTCTGCGACTCTGCGGTGTGCGGTATGTACGTGGCAATCCGATGATAAGGCAAACTGAGACACTACCCCCAGGCCTTCTTTCCCGATTCAATCGAAGATGTCGATGCCGCCTGCGCCCGGCGACGGTTGCAGTGTGATCACTCCAAGCTCGGTCTGTACGCGCTCGACGATCGTGGCCGGCACCTTCTGCGCCGCAAAGCCCCAAGCCGACACCTCTACGTCAAACGTGCCCACCGGCGGGTCGTTGAACACCACCACGCCGTTGTCGTCGGCGCGCGCGCGCATGGTGCGCGTGCGGCCGGTCGCTTCAGTGACCTTCAGTGTCACCATGGCCTTCTTGAGCGGCAATCCTTCCGGCGACTGCAACGTGACACGGATCGACGCCACGGCCTCAAGCACGAAGTCAGCCGACACCCGCGTGTCCATCCCCGGCTGGGCCTGCACCACCGACGGGCCGCTGACCTGGCGATAGCCGTGCGCCGAGACTTCCAGCGCGTGCCGCCCTTCCGGCACTCCTTCGATGCGATACTCGCCGGCGGCGTCTGTCGTGGCGCTCTGGCCAACGCCGCCGCCAAGCCGCACGGCAAATCCTCCCGGTTGCTGCGGCGCGTTCAGGCTGACGTTCACGCCTGCGACGCCGCGGCCCGACTGGTCCACCACGCGACCGGAGATGCTGCCGGCTTGGCGAACGACCAGCTTGATGCCGTCCTTGTTGTCGCCATTGCGCAGGCTGATGCCCTGGCGCTCACTCTCGGCATATCCGGCGGCGGTCGCTGTCAGGTTGACGCTGAGGCTCGCCTTTTCGGCCACTTCGCGCTGGATGTCGATCCGGAAGTTGCCTGCGCCGTCGGTGGTCGCCATGCGCTGGCCGCCGCCCGCGCCGGCCAGGGCAAACGAGATGCGCGACCCGCCCGTGCCCGCATGGTGCATCTCGGAAAACGTCCCGTTGACGTCGGCGCCGGCAATCGGCGTGCCATTGGTGTCGGTGACAATGCCCGAAATGCTGGCTGCAAACGGCACTTTGGGCTGGTTAAAGAGGTCAGACGCGTCGAAGCCTGTCATCCCTTCTGCTTCGGTGGAACTGCCGGGAGTGGCACCGGGCTTGGCCTTGGGCGCAGTCCCCGCGGCGTCAATCTTTGGCTCGTGCAACGCGTCGCCCCTGAACTCCGTGTCCTGGCCTGATGCCTTGGCGGCGTCGGGGACGACTGCGGCGGGGCCGTCAACTTCTGCACGGGCGCCGGTCTGCTGCTGGTGCGGATGTGGATCGGGTGAGTAGCCGGATTCTGAAGGCAGTCCGGCATTCGCAGGGTCGGCTTGGTCAGCCAGTGCAACGCGGGGCGCGTCGGCGGGATGCTCGCCCTTGCCGACAACATAGCCCGCTACGAATGAAACCGCCGCCGCGATCAGCACGGCAAGCACACCCAGCGTCAAGCCGGCAGGTCGCATGGCAAACCCTCCAGTGCAGTCAGACAGGATACGCGCCGCGGCGCCGAAGTGTTACGAAGATTGTGCGCGTCTAGACCCAGCCGAAAAACAGGTTCAGCACGTACACCACGTAGGCCAGCAGCAGCACAAAGCCCTCAAGCCTTGCCAACTGCTTCCCGCGCCAGGCCAGCGCCGTGACCCCCAGGCTGAAGGCCAGCATCACGATCATGTCGAACTGCATTACGCGCGCGTCAATCACCAGCGGGCTGATCAGCGCAACAGCGCCCAGCACCATGCACACGTTGAAGATGTTGCTGCCCACGACATTGCCCAGGCTGATCGCGCTTTCGCCCTTGATGATCGCGACAATGCTGGTGGCAAGCTCCGGCAGGCTGGTTCCCACGGCCACGACGGTCAAGCCGATCACAAGCTCAGGCACGCCCAGCAGCGTGGCGGCTTCGACTGCGCCATCGACGAACAGCTTGCCGCCCACCAGCAGCGCGCTTAGACCGACCACGGTCAGCACGATCAGCAGCGCGCGGCGCCCGCGCGAAGACTTGACGGTCGTGTGCCCCATGCCTGAACGCGATGTGCGCAGCATCAGCACGATGAAAACCGCCAGGCCCAGCAGCAGCACCACGCCCTTCCAGCGATCCAGCATGAAGCCGGCACCCATGCCCGTATCCACCGGCCCGCCGATGAATGGCAGCACCGCGATCAGCGCCGCAGCACCCAGCATGAACGGCAGGTCGCGCTTGAACACCTCGCGGTCAACCTTCATCGGCCGGATCGTCGCCGAAAGCCCCAGCACCAGACCGATGTTCGCGATGTTGCTGCCCACCACGTTGCCCACCGAAATATCGGCGCTGCCCTGCAACGCCCCGCCCAGGCTGACCGTAAGCTCCGGCGCGCTGGTGCCGAATGCAACCACGGTCAAGCCGATCACCAGCGGCTTGACGCCAAAGCTCAAAGCCAGCCGCGAAGAGCCGGAAACAAGCCAGTCCGCGCCGAAGTGAAGGCCAACGACGCCAAAGGCAAGCTGCAAGACTATGAGAACGATATCCAAGTCTGAACGCGAAGCGTAAGCAAGCGCCCTTTCAAGTCAGCAAATGCGAACTGCTATTACCCACGAAGGCACACGAAGTACACGAAGAACTGCCATGCAACCAAGGGTGGACCCGGGTGACCACCCTTGCCAATGGCAGGTAGTCGGTCAATTTGAGCGCACCAAAATCGTTGCAGCCTTGAAACGGCAAACCGCGGAGACGCCGGGACGCGGAGAACCGCAGTAAGAGATCAAGCATAACTGTTTGGGCGGATCTCAAGTAAAACCTGTACTCAGTCCTGACCGACCGTGAGCGTTGGTTGATCGTCGATGGTTCATGGCAGCCGCGGTTATCGACCAATGGACTCTCGACTCTTCTTGATCATGGACCGTCAACCAGCCTTGCTCCGCGCCTCCGCGTCTCTGCGGTGTGCAGTATTGCCGCGCCTACCGGCGCAAGACTGACCCACTACCCAATGGCAACTTCCGTCTGAGTTCATCTGTGGTTGCTTTTTTGTTCTTTCCTGCGCGCGACTGCCCTTCGAGGCGGCAACATCACCTCACAAACCCCACTTCGACCTTCGCCTTGCCCGGCTGTACGTTCAACCCGTACAGCCGTACCTGCTTTGCGTGTGCACTCAGCTCAGGCCGCAGGGCCTTTACGAACTCAGCAAAGTCGATGGTGACCAGCGAATCCTTGTGCCGCAGTGCGTCTATACTTACCGGCAGGTTGCGCGCAATCTTGCCCAGCAGCCCGATCAGCAGGTCGGCAAACCCGCTGGAAAAGTGCAGCGGCTGTTCAACCCGGAACAAGACCGAGCCTGACAAGCCGGCGTCGCTGTGCGTGATATCGCGGACAGCAAGCGAGATGCCGGTATCGACAGGCGGCCGTGGCGGCCAGGCTTTGCCCTTGACCTTGACGCGGCAGGAAAAGCGGGCGGCGTCGGGGAAGAATTCCAGCGCCACGCTGGTGATCTCAGCTTCCTGCTGCTGGGAAAGGGCGGATTCAAACGCCGCCGCCACAAGCTCCGGCGCGACTTCAAGCGTAAGCACGGCGCGGCCCGTGGCCCCGCGCTGGTAGAGATCATCCACCATCCGCAAAAAAGCCACCCGCGCCAGCTCAAGCTCAGAAGCCATCGCGCGAGCGTAGCTTGGGGGCATCGCCCGGCAAGGCATGCATCGTTCACCCCCATGAAGGTGTGCTTGCTCTTGACTTCTTTACAGGATGCGAAGACAATGGTGACCGCGAACAGGGAGTGAGCGCACGAATGAAAGTGAGAGCCTTATTGGACTCCGGCTGCTTTTTGAAACTCAAGATCAACAGGATGCCGACGCCGGTGAGAATCGCCATGTCGGCGACGTTCCAGACCGGCCAGCGCTGCGGGATGCGAAAGCTGCCGAATCCGAACCCGTGAAAGGGCAGGTCAAAGTCAAAGTAAACAAAGTCGCGCACATAGCCCAGCGTGATGCGGTCAAACAGGTTGCCCAGCGCGCCCGAAGCCACCAGCGCCAGCGCCAGCAGGAACACGCGCCGCGACGGCTCGGCCATGTACACATAAACAAAGATAACGATCAGCACGACCGAGGCGATCACAGCCAGCAGGCCCGGGTTGCCGTAGAGTATGCTGAAGGCGGCCCCAAGGGGAGGAGGCTGATGCGCGTGCATTGGACACTTAGCTTAGTCATAGCCGCCGGAGCCCTAGTCGCATGCACTGTACTGGCGCCGGCGTGCTCCACGCCCGGAAGTACGCAACAAATGTCATCGGACGGCGAGCTGGTGTCCGACGCGATGGATTTCCCAACAAGTGGCTATGGATATGGCCACCAGACGCATCTATTCTTCTCTTTTGAAGGAACAGAAGAACAGGCGCTTGCAGTGCGTAGGGTGGCGGAAAGTGGCATATCCCGTGACCCGAGGGTGCAACGCTTCATGAATGAGTTCCGCAAGCGCCTCGATCACCATGGTTATGTCCATGACCCCATTCGATGGCGGGAGGAGAGGGCGTTCGGGCATCTAGATGAAGTTATGTACTCGTACGGATTGCGGCTCGCGGATGCCGAGATCGAGTGGAAGGAACGACACGGCGGTCTGGAGCAGTACTATCGCTGGAAGGAGATGGATGGCGATTGGGTCGCCGGCGCATTTGAAGATGAACTCGGCACGAGAATTCCTGTCACGAGTTCATTAGCGGTGGTCTATGGCCGCCGGACGCCCGGCGGGTATACCGCATTCTTACAGCTCAAGATTGCCGCCTCTGTAGAGGCAAGTACAGCGGGCGACCCCATCTTTGAAAGAAACTCGCAGCTCTACAAGTATGGTGCAATGGGAGTCATAGCACCTCACGAAGGTCGAGGGCAGGTGCCGTCCTACGTGCAGAACGTAGTGATAACGGTGTCGTCTGCTCGGGGGGGGGCCGCCGCCACGATTGATGAGATCGTTGCAGAAGTCTTGAATCTGGTGTTATCTGACAAAGAAGTTGTTTACTTCTATCCCAATGCGTCACTGGACGAGTTTGCGGATTCGGATGAGCGAGTGCGGTTTTATGCTCAAAGTGTAAGCAGGGCACTTGTAATGGAAAAGAATCCGAGTGTGTATCTCCCGCCTTGGGAATAGACAATCTATTCCTCGCGGAATTGTAGCATCTGTAAGTTTGACCGTATTATCGATCTAGATTGGACATCTCGACCAACCGAGCAAGGCGGCGATTGCACCACAGAAATAGGCCTGTAGTCGAGGTGTTATGTCGTCGGGCATAGTTATGATACGAAACGGAGTTGATATGCCTTGGGTTAAGTGGTGCTTAACGGGATTAATCGTTGTGCTTTTGGCATCCTGTAACAATTCTCAGGGCAATCACAGCGAGGGTGAAGCGGTTGGTTCCAAGCCCAACGGCAATGGTAGCATTGTCGATGTGTGGGATACTACGACTCTCGAAAGTATTCCAAAGTTCCCCGCCGGGATTCGCTTCCACGATGTTGACGATGTAGCGATTGGGAGAATCCTGGCGCGGGTTAGTCCTCGGAAGGTTTACCTGAGCGGATGTCGCGGTGTCACCAGCGCATCATTGGAGAAGCTGCGCGGTCGTGAGCGCATTGAGGAACTAGAGCTGGGCTGGTGCTCCGCGTTGGATGACGAGGCAGTGCCAGTAATTGTTAGCTGCATTAAGCTTTCACGGTTGGTTTTGACGGGCTGTATCGGCATTGGAGCCGACCGGCTTAGGGATTTAGAGCCTGTTTAACAATGCACCAGTTTGCGGGCGGGGTTTGTCGATGAGGTTGGCATGGCTACCAACTACCCTACCGACCTCACGGACGAGCAATGGTTGCTTGTCGAAC
>CAZZBH010000019.1:0-40680 GCA_964652605.1 uncultured Planctomycetaceae bacterium
CGAGATCATCCGACTGCGCTACGGCATCGGCGACGGACACACCTACACGCTGGAGGAAGTGGGCAAGATCTTCAAGGTGACCCGCGAGCGCGTGCGCCAGATTGAGGCCAAGGCTATCCGCAAGCTCCAGCACCCGGTACGAAGCCGCAAGCTGGAGGGCTTCCTTGATGGTGTCACAGCGTCGGCCCTGTTCGGCGCGCTGGAGGCCGCGGGTCTGGGCCCTGACGACGATATCGACTAGGCTCGTCTATCAGGAAACCAAGCCGGCCCTTAGGGGCCGGCTTTCGTTTGCGTGGCACTTTGCCGTTCTCATACGGTGCTCGCGCCGGTACAACAGTGGCATGAGCACGTTTGCGGAACACCTAGATCGGCTTTGGCGTATCCAGGAGCTGGACCGGCAGGTGCTTGCCGCCCGGCAAACTTCAGGGAACTCGCAACGTCGGGTGGCCGATGGGCAGAAAAAGCTCGCGGCGCTGCAACGCCGGCAGACTGAAGAAGAAGCAGCGCTCAAGCAGATGCAAGTGCGTGAGCGCGAGATCGAGCAGGAACTTACGCAACTGGACAAGCGCATTTCGCAGATCGAGACGGTCGAAGGCTCCGAATCTGCGGTCGAGAAGCACAAGGCCCAGGTGGATGAGCTTGAGTCCGAAGGCATCTCGCTACTCACTGCCATGACAGACCAGAAGGAGCGCATTAGCGCCACCGGCAGCGAAATCACGGCCTTCACCCGTGAGCTGGAAGAGCAGCAGCGCGCAAGCAAAGAGCAAGTAACGGCAGCCGACACCAGCATCAACGCGATTCTGGAGCAGCGCGCGGCCGTCGCAGCCGAAGTGCCCGAGGAAATGATGCGCGTGTACGGCACGCTGGCGGAAAAGTACCCCGGCAACGTGCTGACGCGCGCCGGCGGGGAATTCTGCGCTGCGTGCTCGGGCGAGTTGACGATGAACCTGGTCGTGCGCGCAAAGGCCCGCGAAGAGGTCGTGCGCTGCCCGCACTGCAACCGCATCCTTGACCCGGCGCACGCCTGAGCGCTACTTGCGGTTTCGGCGCGCGGCGACCGGGTCAACCACTTCGGCGGTTTCAACTTCGGCTTCGTGGAAGCGCGGCAGCAGGTCCTTCACGAACAGCAGCAGCTCATCCGGCGCGTCGTCACTGGCGCGCACACTGCCGTTGCGTGTCACTGTCAGGGCGCATGCGCCGTCCGGCAGCTTCAGCGTCAGCGTGAATGCCTCCATCTGGTCACTGAACCGCTCCGCCAGTTTTTCGCCCTCGGTCGGCTCAAGCACCTTGAAGGTTGCACTGGTCAGCATGTGCTCGCGCGCGAGATAGTCCTTAATGCGCAACGACTTGATGGAGTTCTTCTTGTAGGCGCTCTGCACCTCGAACAGCAACTCGCTCAGGTTCAGGTTCAGGTCTTCAAAGGCGGCGTGCACGTCGGGGATGGCGTCCAGCGCCTCGTACAGCGCGTTCAGCTCGCCCCGGCGCTGCTCGACAGACGCGAGTCCCTTCTGCTGGTCCAGCTCAAAGCGGCACTCGGCAAGGCTTTCGGTTGGCTCTTCTTTCGGCTCAAGGGACTCGGCGTCGATTCGCACCACTTTGCCGATTTTGGTGTAGATGTAGCGGCCCTTGATCCGGCTGACGTTGCTCTCCTTTGCCAGCAGAAACCCACGCTCCATCCCCGGCTCATACGCCAACTGGGGCAGTGTGTCGCGGACCACGCGGAAACTCGGCTGGCCGCAGACCAGCAGCTTGAAGTGAAACGCTCGCATTCATTCCTCCGGCGCAGAGAGTAGTTCCGGCTGCGACAAAGCGAAGCGCATCAATCAAAAGTTTGCTGACAATCGGTGCTGTCGGTTTGTGGAAAGGATGCGACGAGCTTCAACGTCGGCCCGCCGGTCGCAGACGCCGCTCGATGTCGCTGCGCATGGCCTTGCTTAAGGACTTGGAGGTTGCCAGGTCCTCAAGGATTACGCGTGCCTGAAACAGCTTGTCGCGCATGGCGTCAAATGCCGCTTCCACGACGACGTTGCGCGCGTGCTCAATGTCCTTGTCGCGGTCGCCAAGCCGTTTGCGCTTGGCGATAGCGGCCATGGTTTCCAGGATCTGCCGGCGCTCCGTCACCTCGGGTGCGGGCTCCTCGTTCAACCGGCGTGCCAGCTCATGGAATGCGCGATGTGCGATCAGGTCCATGCGTTCGCTGTCGCGCTGCACGATGGCAAGCTTGCTCAGCACCTGCATTACCGGAAGCAGAATCAGCTTGCGCGCCAGCAGCTCGGCGATGTCGTCGGCCATGCGGTCCGTGCGCCGCTCGCCCAGCGCGATCTCGCCCATCAGCCTGGCCAGCGCGATGGTTGCCGCGGGCGCCCAGATGCGCTTGTACTGCGTGATCTCGTCCCACAGACGAATCAGCTCAACAGCGATGGCTGAAAAAAGCGGCTCTGGCGTTTTGGGTGCCGCCACCATTCGGCCCAGGCCCTGCAGAATCCGCGGAATCATGTCGGTGTAGGCTGTGGTTTCGCGGCCGAAGTGCAGCACCATCTCGCCGTCTTTGTTGGGGCGCAGTTTGGCCGACATGCCGGGCAGGCCTTTCTTCAGCACGCTCAGCAGCAGGTGACCGGTTTCGAGTCGTTGTGACTGGTCCAGGTTTTCGCCCGCGGCAAGCCAGCCCATGGCCTCCAGGATGTCATACACGTTGCTGGACAACCCGACGCGCTCGCGCAGCATGTCGGCAAGATCGTTGGCCAGGCCAGCCGGTGTGTTGGCATGCGCTCCGAGGCGTCCTAGCGCGACGTACAGCGGCCCCCGGTCTGGAAATTCCGATTCGTCGTCGTCAGTCAGCGCGCGGATTTCAGCTACCAGCGATTTCAGATCGGCGGTCGTTACCCGGTCGTTGCGCTCAATGATCTCGGGAAGCAATCGTGCCGCCGTAAGCCGCGTGACATCGTGAGCCGATTCACGCATCGCCTGGGCAAGCGGCACGATCGCCACATGCCCGCTGCGGACCAGCGCGGCCTGCACCACCTCTACCTGCCGCTCAAACCGAAACTCGTGCAGGCTGTCAATAAACGCCCGCGCCGCCGCAGTTCGCGCCTCGTCGTCGAGTGACGGATGATCAAAAAAGCTGCTCTCAATCAGTGCTGTCGCGACTTCGGCGTCGCTTTGAGAGTACAGGTCAAGGCACGTTCGCGCGATGCGGCCGGCTGAGCGGGCACTGACCGGGTATGCGGTTCTGTCGCCAGTACGAAGCAGGTGACCCAGCAGGTCAATGATTCGTTGCTTGCCGCTGTTGTTTGCTTCGCCCAGGGCTTGAAGCAGCTCCGGCACTGCTTTCTCGCCCAGCCTTGCCAGCGCTGCGGTGCAGGCCTGGTAGTTCCGGTCAAGCTCGCTGCCTTCCTTCAACCCGGCGATAAGCTGGCGCACGACAGCCGGCGCGGCGGCTGCGGCCAGGTCATGCTCGGTGATCAGGCTGAGCAGAAAAAAGCGCAGGCGTGGCTGGCTTTCTTCCGCCACGGCCAGCGTCAGAAGGCTGGAAAGATGTTCGCGGTCGTGCCTGTACAGCTCCGAGTAAAGTCGTCGTGCGCCGTCTTCGTACGCGGCAAGCTTCACCTGCAACAGCTCAAACAGCTTCTTGTGCAGCGATGGCGCGATGCCGCCGGCGTCCTTCAGCGTGGAAAGTCGGGTAACCAGCACGCCCATGGCGGCCTGGACGATGTCGGCATCTTCTGCGCTGTTCATGAACTCGATCAGCAGCGCCACCGCCAGCTGATTCTGCTGCTCGTCCAGCCGGGGCAGAATGCGGCTGATGTTGGTAATCGCGACCACGCGCTCAGGCGTCCCGCCACGGCTTGCCTTGGCCAGGTTTTCCGTGAGCGCCCCATCCAGGCCGAGCCCGCCCAGCGCGCGGGCAGCTTCTGCACGCACGTCGGCTTCGCGGTCGCGCAGCGCGGCAAGGAACAGCCGCAACTTTTCATCGGGCGGAAGCTCGCTCAGGTACAATTTGCGCACGGCTTCAAGCCGCCGGCCGGTGTCGCTGCTGGTCACGAGGTCAAGCTTGAGCCGCGATGTCTCATCGCTGCCAAGCAGGCGGCGGGCCTCGCCGCGATCAATGATGCTGGAAAATCCACCTTCGACGGCGGCCAGCGCCCCGGCGCTTTCACTCGCAGGCTGGGGCGATGGCTCGTCGTCCGCCTCTTCCGCGAGGCAGAGTACGCGATTGCCCTCATTCGCGACGACGCAAAGGGCTGTGTCCTTGAAGTAGCTGCCCCGGGTCAATTTACGCAGGGCAGCGGTGTCCAGGCCCTCCGCGCCGTCCAGCAGGGCCTTGCCGAGCAACAGGTCGCGAAGGGGTTTGGCGTCTTCGTCCATCGCGACTTCGAGCAAGGTCTCTGTCACGAGCAAGCCGCGCCTGGCCAGCGCGTTCAGGCGCGTGGCAAGCCGGCGCGATGCCCCGAAGGTCTCGACGATGCTGTCAAAATCTCGCTGGATGATGCGCACTGACGGCCTTCCTGCCCGCAGGTATGATTGCGGCGATGCTAGACGACCTGTTGAAGGCTGACAACGTGGTGGTGCGTGCGCCCAACGCGCTAGGCGACCTGGTGATGGCAACACCCGCCTTTGCGCGGCTTGCAGCCCATTATGGTCGCGACAGGCTCAGCCTTGTCTGCCTGCCGCCGCTGGTTCCTCTGCTGAGTGGCAACACCTGGTTTCGCGAGATTCTTCCCTACGACCGCGGCGGCGAGCACCACGGGCTGCTTGGCGCCGCGCGCTTTGCCCGTGAACTGCGGCGCCGCCGGTTTGACCTGGGCGTCCTGCTACCCAACAGCTTTGGCAGCGCGTGGCAGTTCTACCAGGGACGGGTCAAGCGTCGCGTTGGCTACTACAAGGAAGGCCGTCGCTTTCTGCTGCATGCGGGCCGCGAACGTGACCGCGACACCGGCGGGGCGTTTCTGCCCGGCTACACCGGCCGCTACTTCATGGAACTGCTGGACGTGCTTGGCCTGCCGCCAGCGCCGATCGTGCCTTCGCTGCCGGTCAGTGAAGAAGAGCTAGCAGGTGCGGATGAATTGCTGGCAGAGCGCGTCCCGGGCACGGCCCCCCTGGTGATCATTGCACCCGGAGCTGCCTTTGGGCCCAGCAAGCTCTGGCCAGCCGACCGGTTCGCGGCCGTCGCCAACTCGCTGCACGAGCATGGCTTTCGCATTTTGATCAGCCACGGCCCGGACGAAGCCGGCACAGCCGACGCGGTGCGATCCGCCGCCGGCAAAGACTACCCGGGTACTGCCGGTGTAGGGCTTGGTGTGTTGAAGGCCGTGTACGCGCGCGCGTCACTAGTGCTGACCAACGACACGGGGCCGCGTCATATTGCGGTGGCGCTGGGCAAGCCGGTGGTATGCGTGATGGGCCCCAACGACCCTCGCTACACGGCGCTGCCGGACGTTGAGGTGGGTGAAGTCATCCGCGAGCCGGTGGACTGCAGCCCATGGCAGTGGCCCTGCCAGCTGAAGGAGTGCCCGATTGATCATCGCTGCATGCAGGCAATCAGTGTCGAGCGTGTTCTGCGTGCCTGCCGCGCGCACCTGGCGTGAGGCGGGCGCTCAGCGCCTGGCTTCTTCTTCGAGGTAGTCCTTGATCTCCTGCAGGGTGCGGTGGATCTTCATCATCTCGATCTTGCGGATGCGGTCAAAGACCTCTTCGCCGTAAAGCCGATGGCCCGAGTCTGTGCGCTCAACGGGCGAGATCAGCCCCAGCATCGTGTAATTGTGGATGGTCTGCCGCGACAGCCCCGTATGGCGCATGATCTCGCCGACTTTATAGCGTTTCGGTGGCGCAGCCATTTGAACTCCGGAAGCAGTGTGCTCATAGCTTTTTGGGGGGTGGCGCGCAATCAGCGTGTGAACCAGTCCCGCGGAATGATGGCGGCGCGACGCAACAGCTCCTGCTCAACCTTCATCCGGTTTTCGTTCAGGCGGCGGCCGAAAAGCTGCTGACGGATGCCTTCCTGAACTTTCGGGTCGTCAAACACTTTCTGCTCGCCGAAGCGGCAGCTGATCAACTGCACAAAGCGCAAGCCGCCAAGCATTGTGCCGTCTTCAGCCGTTTCTTCGTACGCGCCGACCTCGGACACCCCGCTGCCTGAGCGCAGCGAAAGCACCATCTGGTACGCCGTAGGGTCAAGCTCGCTGTCATCGTCAGCCACCTTCTCAGGGGTGAGGACAACCTCTGCACCCGGAATGCCGAGGTCCTTGATCAATTGCTTCAGGCCCGCGCTTGCGCCCTCCAGCGTTTCACCACTGGCGACGCGAGCGCGCACGCCGGTCTTTGGCGCGCGAACGGCTTCGCCAAGCTGTCCGCGCTTGCTGTGCTCCTCGCTGGGGGCAAAGGCGGTGTCCAGCGGGTACTTGAGGATGAACTCGCGATAGCGGATGTCATAGGCGTACAGATACTTCTCGCGGTCTTTGTCAAACTCGCGGCGAACATCGCGCGGCGTGACCGACAGCGAAAAATACGTATCCACGGGCCACTGCGGCGGCAGGGGCCCGTAGGCGCCGGCCATGTAGTTCATCATTTCGTTGCGCATGATTTCCTGTCGCCGGCGCACGCGATACTCCGAGGGCGACAGGTTGTAGCGCTCGCGCAAGTACAGCGCCCAGGTGCGCGTGTCATCGTCGTCGATGCCAAGTCCCTTGCGCTCGCGTTGAAGCACGGCGCGCATCTGGCTGTCGGTGATTCGCAGCGTCACCTTGGCGGCTTCGGCGTCGAGCAGCTTCTGCAGCACGTATCCCCCCAGGCGCTGCAGCACGATCAGGCGTTCAATGTCGCGGTCTGACCAGTTCTCGTTAATCTCGCGGTAAGCGCGCCAGGCGTTGATTTCGGCCTGGATGTCGGTGTCGCGGACGATTTCGTGATAGGTGATGGCGCGACCGTTTACGACCGCCAGCACTTCGTTCACGCTCGCATCCTGCGCGCTGGGCATGTTGGTCATCAATGCAAGCAGAACGCCAACCAGCAGCAGCTTTCTCATTCTTTCTCCCCAGACGGCAGCATGAATCGAGTCGCGCGTCGGGGCAAGTGCGTGGTTAGTCGGGACTGTGCGTCTCCAGAGACTGCAGCAGGTTGTGCAGGAATCGCAACTGATCCTCAGGCTCGTCGAGGCCCTTGCGAAGCGGCAAGGCAAGCGTCGCCTCATCCAGCACCCGGAAAGACGAACTGACCGTCGCCAACCGCCGTTGCGCTAGCGAAGCCGAGAGCGCGCGCATCCGCACATGGTCCTGCGCCCGAGACACACTCAAGATGCCAAGCCGCGCCAGCCGCGACCGCACCAAAGCAGCGGTGATCATGCGGGCAATCGCACGCGGCGGTTTGCCGAATCGGTCCGCGATCTCGGCGCTCAGTGCCTCGGCACCCGCGTTGTTCTGGATACGGGCTATGCGGCGATACAGTTCAAGTCGCTGCTTCTGCCCGGGCACATAAGCGCGCGGAATCTGTAAGTCCAGGCCAAGGTCAAGCTGTGTATCGACGTCCGGTGGTACCGGCTGGTGGCGCAGTTTGCGCACGGCCCGGTCCAGCAGGCGGCAGTAAAGGTCATACCCGATCGTGGCGATGTGGCCACTTTGCTCGGCGCCCAGCAGGTTGCCCGCGCCGCGCAGTTCAAGGTCGCGCATGGCGATCTTGAAGCCGCTGCCCAGTGCCTGGTACTGCAGGATGGCCTTCAGGCGCTTGGCCGCGACCTCGCTGAGGCTGACGTCGTCGGGCACAAGCAGGTGGCAGTAAGCCTGGTGGTGATAGCGGCCGACGCGCCCTCGAAGCTGATGCAGTTCACTGAGCCCGAAGCGATGCGCGTTGTGAATGATGATGGTGTTGGCATTGCGCACGTCGATGCCGCTTTCGATGATCGTCGTGGACACAAGCACGTCAATTTCGCGCGCCATGAAGCGCATCATGGTTTCTTCAAGCTGGCGCTCCGGCATCTGCCCGTGGCCGAATTCGACCCGCGCCTCCGGCACCAGTCTTTGCACGCGCTCGGTGATCAGCTCGATGTCCAGCACCTTGTTGTGCACGAAAAACACCTGCCCGTCGCGCGCCAGCTCAAGCCGGATGGCGTCGCGCAATTCGCGGTCATTCCAGTGCCCCAGGCGGGTGATGATAGGCAGGCGATTCTGCGGCGGCGTGGTCAAGTTGCTGATGTCGCGCAAACCAAGCAGCGCCTGGTGCAATGTGCGCGGGATAGGTGTTGCTGAGAGCGTCAGCAGGTCCACGGTACGGCGCAGTTGCTTGAGCTTCTCCTTGTGCTCAACGCCGAAGCGTTGCTCCTCGTCGATGATCACAAGCCCAAGATCCTTGAATTGCACGTCTGCACTCAGCAGGCGGTGCGTGCCGATCACCACGTCCACGCCGCCTGCCGCCAGCTTTTCCAGTGTTTCGCGTTGCTGCAACGGCGTGCGAAAGCGCGACAGCAGTTCTATATTGACCGGGAAGCTGCGCATGCGTTCTCGGAAACTCAGAAAGTGCTGCTGTGCCAGCACCGTCGTCGGCACCAGCATGGCGACCTGCCGCCCTTCCAGCACCACCTTGAACGCCGCGCGCATGGCAAGCTCGGTCTTGCCATACCCCACGTCACCGCACAGCAGGCGATCCATGGGCTTGTGACTTTGCAGATCGCGCTTGATGGCAACGCTTGAGGTGGCTTGATCCGGCGTGTCACGAAACGGACAGGCGGCTTCGTATTCCGCCATCTCGGCGCCGTCGGGTGCGCACGCGTGTCCGGCTTCCTGCGCGCGAAGAGCGTTCAGTTCAAGCATTTCACCCGCGAGCTTCAGTACGCTGTGCTGCGCGCGCAGCTTGCGCTCTGACCACGCGGCTGTGTTGAGTTTGCTTAGCGACGGCACTTCCCCGCGCATGCCGATAAATTTCTGTACGACGTCGGCGTTGGTCGCGGGCACATGCAGCACCGTGCCCTCGGCAAACTCCAGTGCCAGAAACTCTCCGGGTTTGCCCTCGCGCTGCAGTGTCTCGATGCCCACAAATCTTGCGATGCCGTGCGCCAGGTGCACTACGTGGTCGCCGGGCTCAAGCTCGACAAAGTCGTCCAGCATGTCCGAGATGTGCCGGGCCGGAGCCTCCACGTGCATGCGCCGGTGCCCTCGGCCCAGCAACTCGTGAATGCTCAGTACCGCAACACCCAGGTCCGGCAGCACACGCCCGGCATCGATGTCACCGGGAAGCAGTACAAGCCTGTCGTCGGGCGTCACACCCTGCCCCGCCAGACCCTCGCGGGCGGGCCGCAGCTCAGACTCCGCGCCGCAGTACAGCAGGACACGGTGCCCGCTTTCGCTCAGCGCGCCCAGAAGCTGCGCGACACCGGCGTAGCCCTCGCCCAGGCTGACCGGGGCAACCGCACGCAGCATGCAAGGCGCGTCGCCGGCAAGCAGGCGACGCGTGCGCGGCGTTTCCAGCAGGTTGCGCACGTGACGCGCGCGGGTCTGGCGTGCCGGGTCTTCGGTGAAGCTCAGCAGGGTGTGGAAGCGCTCCTCGACCTGT
Organism: uncultured Planctomycetaceae bacterium; assembly: GCA_964652605.1. Classification (GTDB taxonomy): domain Bacteria; phylum Planctomycetota; class UBA8742; order UBA2392; family UBA2392; genus JADJRK01. Next base: position 9,538 of record CAZZBH010000019.1, read on the forward strand.
GTCGGCTCGATAACCAATGTGTCGTGCTCGCCGAGATGATCCAGCAACCCGGTTGTCCGGTCGCCCGTGAGTGCCACCAGCGGAAACGCCACGCCTTCGCGCAGGCTTTCGAAGCTGCGCTGAGTCTCCAGGTCGAATGAGCGTACGCTTTCGATCACATCGCCGAACAGCTCCAGACGCACCGGGTTGGACAGCGTGGGCGGAAACACGTCCACAATGCCGCCGCGGCGCGCAAACTGCCCCTGGCTGTCCACCTGCTCCACTCGCGTCAGTCCTGCGGCAACGAGGCGCTCGAATAGCGGCTCGAGCTTTAACTTGGTGCCGGGCACCAGCGTCAGGTTGCTTTCGCGCACCTCAGCCGGCGGTGGCAGCGCCTCCAGCAGCGTTGCCGCAGGCGCCAGCAGCACGCGCGCACCGCTGGCCAGCCGCGCAAGCAGGCTGACCCATGCGGCCGGTTTATCGGGGCTGTTGTCGTCAATCAGCGGCGCGGTCAACACGGGCACGCCCGGCAGCACAGCCTCCAGGTCAAGCTGGATCAGCTCCGCGCTTTCGGGGCCGGGAGTCACGACAAGTAGCAGCCGGGACGGGTCGGCCAGTGCGGCGACGGCATGGCTGAACGCGACGCCGGACAGCCCTCCAGTTTCAGGGGCGTCCAGGCATTGGCGAAGCTGGGCCAGCAGTGCGTAGGCGGCTTGGTTCACCGGGGTATTCTAGGCGTCTGGTTGAATGCGCAATCGGCGGGCAGGCGTGCGCTACTCGTCGTCGTCGGGAGCCTCTTCGGCGGCGTCCTCTTCGTCGTCAGGCTCGTCTTTGTCGTCTTCGTCCGACTCTTCGTCGCCTTCTTCGCCTTCTTCTGCCTCTTCCGCCTCTTCTTCTTCGTCGTCGAGGTCGTCGGATTCGTCTTCAACCTCTTCTTCCGGCGCGTCGATGGCGAAACGGGCGATGTCGCCTGTTGCGATGAACTCATCGACGCCCTGCATGGCAAGCCAGTCGATGGCTGCTTCCATCAGCTCGTTGCCTGCGTAGGCGATCCAGGCCTTCTTCAGGTCCTGGCGCTTCTGTAGCAGCCGGTTGAACTTGTCAAAGCTGCCCTTCACCGCCTCCATGACCAGCTTGCCGTCCTTGGGGTCGAGCGTGCGGGCAAACCCGTCAGTCAGACGCCGGTACTTGCGGTTGCCGATGGTGTCCACCAGTACGCGGCGGCTCTTTTCATCGTCGAGCTCTGACGCCCCCCGTGTCAGCTTCTGGCGCTTTGGGTCCCAGTAATGGGGCGTGCGGGTGTCCAGCATGGCGTCCACAAGGCGGTCCAGATTGATCGTCAAAGGTTGGGTGGGCATAGGGTTGGCGTCTCCTGTCGGGGACGCAAGGTAGTAACGGCGCGCGCCGAATCAAGGCGAATCCCGGGCGAACTGCGGTATTTCGGCACAGTGACTCAGGCATAGGGGGTGGGATCGGGCAACCCGGCTTGCGCAAAGCCCGTGCGCCGCAATTGGCACGAATCGCAGTGCCCGCACGCCAGACCGCCAACGGGGTCATAGCACGAGTGCGTGAGCGAGTAATCCACACCCAGGCTTGCCCCAAGGCGGATAATTTCGGCTTTGGTCAAGTCGATCAGCGGCGCGTGCACACACAGTGCCGTGCCCTCGACGCCCGCCTTGGTGGCGAGGTTGGCCATGCGCGTGAAGGCTTCGATGTACTCGGGGCGGCAATCCGGGTAGCCCGAATAGTCCACGGCGTTGACGCCGATGAAGATGTCCGCGGCATTCAGTACTTCGGCCAGCGCCAGCGCGTAGCTCAAAAACAGCGTGTTGCGCGCCGGCACGTACGTGGAGGGGATGCCCGATGCCATGGCATCCGCGCTGCGGTCACGCGGCACCTCGGGGCCTTCGGTCAGCGCGCTGCCCTGCAGCACGGCCGGGTCAATCCTGACCACTTGGGGCGGCTTGGCCCCAAGCGACCCGCAGACACGCGCGGCTGCCTGCAACTCAGTGGCGTGGCGCTGCCGGTAATCAAACGTGAGGGTGTGGCAGTCAAAACCGCGCGACAGGGCAATGGCAAGCGTCGTTGCCGAGTCCAGCCCGCCGGAGACCAGCACCACGGCGCGTTTCATGCTTTCCCCATAGCGCGCAGCAGGCGGCCCGGCAACCCCGGGGTATCACTCATAGAGGATGGTGCACTTCCAGTTGGTGTAGCTGCCGCCGGAATCCAGGGCGAAGCTGGCCATCAGCTTCTCGTCGTGTGGGCCAATGCCCACGGTGTTGATCATGACATGCCGGAAGCGGTTCAGCCTGCGCGCCAGCGCGCCAAGTGCCGCGCTGTCCACGTGTGCCCCGTTGCCGACGCGATGGCCAAAAGCGTTCGTGGCCGTGTTCTCCGTGGAGTCATTGCTCCAGGTTGCATAGCCGTCTGTTAGAAAGACGATCGTGTGCGCACCGTGCAGCACGGCATCGGCATCCAGCGCGGGCCGAGTTGACGGCTCAGATCGGCTGCCCAATCCCATGGCGTGCAGCAGTGCGCCGTGGATGTTTGTTGTGGTCTCGGGTTCAAGCTTGCGCAGGTTGCGGATCCACTGCTCGCAGTTGCGTCGGGTCGCCGCCACCCATCCGCCTGTAAGTGACTTGACCTCGTGGCTGTAGGTGATGATGGCGAAGTGCGGATAGGCTTGATCAGTGTCCTCGGTGGAAGTGCGCCTGACTTTCTTTGGTTTGGGTGGGTCTTTAGGCTGCTTTAGCTGTTCCAGCGCGTGCGAGAGTTCGGCAATTGCGAGATCCAGCGGTGTGCGGATGCTGCGCCAGTTCAGGTGGGGGATCTCTTTCTCCATGCGCTCACGGTCTTCGCGGGCGATGTCCCACTTCATGCTGTCCGACACGTCGATCACGAACAGCGTGCGAGTGCCCAGAATCGGCTTCTGGAACACCAAGGTGCTGCTCAGCTTCTCGCGTTTGGGCTCTTCGCCTGCGCGCTCGGCGGCTTGTGCGACCCACCACTGCCAGAAGCGCAGCGTTTCAGGCGTCAGCGTGCAGTCCTCACGGGTCAGCGACGACAATGCGCGTTCAGCCATGCCGCGCAGGCGCGCGTTTTTGTTGCCGGACCACTCCTGCCACTTCACGATGGCGGCGACGGCTTTGCGCACGTTGGCGGGCTCTTCGGGCGATGCCAGGGTGCCAAGGCAAGCCAGAACATTAACCGTGAAGATCGCGTCGTTGTGAAGCGCTCTGGCATCGGGCGACATCTGCGCGGCTACGCCATCCAGAAATCGACGCCCGCTGCCCGGATGCGCCAGCTCAGCGGCGCGGACAGCCTCCACCGCGGCGATGCGCTTCCACAGCGGCGCGCCGGCCAGCGCATTGCGCACCTCTGCCTCTGCGGCATCGGAAGACATGTTGGCGGCCAGGGCGTACAGCAGCTCAAACTGGTCAAAGGCGCGATCATGGTCGTCGGTGCTGTCAATCTCGCGCAGGGCGGCTATGAGCGCGTTGATTGCGGCCTCGTCACGAAAGCCCGGCAGTGCGCGCCAGACTCTCTCGCGCCAACCCGCGCGAATCCTGGTGCCGCGCGTATCGTCCCGCAGCACGTTGACCAGGAACTTTGCCGCGTCGGCGTGATTGCTCGTGAGCAACTGGTTCAGCGCTTCGTCGGCTTGCTCGTCGGTAGTGGCTGCGCGCCAGGCCTTGGCGCCCGAGGCGGCTTGGCCGGCGTCAGCATCGGCGACGGCGGCCATGGCACAGATTGCCAGGGCCGCCGCAATGAGTCCTGCCGAAAGACGCATGAGTGCTCCGTTGACTGCGTGGTGCTACTCGGTGAAGCCCCAATCCACGTACTTGCCGGCGCTGCGCTTGGCGAGGTTCATCAGCAGGTCTTTGTCGTGATGGCCGATGCCGACGGTGTTGATCACGACCTTGCGGAAGATGTTGTGGCGCAGAATGTCCGGCCAGATGTCTTCGCCGTAGATGAACGGCCCGTCGCCGATTGTGTTTTCCTGCTTATTCCGCTTGTCCGTCGTGCGGCCGACGCTCAAGTCGTCCCATGAGCCCCAGCCGTCTGTAAGGAACACAATGCTGTCGGCGCCGGTCAGCACGCAGTCAGGGTCAACAGCAGGAGTCTCTGCCGAGTTGCCTTTGCTGGAAAGCCGCAGCGCGTGCATCAGCGAGCCGTGAATGTTGGTCATCGCGTCAACCTGCAGGTCCTTGACCTGTCGCGCCCACTTTTTGCAGTTTTCCGGCGTGGCGTGGATCCAGCCTTCGGTCAACAGCTCATGGCTGGTTGAGTAGATGATGATGGCGAAATAGCGATCGCCCACAAAGTCGCTGATGGCCCGCGACAGCTCTTCGCGAGCAAGGTCGATCTTTGACTTGATGTCCTGCCAAGGCAGCTTGCGCAGAGGGTTGTTGTCCTCGACGACTTCGGGGCCGCCGTCGCCTTCACGCCTGCGCCTTTCACCGGACACCGGTCCATCGCGGTCTTCACGGCGTTTCTCGATCTCTTCGAGCGTAATCTTCAGCGGCATTTCCATGCTGCGCGAAACGTCAATCACGAAGACAAATCGCCTGCCAACCGGCTGCGCGTCAAAGACGGGCGGCGTCGCGACGGTCTTGCTGCGGCGCTCGGGTGCCTTGTCGAGTTCCTTGACGTGGCCGACGGTGCGCATCTGCGTCAGCCACCACTTCCAGAAGCCGGTGCTGGACATGTCGGCAATCTCGCCGGTGATGCTGTGCAGCAGGCGCCCGCCGAAGTAGCGCACACGCTCGTCGGAGCACAGCTTCTTTTCTTCCCATTCGATGATGGTCTCGACTGTGCGCTCGACCATCTCTCGCTGTTCACGCTGCACCAGGTCTGTCAGGCAGGCAAACACGTTGATGGGCACGATTACCCACTTCTTGAACCAGTCCTCGTTAGACTCCTGCAGCACTGCAAGCACGTCTTCGGTAAAGCGCACCGCCTTGGCCTGGCGCACTGCTTCAAGCGCTGCAACCTTGACGAAAGCGTTTTTTGGGTCAGCAATCGCCTTGCGAATCGATGCGTCGGCAGGCCCGCTGTCCTTCATGCGTGCCAGCGCAAGGAAGAAGTCAAATTGGTCCAGAGCATGCTCGGGCGTTTTGTCGCTCTTCAGGGCCAGCGCGGCGTCGCCGATCTTCCCGACACTGGTGTCGTCGGTGAAGCTTGCCAGTGCCGCGATGATCTTCTCGCGCACTTCGCCGGGAAGCCCTGGGCGCTTGCGCGCTCGTGCTTGCTGGTCGTCTTTCAGCTCGCCAAGCAGAAAGTCGGCGGCTTTAGGGTCGCCGGTCGCGCCCATGTCGATGGCGATTCTGCCCATCTGCGTGCGTGCTCCCTCTTTGCGCGCGTCTTCGTACTTGCGCTTGAGGCTGCGGAAGTCGTCCTGGGCCTGCACCGCACCCTGTGGCGACGCCAGCAGGAACACCAGAGCGCCGATCAACGTCAGCGACAGCGTCCATGTCAGGGTGCGCAACTTTGCTGTTTGGGTGTGCATCAACTTTCTCCGGTCTGCTTCAGGCGTGACGTGCCGCCAGATTCCTGCCCCACGATACCGGTGGGTAACTGCGTGGAGTCACATGCGTGCTTTCGCGGTACCGAATCACGAGCATTTGGCTCCTTCAGCCGGCCCAGCCGGAAGGCATCAAGTCCCGTGCCGTTTGGCGCAGGGTTGAGGGGGACAGAATACCGCAACATCTGGCAACGTAAGAGGGTCGGGATGGTTCAGATTTTCCCAAGGGATTTACGTACCGCTTGTGGGGGACTACATCGTTTCCATAATGAGGCCCACATGCCAGAACAGACAGCCTTATCCGGCGACGACTACCGCACGCTCACAGAGCTTGGCGAGGCGCACTCGGCCATCCGCAAGGAGCTGGCCAAGCGCATCGTCGGGCAGGATGAGGTCGTTGAGCAGGTGCTGAACGCATTTTTCGGCGGCGGCCATGTGCTGCTGCTTGGCGTGCCCGGCTTGGCGAAAACCATGTTGATCCGCACGCTGGCGCAAATTCTGGGCATGAAGTTCAACCGCATCCAGTTCACGCCCGACCTGATGCCAAGCGACATCACCGGCAGCGACGTGCTTGTCGGAGAAGACGAAGAACGCAGCTTTCAGTTTCTCGGCGGGCCAATTTTCGCCAACTTCGTGCTGGCTGACGAAATCAACCGCACCCCGCCCAAGACGCAGGCGGCATTGCTGGAGGCCATGGAAGAGTTTGCGGTTACGGTAGCGGGCCAGCGCTACGGCTTGCCGCGGCCCTACTTTGTCATGGCCACGCAGAACCCGATTGAGCAGGAGGGCACCTATCTGCTGCCAGCCGCCGCGCTGGACCGCTTCATGTTCACCGTGATCGTGGACTACCCCACGCAACGCGACGAAATGGACATGCTGCTGCAGACCACAAGCCGGCCCGAGGAGCCCGTCAACACGTTGCTCGACGGCAAGCGCGTCGTGCGCATGTTGCAGGTTGTGCGGCGCATCAACATGCGCGAAGAGACTGCGCGCTATGCCGTCCACCTGGTGCGCGCGACACGGCCGGAAACGACCTTCAGTGCCACGATCAAGGACATGGTCGAGTGCGGCGGCAGCCCGCGCGCAACGCAGGCCCTGATCATGGGCGCCAAGGCGCGCGCAGCACTGGACGGCCGCGATGAAGCGTTTCCGGAGGATATCCGCGCGATCGCACTACCGGCGCTGCACCACCGCATCCTGACCAACTTCCACGCCGAAGCAGACAACGTCACAAGCCGCGACCTGGTGCGCCAGCTGATCAAGGAAGTACCGCGCCCGGATTGGGACGATCAGTACGAAGAAGTACGCCAGCGCAAGAGCATGTGGACCGGCGTAAGAACTTGGCTGTTTGGCGCGAAGAAGGCTGCAACTGCGTAGATCTGCGAAGTCAGATTCAGCGGAGGACGAATGTCCGACACGCTCGAACCGAACCCTGAGACACCATTTCTCGACCGCGGCGTTGACGACTGGAAAGGCCGGTTTGAATCTGTGCCCGTGCATGTGCTGGCTGCCATGGTGCCTCTGGCGTGGGCGCAATCCGGCGGCGACGAGCGAGTAGCCGCCTACTGGGTCACCGCGCTGCTACTGATTTTGGGATTCACGGTGATGTACGTGGTCGCTCGACGCCGCGGCGCAACGAAAGGCCAGGCGGTTGGAGTGATCTTGATCGGCCGCATCCCATACCGATGGATGTTTGCCGCGCGGCGCAAGCGTGAGCGGTACACCTCGCCTCAAAGCGCAGCCTCATACAGGAAAAGCTGATCGATTACGGTGCTAGCGGCCGAACTTCAGTCGCTCGGCGAGAATTTCGGGCAGGCCGGCGTCGAGGATTTTGCGGCCCGCCGTTTCGATGTCGTACTCGATGCGGATGATCTTCACCACGTCGCGGTCGCTGTCGTAGATCGCAAAGCAGCTCTTGGGGTTCTCGTCGCGCGGCTGTCCGACGCTGCCCACGTTGACCAGCGCCTTCTCAAAGCCCTTGAGGTTGATCTCGTAGGACATGGAGTAGCTGACCATCGGCCCCGAAAAGAACGTCACCGGCACGTGGCTGTGGCCGAGAAAACATACGCGCGTGCGCAGTTTCTCGAGCGACAGGCGCGCGTCCTGGCTTGTCTGGATGTAGTCGAACAAGTCAGGAAAGTTCAGGCTGCCGTGAACCAGCGTGATGTTCTCGTCAATTTCCTGCACCAGGGGTAACTCGCGCAGGAACTGCATGTTGACTTCTTTGAGCGTGTCGCGTGTCCAGTACACTGCCTGCTTGGCGTAAGTGTTGAAAAACTCGATGCTCAGTTTTCCACACACGGCCCAGTCGTGATTGCCCGCTACTGTGGGGCAGCCCATCTCTCGCACCATGTCGCAGCACTGGTCAGGATTCGCGCCGTAGCCCACGATGTCGCCCAGGCACAGGTAGCGATCAACGCCCTGCTCCTTGCAATGCGCCATCACTTTCTCGAGTGCCTCGAGGTTGCCGTGGATGTCCCCAAAGATTGCGTAACGCAAAGAACGACTCCCGGCATCAACCCGGACGCGGTCACCTCAATAGCCGACCGGAATAGTCCAGTTTGCAGTGTAGCCCTTGCTAGCCGCACCCACAAGTTGCCTGCAACCGGCGCGAAATCTGTGGGTTATGACACCGACCGGAGCCGCAGAAACCAACTGTCCAAACCTAACCCGATTGCACACCACGCACAAGCGTGCAGAACTTGAGAAAACGAAAGACCAACCCCCGGTGTTCCCCACAGTGCCGCAGTCACGTCAAGCCGCGTAAGGTCCGGCAGCACCCATCCGGCGACACCCAGGCCCGATGCGCTGTATCCCAGCACATAGATTGCCAATGCCCCCAGCGCCACGATTACCGGCCGGCGAGTTCGTGCCAGGGGTTGCACAAGCGCAAGTAACACCGCCGCAGCAAGCAACTGCCCAGCCACCGGGCCCGCGGCGGCAAGCGTCTCAGTCACTGCAGAGTCTGCCCCGCGGTAGCCGAACAAGCGCGGGTCTTCAAGCTTGAACCACAGCAGCGCGGCGGCTGTGCAGGAAACCCACAGCAGGCCGAGCAGAAGGATGACGCCCATGCGCCCGGCAAACGCCGCGATGGAAAGCAGCCACGGCGGCACCGGGCGCGCGAGCAGCAGCGCCTCGGCGTCGCCGGGCTCGTCGTCGCGAGGCAGCCAGAACATGACCACGGCGAGCATCGCCAGCAGGCCGATGTTGTACACCGCAAGCTCGACCAGCTGCACAACCTCGTAGCCCAGGCCGTAGGCAGCAAACCAGCGCAGCGAGAGAATCAGCAAAGCGCCGGCCGCCGCCAGCACCAAGGTCGAGGGGCGGCGTGCAATGTCGCGCAGGTGCGCACCAGCAAGCATGAGAAACGCGTGCATCGCCAAACAGTATGCCTCGGCAATGCCACGATGCAGCATCGGGATCAAACTCTAGTCGCGAACTCCTGGCTTCGTGTCTGGGCGCTAGCCGCGGACGCGGGGGTAGATTTCTCGCAGAAACCAGCGCGCGTCGGCGAACATCAGGCGCGGCTTGAGCAACTCGTCGTGGCGCACCCACTCCCATGCGCCGACTTCTGCGGGGTCAGGCACCACTTCGGCCGGGCCGGCCAATTCGCACTGCCACCAGTGCAGCACAAAGCTCGCGCGGCGCGTCATGCTTTCCCACACCTTGCGGACCGGCTTGACGGCCAAGCCGGCTTCTTCACGGGATTCGCGAATACAGGCGGCTTGCTGTGTCTCTCGGGGCTCAATGGCCCCGGTGACGGCGGACCAGTAGCCCGGGTAGGTGTCGGTAGCCGCGCGCTCCACCAGCAGCATCAAGTCGCCATGCTCGATCAAGGCAACAACAGCGTGACGAATCGGATGGAGGTCATGGAACACTGAGGGGGCTCCCGCCGCGCGCTACAACTTTTCCAGCGCCGCCTCGAACATGGCGCCGAGTTCCTTGGGATTGGCTTTGCCTTTCAGGCGGCGCATGGCTTGGCCTACCAGAAACCCCAGCACCTTGGTTTCGCCTTGCAGGTAGTCGGCGACAGCCTTGTCGCGAAACTCCGCGATCACCTCGGTTACTACTTTGTCCAGCGCGCCATCGTCTTGCTCGATCAGCTTGTTCAGGCGCCTAGCCTCTGTTTGAGCGTCTTTCCCGCTGTCCGCCATCGCGCGCAGGACTTCTTTGGCTGTGATGTTGTTCAGTCGTCCGGCGTCCAGGAGCTTGAGCAGATCGACCAGCGCCTGTGGGGTGATTGGCAGCTCGTCGATGGCTTTGTGGCGCTCCTGCAGCTCGCGGTTGATCTCGCCGACGACCCAGGCGGCAAGTTTGCGGGGCTCGTCGTAATGCCTAAGCGCGCTTTCGTACCAGTCCGCGAGCGACTTGTCGCCGACCAGAAATTCCGCGTCGGCCAGGTTGAGCTTGAAGTCGTGCAGAAAGCGCAGCAGCCGCTTTTCCGGCATCTCCGGCAGCGAGGCGCGTACCTTCTCTACCCATTCGCGCGGAACATCAAACGTTGCCAGGTCCGGCTCCGGAAAGAACCGATAGTCGGTTGCTTCTTCTTTGCTGCGCAGCGAACGGGTCTCGAGTTTCTCTTCGTCCCAAAGGCGCGTTTCCTGCGTCAGCTTGCCGCCGTTTTGCAGCACAGCCGTGTGGCGCTTGATTTCGTGCTCCAGCGCGGCGCGCACGGCCCGGAAGCTGTTCAGGTTCTTGACCTCGCTGCGCACTCCGAACGCTTCCTGCCCGCGTGGGCGGATGCTGACGTTTGCGTCCACTCGCAGGCTGCCGCGTTCCATGCTGAGGTCCGAAACGCCCAGGTAGCTCAGGTTACGCTTGAGCGTCGTCAGGTACGCGTACGCTTCTTCGGGCGAGCGCAAGTCCGGCCCGCCGACAATTTCAACCAGCGGCGCGCCGGCGCGATTGAGGTCAATCAGCGTCGAGGTTTCCATGTGAATGCTCTTGCCGGCGTCCTCTTCAAGGTGCGCACGCGTGATGCGGCAGACCTTCGGGTTGCCGGTGGCGTCGTTGATCGGCAACTGCAGCTCGCCGTCAAAGCACAGCGGCTCGTCATACTGGCTGATCTGGTAACCCTTGGGCAGGTCGGGGTAGAAGTAGTTCTTTCGGTCGAACTTGACGCGATGCGCAACCTGGCAGTTCAGCGCCAAACCAATGCGGATGCCGAACTCAACCGCCTGGCGATTAACCATCGGCAGCGCGCCGGGCAAAGCCATGCACACCGGGCAGGTCAACGAGTTCGCGGGCGCGCCAAAGCGCACCTCGCAGGAGCAGAACATCTTGCTGCGCGTCTTGAGCTGTACGTGCACCTCAAGGCCAATCACGGGCTCATAGTCAGTCGTGGTTGCCGTCGCCATGCGCTGTGCCGCCCCCATGCCTGTGCCGCAATGTTGAAACTTCGAAGGCGCGGCGCAAGGCCGGGGTCTCTTCGACTGGCGCTACTTTCCGGGTGGTAAAGGGCCTATTCGATGCCTGGCAGCACGTTCAATACCTGGTGCAGGTCTTCGGCTTCGTAGGTTGGCACGTCCTTGAGGTCCCGGGGCAACTGCCGGTTGGCGTGAAAGCCCACGTGCACCTGCACCGTCAGCATATGCAGCAGGTTGCCTGGCCGTATCACCCGGTCAATGCGATTGCCCATTACGACGCACTCGCTGGGCTCCTTGACTCCCACCTTGGCCGCCAGATGTTCAAGCACACGCGCGTCGGGCAGCGTAACGCGCGCTGTCGGCGGCGGCCCCTTGACGTCGATCAGTTCCAGCACGCCCGCCTTGCTCAGCGTGACAGCCTCGGCTTCGTCCGGCGTCTTGGCCAGTGCGATGCGCCAGCCCAGTTCACGGCAGGCGCGCAGTGTCTCGACCGCGCCGTCGCGAAGCTTGATGCTGCGCTGGTGCGTCTTGCGCAGCGTGCTTATGCACCGCAACGCGATCTCGGGGCGGCGTCCCACAAGGCTGAAAATCATTGCCTCATGCAGGTCGGGTGCAAAACTCCGGACGGCGAAATCTTCCGCCTGTTGCAGCGCGACTTCGGGCACGCGCACGCCGGCCTGCGCCACGATCTGTCGCAATGCGCCAATGGCGCTGCGGTCGTTGCTGGACTCGTCGGTAAGCGTGTCCTGCAGGTCGAAGATAATGGCAGTTGGCACGGAAATCCTCTCGGGCTATGGCGCAAGGCGGTAGATCGTGCGTGGAAAAGGAATCACTTCACGAATGTGGTGCGCGCCGGTGATCCATTGCACGCAACGCTCCACTCCCATGCCGAATCCGCCGTGGGGGACACTCCCGTAACGCCTGAGGTCAATGAACCAGTCCACGGACTCAGGCGGAATGTTATGCGCCTTGACCTGCCTCAGCAGCTCGTCCAGGTCGTCTTCGCGCTGGCTGCCGCCGATCAGCTCTCCTACTCCTTCCGGCGCAATCACGTCCACACACAGCGCGCGGGCCTCATCGGCCGGGTCCTTCTTCATGTAAAAGGCCTTCACGTGCCGCGGGTAGCGGTGGATCATCACACACTGCTTGTAGTGCATGCCGATGGCGGTCTCGTCCGCGGCACCCAGGTCGTCGCCGGGGCCGCTCTTGAGAATGTCATTGCTTAACTTCTGAAGTTCCGGCTCAGGCGATGCGGCAAATTGCTGCTTAAGCTCTGCGAGTACCTTCTGTACCTCGTCATAACTTACGCGCGGAAACGGCTTGCCGACCTGCTCCAGCAGGGTCGTGTCGCGCTCAAGTACCTTGAGGTCCTCGGCGCAACGCTCCAGCGCCCGGCCTACGACGTATTGTACCTGCTGCTCAGCCAGGTCCATGACGCCGTCCAGCTCGAGAAACGCCACTTCCGGCTCGACCATCCAGAACTCGGTCAGGTGGCGGCGCGTCTTGGATTTCTCGGCGCGGAAGGTCGGGCCGAATACCACAACCTTGCCCAGCGCCATGGCGCCGGCTTCGCCGTACAACTGGCCGCTTTGTGTAAGGTAGGCCTTGCCGTCAAAGTAGGGGACTTCAAACAGCGTGCTGGTGCCTTCGCACGAACTTGGGGTGAACATGGGCGCGTCGAACAGCACAAACCCGCGCTGGTAGTAGAAGTCCCGCAGTGACTGCACCACTTCGCTGCGCACACGCAGGACTGCGCTCGGCTTGCGTGAGCGGATCCACAGGTGGCGCTGGTCAAGCAGCTTGTCGATGTTGGGGACGTCTTCGCTGATCGGAATCGGATAGTCGTGCACCTCCTGGATCACCTGCAAGCCAGTGCAGTGCACTTCAACCCCGATCGCCGAGCGATCATCCCGGGCCACGCGGCCGCGCACGGTAATACTGCTTTCAATGCCGATGCGCCGGGCGGCTTCAAAGACTTCTTCGGGTACTTCTTTCTTGCTTACGACAACCTGCACAACGCCGGAGCCGTCGCGGAACTGCAGAAACAGCAGCTTTCCGCTGCCGCGCCGGTTGTAAAGCCATCCCTTGAGTTCGACCTCCTGATCGACATGCTGTTTCAGCTCGCGTACCGTTAGACTCATGGGGTGCCATCCTGTGCGTTGCGCGGTGCGATGTTGACCGCGCAGCCAATATGCATGGCGCACAGCGGGCACACAACCGGGCGGAGACGCCATGCCTGAGGCAGCACACATCGAGCTTGCATATCCAGCCGCATTCGCGTGGGCCGGCGCATCTGTGCTGGCTCTTGCAGCCGCCGCAGTGCTGCTGTTTCGCGTGCGCGGCGTTGGCTCGACGTTCGGCGCATTGGCACTGCGCGTAGTGGCTGTGGCCGCGATTGCACTGCTGATCTCGGGCGTAACGCTGGTTCGAGTTGAGTCAGACGCGTTTGAGCCGCACGGCGTATGGCGACTTGTGCTCGATGACGCTGACACAAGTGGCGCACCGGCACCGGATGCCACCTTCCGGCAGTCGCCGCATGCGTTTGTCAACCGGCTGCGCGACGCCATGGCGGCGGGGCTTCCTCCCGCGCGTGCCGAAGTCTTTGGGCTGCAAGATGCAGCCTCTCGCGCACGTGACGACGTGCTTGCGCTGGGCGTGCCGTGCACCGCGCACTGGCCTGACCGGGAGAGCAATCCGGCGCCACGCATTGCCTCAATCGACGCGCCCCGCCTGCTGCAGCCAGGCGAGCCCGTTCGTGTGCGCGTCACAGCGGATACGCGCAATGCCACATTGGCGCTGTACATGGATGGCAAACCGCTTGAGACCCGTGGCGGCGAAGCAGAGTTGGTACTTGATCAGCCCGGCCGCCACGTTCTGGAGGCTGTCCTGAGCGATGCGTCGGGCGCAGAGCTGCAACGCCTAGGTCACGTGATACGCGTAGGCGAGAAGCCCGGGCTGCTGCTTCTGGGCATGAATGACGACCAGACACGGCGCGCGACGGGGCTGGCGCCAAGCTGGGTAACGCGACGCGTGGCGCGCGCTGAGTTTTCGGGGCAGGCGCTAGCCGACGAATTTCAGCCTGTTGATGTCGTCCTCACAACAGCCGAAGCCATGTTTAGTCTCGACGGGACGCAGGCGCATGCTTTGTCAGCCTGGGTTGCGCGCGGCGGCGGCTTATACGTGACGGGCGACGGCGCGAAGTACGTGGCTCCGCGAAACTTCGTGCCCGAGGCGCGGCGCATGCTGCCCGTCATGCTGCAGCAGGAAGGCAACCCCGAAGATCGCGACCCCACCTTGGAAGAAGAGATCGTGCGCGCCGAAATCGCCAAGGTCAGCGTGGTATTTGTGCTTGATCGCTCGGGCAGCATGGACGCTGAGGTCAACCGTAAGCCCGGCTTGACGCGCTGGCGCATTGCGGTCAAGGGCGTGATTGACTCGCTCAACTTCATCTATGGCGACGGCGGCCGCGAAAGCGAGGCCCAGAACACGCGCGTAGGAGTCCTGACATTCACGCTCAAGCCACAGTGGATTGACCGCCCTCGCAACTACGACAAGTTCGACATCGGCTATCTCAACAAACGGCTGACCGACCTGAAGACCGAGCACGAGTACGCCGAGCTTGGCTACAATACCGACATCTACGCGGCTGTGCACGAAGCCCTGAACGTAGTGAAGCAGGAGCAGAGCGCCGTCAAGCTGATCGTGATCCTCACTGACGGCGCAGATCGCCCAGCCAACGCGCGCAACGGCAAGCTGCTGCGCGACCTCAAGGACGACGCCGAGCGCGAGAAAATCAGTATCTACGCGGTAGGCATCGGCGACGGCTTTCACGGCGGCGGATCTGAGGCCGATGCCGCCCGCCGCGCCATCGAGCAACTTGCGCCTCAGGATGCATTCCGCTACATCGCCGCCGACGGGCCAGCCGCCGAGAACGCCCACGCCATCTTCGTGCAGAGTGTCGAAACCGCCTTCCAGACCTACGACAAGCAGAAGCAGGAAGAAGAGAAGCAAAGAAAGCAACGCGAAGAAGAGCAGAAGGCGCTTGAAGACCAGCCGCCAAAGGTCGATGTCCTGCCAGGGGACTTTGCGCTGCGCATGCTGCCTGCGGGCCGCCAGATCTTCGGCGACATACTTCCGCAGCCGGCGCCGCGCGCCGCCTGGTACGCCCGTGCGATTCCGCGTGCCGAAGCCGCCGTGGCCCTGCAACTGGTTGCAGACGGCGATCCGCCGGCACTGGCATTTCAAGCCTGGGGGCAGGGGCGCGTGGCCTTCTGGGCAATTGGCGGCGAGCCTGAGTCGCTGGGAGAGGTGGCTGCCTGGGCCGATTATCCCGCGCTGTTTGCCTCCAGTCTGCGCTGGCTGCGCCCACGTGAAGAGCCTGATGTGCGGCTGGTCGGCGACGCCACGCCCGAGGGCGTGAGGCTGCTCGACCCGCTGCCCGGCGCCGCCTACCACCTCAAGACCGAATCCGGCGAATTGCAGCTTGAGTTCGATGACGGGCTACTGAAAGCGCGCGAGGCGTTGCCTACCGGCGCCGCCGAGATCATCGAGAGCGTGGACGGCTTGCAGCGCGGCATCGGCGACGTGTACATCGCAACCAAGCCGGCGACATCCGGCGTGGTCATGGGCATCGACGACAATCTGCCTGTCGCGACATTGTCTGCCAAGCCGCCCGAAACCCGGGCAACGCGCACGCCGTGGTGGACCGCCGTGCTCGCGCTGAGCGTGCTGTTTCTGGCGCTGATGTCGTTTGAGCGGCTGGTACGGAGGCGCGCGTGAATCTCGACGATCTCGAGACCATCGAGTTTCCGACGCCGCTGATCGTCACCACTGGCGACCCGGCGGGCATCGGCCCCGAGGTTGTGCACGGCGCCGTGCAGATGCTCAAGAAGCGCCGGCGCGTATTGAACCACCGGCCGCTGGCGGTGATCGGCGATGCGTTTCTGTTCGCGCGCATGCTCAAGCGCCCGCGCGATATGCAGGCCTACTACATCATTCCGGTGGATGACTTCATCGGCAACCCGGGCATCATGCTGGGGCACATTATGCCGCCGCCCGGCAAGCCGTGGCGCCCGGTGTTTCTCGACTGCGGCTTCAAAGAAGAGGCGGCTGTGCCCATCGGCAGGCCAAGCGGGGCCGCGGCCGAACGCGCCGCCACCTACCTGGGCGCCGCCGTTGAGATCATGTCGGAAGGCCTCGCTGACACCATGTGTACCGGGCCCATCTGCAAAGAAGCAATGGATCCAGCCGACTTTCCCTTTCCCGGCCAGACCGAAATGCTCGCCGACGCCTGCGACGTCAAGCACCCGGTCATGATGCTGGTGGGGGGTGGGTTGCGGGTCGCGCTGGCAACCATCCATGAACCGCTGGCGCGCGTTCCGGGGCTGATCACCCGCAAGCGCCTGCGCACCGTGCTACAGGTGACGCATGACGCCATGATCAGTGACTTCGGCATCGCACAGCCGCGCATTGCAGTATGTGGCTTGAACCCGCACGCCGGCGAAAACGGCCGCTTTGGCAACGAGGACAGGCGCGTGCTCAAGCCGCTTGTGAATTCCTTCGCCGAGCAGGGTTGGCGCATCAGGGGCCCGCTGTCGGCTGACAGCGTGTTTCACCAGGCGCGGCAGGGCGACTACGACGTGGTGATCGCGATGTATCACGACCAGGGCCTGATACCGGTAAAAACGCTGGCTTTTCACACGGGCGTCAACGTAACGCTCGGCTTGCCAATAGTGCGCACATCCCCCGACCACGGCACCGCGTTCAACATAGCCGGCCAAGGCAAAGCCAACCCCGGCGCCATGTACGAAGCCATAATGCGGGCGCACGAGTACTCAAACCGCAGGGCAGAAGTCCTGACATCTCCGTAACGTAGAGCACGTCCAGCATTGGCTTTTGGCATCCACACTCCTGACTTTGAGTGCGGTCATAGGTCGAGCTAAGTGACCTCTACCCCTCGGGTGAGTCACAGGCCTGGCCGGAAGGCCCGGCGCACCGGTGTGGAAATGGGGCGGGAAGCCGACCCTTTCGGGTCGGCCTCTGATACGGACCGAATGCATATAGCAAGATCGAACCTGTTTTTCGACCTTCAACTCGCGACTATTGACGCCTTCCGAGCTGCATGGGAACGATGTACCGGCGCAAGTCAGTCGCCGCGGTAGCCTACCCGGCCTCCTATGCGTTCGATGCAATTCTGGCTTCCGGCAGGGCTTGACGATTTGCACACCTTCCGGGCACTATCTGGCCGCTCACTGATTGGCGGTTGGCGTTGCCATCCCGCCGTGGAGACTACCGGAGACTTCGATGACCGAGGGACTACTTGTTCGCGCCGGCGCGCGGATGGTTTTGATTCCGATGCTGGCGGTTGCAGCGATGATGCTTGCCGGCTGTCCGGACGACGACGACGACGGCAAGAAAGGCGGCGGCGGAACGGTGATTATTCCCGAGACCTTCCCGCCTATCCCCACGGGGCGCCCGACGCTTCTGGGTATGCCGATCACGATCAACACGTCGGCCTCCGCGGGCAACGGCTCCGCTTCCGGGGGTAACATCGACATTTCGGCACCGGCTGGCACGGTGATGGTGGACGACGGGCGCGCGGCTCCTGCTGTCACGAGCAACTTCCTGACGGCGGCGGTTCTTGCGGACAACGTGGTCACGCTGTCGGAGCTATTGCTGATTGACCCGGCAAACACGGTGCAGAACCTCAACGAGATCTACGTCGATGTCGTCAGCGGCGGCTTTCACCTGCCCGCGGGCGTGACGCTCGACCTGACTGACGCCGACCCGCCGAATGTACTGATTCGTACACTCAGCGCCGACGGCGTGATTCGCATTGACGGCACTGTTGAACTTACGACTGTGCCGGATGGCGTCACGGCGCTCATGCTCGTGAGCCACGCGGCAACCGGCACAGCCATTCACGTGGGCGGCGAGATCAGCGGCGGTGGCTCGTCCAACGTGGCCAACGGCGGCCGCGTGGGCATGTACGCGGAGTGGGGCGACATCGTCGTGCGCGGCACGCTGGATCTTCAGGGCACGATCGACCTGGCAGGCAGCTCCGGCGACGGCGGCGATGTTGAGATCCAGGCTTGGCAGGGTGACGTCGTCCTGGTGGCGGGCCTGTGGCAGGCAAACGGCATTGCCGGCGGCTCCGGCGGTCGTGTCGAAGTCTTCAGCGCCGAGAGCATGACCATGGCCTGGGGGGTGCGCGCCAACGGTGGCGACAACTCGGCAGGCCACGGCGGCTTTGGCGGCGATCTTGACGTGCAATCGTGGGCAACGCTGACACTGAATGTCCCGTATGAGGTCAATGGCGGCAGTGGTACCGGCGATAACGGTGGCGGCGGCGGCGAAGTCGGCTTCGTCGGCGCTGAAGTGACGGGCGTGGCCACAGGAAGCGCGGATGGCGGCGACGGCAGCAACGGCGGCTCCGGCGGCTATCAGTACATTGAATGCAACAACGTCTTTGGCGCAGCGTTCGACGCTACCAGCAACGGCGGCGCGAGTGTTTCCGGGAGTGGCGGACCCGGCGGCAGTGTGCAGCTGTGGTGCGCGGGCACTTTGTTGGTCAACGTTCTGGTTGACGGTGAGGCCAGGGGCGGCGACGGCGCTTCCGGCGGTTTCGGCGGATGGGTTGAGCTTTCCGGAAACGCGACGATGGTCAACGCACAACTGCAGTCAGACGTCAGCGGCGGCGAAGCTACATCAGCGACCGGCGGCGACGGCGGCAGCACGGGCATCGGAATCTGGAGTAATCTGGGCTCATACATTGAGTCTGCCACCATGGTCTGTGTCGCCAACGGCGGCAACGGCGTAAGCGGCGGCTGGGGCGGCTACATCTACGTCGAGCCGGGTGCCGGCAACGACGGCAACGTCACCGCGACGGTGACCGCTAACGGCGGTGCCGGCGTGGCCGGCGGGCCAACGGGCGAAGGCGGTCGCGGCGGGACATTCAATGCAGCCAACAGCGAGGGCTCATCTGACTGGTCGCTTGCCCTTACGCTTTCCGGCAGTCTCGCGGGTGGCATGTCTGACAATGACGATGGCGGCGACGGAGGCTATGTAGAACTGTACAGCCGCGGTGACGGTGGATGGTACGATGTAACCATCATCGGCACGCTGAACATGCGAGGCGGGGCTGCGCTCGACACAGGCAACGGCGGCAATGGCGGCAGCGTGTACGTGCGCACCGGGCTGGGCAAAGTTTTCCGTTCCGGCTCATTTAACATCGACATGCGCGGTGGGGATTCGGCGCAGGGCAACGGCGGCTTCGGCCCGTCACCGGGACGCAGCGGTGGATTCGGTCTGCTGTTTGAGTGCGAAGGCAGCATCGACATTTCTGGCGGCACGCTGAATCTGTCCGGCGGCCAGGGCTCGACAACTGCGGGCACCGGCACGGGTGGCGGCGGGGGTGAGGCGCGATTTTACACCGGCTTCGGCGACATTCGCTTCGCGGGCACGTTGCTGGCCAGCGGCGGCGACGGGGCCGGCGGCGGCGGCTCAGCCATTGTCAGTAATGGCGAGGCGGTGGAGTTCAATGCGGACGCCGATGAAGATGGCATCGCCGGCACAATCCGCATTAGCGGCACCGTGCGCGCCAACGGCGGCAACTGCACCGGGGCATTTGGTTCTGGCGGCTCGGGTGGGTTTTTGTGGGTTAACAACCGGCCGGGCACCGAGATCTCCGGCGGCGACGTGTTCATTTCCGGGACGCTCGAGTCGAACGGGGGCGCAGGCGTCGGCGCGCAGCAATTCAGCGGCAGCGGCGGCGGGATTGAAATCTCCGGCAGCGGTGCCTTGCTGGAAATCAGTGGCGTAGTGCGATCGAACGGAGGCAGCGGGGCCTTTGGCGGATCCGCGCGCTACATCGAAGTCGCTACCGCAGCGACGACCGCGATGACCATCTCCGGCCGCATCGAAAGTCTCGCCGGTGGCGGTGACTTCGGCGGCGAAGGCGGCGACATCGACATCGGCTCGCCATCGTTCGGCGTGCCACCGGCCACGATCGATATCACCGGCTCGGCCGTGATTCGAAGCGCGGCGGGCGTTGGCACAGTATCGGGCGGCCCGTCGGGCAGCATTGAAATTGACGCGCAGGGCAGCGGCGGCGCCAACATCACCGTGGATGCCAGCGCAACAGTTGACGTGCTGGACGGCGCAGGCAACGACGTGCCGGGTAACGTCATCATCGACTAAGCCGCAAACGCAGCAGCAAGGGGCGCGGGCAATCCGCGCCCCTAGTGTTTAAAGGTGTCTGTGCAGGCGCCGGATCGTGGCGATCTGGCCCGAGTGCCAGACAATGTGTCGCACGACGCCATGCAGAAACTCGGCGACGGATTTCCCGTGCTCACAGGGTTGATCCAGTTCAGCGCCGGAGAGCTTTGCGATCTCCGCACGCAGCCCCGCGTTGGATTTCTCCAGCGCGGCCAGCGCGGGTTTTAGCCCAAGCTCGCCAGGCAGACTGATTTCGGCTACCGGCTTCTCGTTTGGCCGATTGCGCAACAACTCGGCATAGAAGCGGTGGTAGTATTCAAGGTGGTTGATGGACCAGAGCACTGTTCCCGGCTTTCCAAAGCCTTCGTCGTGCGCCTCTTTCGAGTAGGCAGGATGCTGCCAGGCGGCTTCCGCCTGCGTAATCCCTTTCGTGGCCCCCGCAAATGATTCAAACGGGTGCACAAGGGCGTCATCAAACGCCCCGAGCAAAACTTGAACGCCGTTCATGGAATCCCTTCCGCCCAACCAGCCGCCAGCCTACAAGACCCAGCACCCAAGACCCAAGACCCAAGACCGTCCGCCCCCCTACTGGTGATGCGATGCTCGTGATCTATTCTGCCACCCGTATCACAGGATGCTCCCATGCCCACCCAGCTTCAATCCGCACGCGCAGGAAAAATAACCGACGAGATGGCCTACGTGGCTGAGCAGGAAGAGCTCACGCCTGAAGAAGTGCGCGAGTTGATTGCGATGGGCCACCTTGTCATCCCCAAGAACATCAACCACGACTTTGCCCCGCGCGCGATCGGCCGCCGCACTAAGACGAAGGTCAACGCCAACATCGGCATCAGCTCAGACCACGGGTCTCTCGACGAAGAGCTGGCCAAGCTGAAAGTCGCGATCGATTTCGGCAGCGACAGCGTGATGGACCTTTCGTCGGGCTATCAGGACCTTGACCACATCCGGCAAAGCGTCATTCGCAACAGCAGTGTCATGGTGGGCACCGTTCCGATCTACGGCGCGATGTCCGACAACATCATGCAGGGCCGTGGCTTCAAGGATTTCACCGCGCGCCGCCTGCTGGATGAGATCGAAAAGCAGGGCCAGCAGGGCGTTGACTACATCACCGTCCACTGCGGCATCACGCGCCAGACCCTCCAATACGTTGACGGCCGTCAGCGCATCGTGGGCATCGTCAGCAAGGGCGGCAGCGTGCACGCGGCCTGGATGCGCGCGACCGGCCACGAGAACCCGCTGTTTGAGTTCTATGACGAGCTGTGCGAGATTGCCGCGCGCTACGACATGACCTTCAGCCTTGGCGACAGTTTAAGACCCGGCGGCACGGGAGATGCAACAGACGCGGCGCAGATACAAGAACTCTTGATCCTCGGCGAGCTGACAAAGCGCGCCTGGGCCAAGGGCGTGCAGGTGATGATTGAGGGCCCCGGCCACGTGCCGCTTGACCAGATCGCGGCAAACGTGACGCTGCAGAAGAAGCTGTGCCACGGCGCGCCGTTTTACGTGCTGGGCCCTCTGACCATCGACACCGGGGCCGGCTACGACCACATCACCGGCGCCATTGGTGGCGCGGTGTGCAGCGCTGCCGGCGCAGACATGCTGTGCTACGTGACGCCCGCCGAACACCTGAGATTGCCCAACGCGGATGATGTCAGGCAGGGCGTCATTGCAACCCGCATTGCCGCGCAGTCCGGTGACCTGGCCAAGGGCGTACCCTACGCCAAGCGCATCAACGACCGCATGTCGGAGGCGCGCAAGAAGCTGGACTGGGAGACCATGTTCGCCTGCGCTATCGACCCGGTGGAAGCGCGCAAGTTCAGGCAGACCAGCGAAGACTACGACAGCGACGTTTGCACCATGTGCGGCGACCTTTGCGCCGTGCGCATGGACAACTTTACGGACCTCGGCGAGCGCGCCCCGGCTGATCTTAGCCAGATGCCCATGGCAGACGCGCGGCGCAAGCGCAAGGTCACCATGGCGGAAAAGCAGGCCGCTGAGGGCACGTTCGACGAGTTCGGCAACTGGGTCCCGCCGCAGCACGTGCAGGAAAGGCTTCAGGCCCGCGGCAAGCAGGCCAAGCTGGAGGCCCGCGTACCCTACGAGCGCGACGACAGCGGCCAGTACAAGGCCCGTAAAGGCGCAGGCGCCGAGGCCGACAAGGTACTCCACGACAAGGATTAGGCGGCGCGCCGCATGGCTTCAGATGTTCAGGGCCGCCTTTCGAACCGCTGAAACCACGAATCACCACGAATTGCCACGAATGGGCATCATCCGCCGGTGAGCCATTCGTGAAGATTCGTGTCGATTCGTGGCTCGCCTTTGTGGTTGGCGGCGTCCTCAAGCCCGCATGGTTTGGCATTTGCCGCCACTTGGTTATGCTTGCGTATCGGTCCCGGGCGTTTGCCGCATGAAGATCTGTATTCTTTCCCGCAACCCTACTCTCTATTCCACGCGCAGGCTTAAAGACGCGGCTGAGCGTCGGCGGCATCGTGTCAGCGTGGTTGATTACCTGCGCTGCTACGTCGATATCACTGCGCGCAGCCCCAAAGTGATGTACATGGGCCACCCGCTGGAAAAGTTTGACGCCGTCATACCGCGCGTCGCCAGCGGAAGCGAAGCCGGTTATGGCGCCGCCATCGTGCGGCAGTTTGAGATGATCGGCAGCTACTGCGTAAACGCCAGCCAGGCCGTCGTGCGAAGCGGCGACAAGCTTCGCAGTCTGCAGTTGCTGAGCCGCAAGAACGTCGATCTTCCGAAGACCGGGTTTGCACATTTCACGCTGGAGAAGGACAGTCTGATCAAGCTTGTCGGCGGCCCGCCCCTGGTCATCAAGCTGCTGCAGGGCAGTCAGGGCGCGGGCGTAGTGCTGGCTTCGACTCACAAAGCCGCTGAGGCGGTGATCAGCGCGTTTCAGCAGCTTAACGCGAACTTCCTTGTGCAGGAATTCATTGCCGAGGCCGAGGGCCGCGACATTCGCGCCTTCGTCGTTGGCGGCAACGTCGTCGCGGCCATGGAGCGCACCGCCCCGCCCGGCGATTTCCGCAGCAACCTGCACCGAGGCGGCACAGCCAAGGGCGTCACACTCTCGCGCAAAGAACGCGCGGTCGCGCTGGCGGCTGCGCGCGCGATGAACCTGAATGTAGCAGGCGTGGATTTGATTCGCGCGCGTCGTGGCCCGCTGGTGCTTGAAGTGAACTCCAGCCCCGGGCTCGAGGGCATTGAAACGGCAACCGGTGCCGACGTGGCAGAAGCCATCATCCGCTTTATCGAGCGCGAAGTCGCCGAAGACCGCGAGCTGGACCCGCAGCGCAAGAAGCTTGACGCCTGATAGCCGTCCGTGCGCTTAACCCCTTGCCAGCAGGGCCACCCAGCGCCTAATCTACGCCGCATGGGTTCCGGCAAAATCACAGCCAAGCGGCCGAACCGCGGCGACGAGCGCGACACGCGACGCACCGCCGCGCAGACCGCCCAGCGTGTCTTCGCGCCAAGCCTCAACGCCGTTACCTGGGCGCTGATGCAGAAGCCTGATCGCACCGCAGCCGACAACGAAAAGATGCTGTACGCCGCGTTTGCCAGCGCATTTCACTACAACGAAGTCGGCAAGCCGGAGCATCACCAGCGCGCCGAATGGCTTATCAGCCGTGTGTACTGCCTGCTGGGCAACGCCACCGAGGCGCTGCGCCACGCCCGCCGCTGCCTGGAGTTGACCGAGCAGCACGACCCGCACATGGACGACTACGATATCGCCTTTGCCTACGAGGCCATGGCGCGCGCCGGGGCGCTGGCCGGCAACATGGATGAAGCCAGGGTTTTCCACGGCAAAGCCGCCGCTGCCGCCGCGCAGATTGAAGACCCGGGCCACCGCAAGGTGTTCGAGGAAGAGTTCAAGTCAGGCAACTGGTACAACCTTGCCTGAGCCGGACCCGCAACGCCGAAAACTTACTCGCCGATTCGCAATCCAACCTCTCGTTGGTCGCTGCCCCCGCAGGCGCGCGAGCTAGCATGCGGGCGCAACCCAATGGAGGTGTTCCATGCGCAAAGTGATGCTGTCAGCCCTTGCGGCCATCGCGCTGCTCGCCGCAGCAAGCACGCAAGTTAAACGACAGGCCGCGCAACAGCCTGATGCAGCCGATGCAGGCGTGACGCGCAATTATCATTCGTTTGACGGCATCCCACTGATCGGGCCCGAAGATGTGCGGCCGTTCAACCTGTTGCCGCGGCCACGCATGCTGCATGCATCCTCCAGTGATTGGCAGCAACGCCAGGTAGTTATCTTTCCCGACGCGGCCTGGCACTCAATCTGGCGCAACGAAGTTGATCAGCCCGTGAAGGTCAACCACCTGATCAACCAAATTTTGCCTCACTCCCACCCCGAGACGGAGGCGGAACGTGAGGACTACAGCGCCGGAGTTTCCGTCGAAGGAACTTCCGACGATCACGCCCGGATGCAATGGATACTTGACCGCCTCCGGGACTACTACGCCCGGCGTGTGACGTTCAGCGTGCTTGAACTCAAGCAACCCGCGCCAAGCGGCGTGCTGAGCGCAGATCGCGCCGGTGAGCTGCGCAAGAACGCATGGCCGCTTGCCAACCGGACGGTGCCCCCGCGCGAGGTGGCAATCGTTTCTACAGTCCGGTCGTTTGAGTACATTGCAGACTATGAAATGAACGTTGCCACCAGCGCCTCGGTGCCGGAGCCGGTCGTGCGCCCGATGCACGAGGGGCATGAAATTGCGTTGTCGGCCGTGCCTGCACCAGATGGCTCGCTGCTGGTGCGCGGCGTTCGCGCGGACTCGCGGCTGCGTACCATGCACACCTTTGACGGGCCGATGATGTCCGGTGTCTTCGGCCAGCCAGAGTATGAGTACGCGCACGAGGAGGGTGCCGTCGTTCTCAAACCGGGCGAAGCCTGGGTGTTCGGCGACCGCTACCTCATTTCGGCCACAGTTCAGCAGTCGGTTTCGGCGGCCTGGTGCCCGCACGGCAATTTTGCCCTGCTGCCAGCGGATTTGCTCGTGAAGCGTGAGACGACGCCACTTGAGCTTGTGCCCGGTTCATATCCCCGGTTCGTAGAGTTTGCCGGGCCACATGACGAGTATGACCTGTTTTCGGAGGGGCCCGCAGTGAGGCACTTGTCCACTGATCTGGATGTAAACCTTGCGCCAACGCAACTCACGCCTGCGCTGGAGCGGTTGGTGAGAACTGGCGCAACCCTGAGCCTGGTTGGCCCGTTGGTTTGTGCAAGCTGGGAGGACGCGGTGCCAACTCGCGACATGCCGCTGGTCGAATCTCCTGGTACCGTCGCGTTGCAGGCCCGCTGCTGGCATGTATCGCGTGACACATTTGGACTGGCGAACCTGTTGGAGGGTGATGCCAACGCCGCGATGCTTTCGCGGCTGGGAACGCCGCTGTATTCGCGCCGGGTGTCGCAGCTTGAGGACGCGCTCGTGTCGGATGCGTCGCTGGTGATGCGCAACTACGTGCGTTCATTTGACACCAACACAGCCACCGGCGTTGCTGCTTACGACCCGGTTGTCGGCACGATGATTACGGGGACACGCCTCGCAATCGAAATTGGCAAGGTTGGCGAGAGTACGGCACTGGACATCAGCTTCGCCTACGCACCGGAGGGCAAAGTGGAGCCTTCGCCTACGCCAATCCCAGAACACGGCCGCATGCAGACCGCCACGGTCGCATCCACCATGATGAAGTGGCGGGCAAACCTGAAAGTGGGAGAAACCACCGTGCAAATGACACCGCTGCCTGAGTCACCAGACAAGTTGATCGTCCTGGCTATATCCCGAACCCAGCCATGAAGCAGCCACCATCTTGTGGGCTGGCCTCGACCCGCCGTCTAGCATGTGGCGCGAGAAGGCTGGGGCGTAAGTGTGGTGACTTCAAATCCGGCGCTGTTTAGTTTGGCAGTGGCTTGTTCGGGTGTAATCAGGTCGGCGAGGGCTAGCGACCCCTGCGGCCTGGGTTGACGGGTCAAAAGTGCTTCAGTCGCCCACACACTGGGCCAGGATGGCACATCCAGCCCATTCTTGCGTGCAATGATTTCGACGGCGTCGATCACTTTGCCGGCTGCGTCCATTGCATCCAGGGCCATGATGCCGACTGTGGTGCCGAAGGCGCGCAACAGCGGTGAGAGTGTCGCGCCGACCTGCGCACC
The DNA here is from genome assembly GCA_964652605.1 of uncultured Planctomycetaceae bacterium. Taxonomy (GTDB): domain Bacteria; phylum Planctomycetota; class UBA8742; order UBA2392; family UBA2392; genus JADJRK01. Next base: position 35,813 of record CAZZBH010000019.1, read on the forward strand.
GAAGTGAAGCATACCGCGCGGTGTAAAGGCGACGATCGGCGCAAAGAACTTCAGCGCGTCGGTGTAAAACGGCCGGTCAAAGCCGAAGCCAAACTGCAGCGGCACCGTGCGGTCGCCCAGGTTCACGCCGGTGTCCTCAAGCCCGCTGGGATAGGTTGCGTAGCTGCGTGGAGGATTGCCGATGTGCTCGCGCCGCCAGCCCTGCGTGAACCAGGCAAGTCCCTGCGCGCGCCTTTGCCCGACCGGCAGCAGCATGCTGTAGAGCAGTGTCGCCGAGGCATCGTTGTCGGTGCCAATGGAAAGCTGCGCGCGCACGCTGGCCACGTCGGCGCGACCCTGCCAGCGGCGGGCGAATACCTCGATCAGCGCCGGCACGGTGGATGCGCCGGTGACGGCGGCGACATTCCGCGGATTGAACTCGCGCACTTCGCGCATGAAATCGGGCGTTTCGGCAAGGTCGATCCAGTGGCAGCCGGATTCGTCGCACAGTTCCAGAAGCGGGTCGGCACTATAGAGAAAGGGGCCTACGCAGTTGATCAGCACGTCCACGCCGGACAGCGCTTCCGGGCGCGGAGCGCGGATGTCCAGCGCGACAAAGCGAACACCTTCCAGGAACACCTCGCGGCGCCCGGCGCAAAGCAGCTCGGCGTCCGGCAACGTCTGCCGCAGCAGCCGCAGGATGCGCCGGCCGATCACGCCGCTGCCACCAAGCACCATCACGCGGGTCACGAGTTCTCCGGGTGCAGTCGGCGATGGGCAGCCATGTACGCAAGGTAGTGTTCGTCAATGCGGTCGCGCGTGGTGGCTTGGGGGTTTTCCAGCGCCAGGGCCTCGAGTGTGCCCTTCATGGCTTCGCCCCATGGCGACTCCGGCACGAGCGGGTACGTCACCAGCGCGTTTACCGCAAGTATCCAGGCAGGAACCGAAAGCTCGTGTTCCTTGATAATCACCGAGTAGGGATTGACCTCAGGGTTATGGATCTGCGGTGGCTCAACATGCTCTTGCCACGGCGCGTCGTTGAACGGCACGAAATCGTCCGTCGTGCTGAAACTGACCATGCCCGCCACCGGCAAAGCCACCACAGCCAGCGCCCACAGCAGCTTGCGCGGCGGGTTGTGAGCCAGGTTGCGCAGAAACTGAAACCGGCCGCGCGTCGGCTCGCCCATCGGCTTGGCGACCGCCGCAGAGGCGATCACGCCAATGCCAAGGTTCTGCACGAACAGGAAGAAGAGAAAGAAGGGATACACCACACTGATGCCGGTGACGCCGTGCACGACGGCTTCGCCCAGGCTGCCCTTCCACCCCGCCACCACCATGAACGGAAAATAGCTGAAGCGCCACGCCAGCAGCGCGCCGAACGACGCCAGCACGTTGCGCCCGAGGTGGGAGTCGTTGCGCATGCCAAAGCCCAGACCCAGCATGGTGCCCGCCAGGCCGAAGATGATGAAACACCAGAACAGCACGGGTTGTCGAAGCTCTGCCTGGTGGTCAATCCAGAATCCGGTGACCACCGCGGCCAGCGCAAACACGCCGGCAACAGCCAGGCCGACGGGCGTCAGGTTCTTGATACCAAGCAAAGATTGGGTCTTGGTTTCCGTTTGGGCATCCATGGAAGCATCCAGAATAGCGCGAACGGGCGAGGTTTATACAGCGCGCGAGACGAAGTGAACAGCGGCCCCAGGGTCGTCTCACGCAAAGCCGCAAAGTGCCGCAGACACGTCGAGCTCGACGTGTTGAATGGATTGCTTGCCTGGAAAAACTTGTGAATGTTCTTTCGTACCGCCGCCCGCTCGACTACAGCGGGGCGCTTCGCCGCTTTGCGTGAGACCCTAGTACACCCACTTGTCGCGCAGCTCGGGCGCTACCTCGTCGAGGCGCTTGCCGAGCTTGGCCCAGTGGCATGTGGGCACCGCGGGAAACAGGTGGTGCTCAATGTGGTGGAACATCTGGTAGCTGATCAAGTTCTTCAGCCACCCCCGCTGGGTACGCGCGATGTGGTGCTTGTCGTCGCAGTCGTGGTGCACGGTCCAGACCGCGAAGAACCCTGTGCCGCACTGGCCAAGCCACATGGTCGCCACGAACAGGCCAAGCCACCACTGTCCCAGGCCGAAGGTGATCCACGCGGCCATGGCGTACCAGACAACGTTGCCGATCAGCTCGGCGTACACCCAGCGCAACTGGTTCGGCTTGCCGGTGCGCAGCGCGAACATGTGCAGCTTGTACGGAAAGTACGGCCCAACCAGCATCGCCTGCCACCACTTGAGCTTGGCGGTGAAGCCCTCGACGTCTTCGTCGGTGAGGTTGTGGCGATGATGGTGCAGGTGGTTGATCTGCACCGCGTGCATGCTGCCGGTCATCACAATACTAAGAAAGAACATCAGCAGGTCGCAGCCGCGCCGCGAAACGCCAACCGCGTAATGATAGGCGTTGTGCGTCTGCCGCAGGCCTGTAAGAAACAGGTAGAAGCTGCATCCCAGCGCCGGCACGGTCCACCACCACGAGCCGGTCGCCTGTGCCATCCAGAAGAAGGCAAGCGACGCCGCGATCCAGGGAAGACTCAGCGTGACTTCAACAAAGGCTTGCCAGCGCGAGACCTGCACCAGGTCGCGCCATTGTACCGCTTTGACGCGGGGGTCTTTGGTGATGTGGTAGCCTTCGTCGCCGGGCAGCGCCGACAGCGGCATAGGCACCTCCATGCCGGAGACTTCGTCTTCGGTGGGCAACTCGCCGCTTGCATGGACAGTAAGGTCCTCAGGGCGCGCGCTGGTGTTTTGCTGGACTTGCTCAAGCGAGGCTTCGGCGGTCGGCGACACGATGCTCCCTTTCTGCCCTTGCGCCGGCAGATTAGCCGATGCCGACACATGCGCCAAGGCTAGAACTCTTCCTCTTTGACCTCGTGCTCTTGGGGCTTGGGCGGCTCGGGTTTGGGTTTGTCCTTTACCAGGTCGTAAAGAATCTTGATCCCGGCCTGTTTGATCATGTCCACACCTGCAGCGTACGCGACCAGATCTTTCACCGGGTGCGTCGGCTCAACGGGGTTGCCCTCCAGCTCAACGTTTCCGTACGACAAGCCACGCACATTGGACGCAGGATAAATCAGGTAGCTGCCATCCGGCAGGCGCGAAAAATTGCTTCCCAGAACTGCGCCCGGCGTGCTTTCGCCCACCAGCGGCCCGATGTTCAGCCACTTCCAGTTGTGCGCATAGACCTCTTTCGCGCTGCGCGAGCCGCTGTCCTGCAGCGCCACCACCGGCCGGTCCCACTTGGGCATGTTGAACTCGATGGGCGGCTGGCCACGTCCGCGGCGCATGGAAGGGGGCGCGCCGAACGGAACAAAGCAGGCGTTCATCACAATGGGGCTGCCGCCGCGGCCGCGCAGGTCGATGATGACTCCGTCGCACAGCGCCCACTCATCGGTGAGAGCCTTTCTCAACGCGACGGCCATGTCCTCGTGCAGGAAGTGCCAGAAACGGATATAGCCGAACTTGCGGCCATCGTGCTCGATCACGGTCACGCTGTTGGTACTGGCGCGAATCATGTTGATCTCGGATGGCGTGACGGTGAAGCTCAGTGTCTCTTCCGAGTCTGCGGCGCGGCGCACCTCGACCATCAGGTCCGCGCCGTCGGCGGGGTTGCGCAGAAAATAGTGGGGGTGCCCGCCTGGCAGGCCGGGGTCGCCGCCCGCATCCAACAGCAATCCTGATTCGTCGGGCTCTGCGCCGTTCAGGCGCAGCACCCGGTCGCCGCGTTTGATGCCGGCTTTGTCCGCCGCGCTGCCTTCCAGGATGCCGGTCACGAAGTACTCGCCCGGTCGCAGCTCGGTGATGTCAAGTCCGGTTTGGCGACGCAGCGAATTGTCCATCTCGGGCGCGAAGTGGTTTTCGTAGGCCTCGCCGTCAATCACGCTCAGGTGGCTGACCTTGAAGCCGCCCAGCATCTCGCGCAGCACCGTGTGCAACGGTGCGCCCGGCTTGGCGTCGGCGACTCGTTGCAGCCAGTGCGCGCGCAACTGGTTCAGGTCATGGCCGCGAAAACTGCGGTCAAAGAAGCTGCGCCGAATGATGGCGATAATGCGGTCGAGTACCGCGACGTTGGCCTTCTGTTGTTCGGTGAAAGCCTGCTCGTCAACTTCAACCGGCTTCTTGTCGTCGGCAACGTCCTGCCCGACTACCGGCATGAACGCGGGAAGCGCCAAGGCAAACACCGCGAGCAGCATCAACATCCTGGTTCTCATGACGTGTCCTTTGTCCACAGCCGGTTTGAAAGCCGAGCCGCCGGGAACAGAGCAAACCGAACCAAACCGCAGTTCGCACTTCCTCGGTTGCGACGTGTTCAACCAGCAGCGCCGTTGACGACTGCCCATCCGCCTATAAATACGGATTAGACGCTGACCGGAGCCAAATCGCCATGAACTTTTCCATGACCGAGTTTTCACGATTCTTCGCCGGCGCCGGCGCGGAGTACCTGGACGCAAAGCCGACCTGGAAGCCCTTCATGAAGAAGGGCACACCGCCCAAGTGGTGCCGCGACCGCGAGGTTGACGTGCGCCACATCAAGCTCGAAATCATCCCCGAGTTTGACCGCAAGGCCATTCGCGGCGTCGCCACGCTGATTGTCGCGCCCATCAACGAAGGGACAACGCACCTGCAACTTGACGCCTGCGAAATGAAAATCGCAGAGGTCGAGGTTGACGGAAAGAAGGCAAAGTTCACCCACGACGGCGAAGTGCTGACCGTGCACTTCGGGCGCGAGCTTCAGCCCGACAAAGGTGTGGCCATTGCCGTCGGCTATTCCGCGTTTCCGCGGCGCGGCGCATACTTCGTGGGGCCAGATCAGCTTTACCCCAACAAGCACCTTGAATTCTGGAC
>CAZZBH010000020.1:0-40664 GCA_964652605.1 uncultured Planctomycetaceae bacterium
TGCGAGATCTGGACCGACACCGACGGCGTGATGACTGCCGACCCGCGGCTGATCAAGGACGCCCGCAGCATCCCCTACATGAGCTTTGCCGAAGCCAGCGAACTTGCCTACTACGGCGGCCGCGTGCTTCACCCCAGCACCCTGCTGCCCGCCATCAAGCGCAAGATCCCCGTGCGGGTGCTGAACACCAACCGGCCGGACCACCCTGGCACCGTCATCACCGAAGAAGGCGGCGATAACCCCAACCTCGTCACCAGCATCGCCTACAAGGAAAACCAGGCGGTGATCACCATCGAAAGCCCGCAGATGCTGGGCCAGCCTGGCTTTCTTGCCAAGGTGTTCGACGTGCCGGGCCGCGAGAAGATTGACATCGACATGATCAGCACGTCGGAAATCAGCGTCAGCATGACGTGCTCCGGCGTCAGCAACCTGAACGAAGCGGTGCGTGCCCTCGAAAGTCACGGGCGCGTAAGCGTGGTCAGCGACAAGGCGATCATCTGCATCGTCGGCAAGAACGTGAAAGCCCAGCGCGGCTTGGGTGCCCGCATTTTCACGGCGCTGCGCGACGCCGACGTCAACGTCGAAATGATCAGCCAGGGCGCGAACAAGATCAACATAAGCCTGCTGGTGGACGACGACAGCATTCCCAAAGCCATTCCGGCACTCCACCAGGCACTTTTCAAGTAGCCAAATCTGCCGTCGCAACTGTGGCTTGCGCGTTCAACAATTTGCATAATCTTGCAGTTCCAAGCACCGGTAGCCCGACCCCGAGCCGCGTCAACCGAGGTGCCCGATGAAACTCATCCACACCATCCTGATCGCGCTTGTTGCACTCGCCTTTGGCGCTGTCGGCGGATACCTGCTCGGTGGCCAAGCGGCCTCTCCGCCGATTGTCTGGCAGGAACCCGTCACGGACGAGCCGCTACCCGAAGCCGAGGCACCGCTCCCGCAACAGCAAGTTTCGCAGAAAGTGGCGCGTATCGAAAATATGGCACCGGTGGAGGCTACGAAACATGTCGGCGGCGCTGACGTTTTCGACGCCTGGATTGCCCAGTTTGCCGACAGCGTACCCGATGCAGGCACCGGCAGGATTTTCGGTCAGGTGCTGCTGAAGGAGGGCACGCCGGTAGAGGGCGTAACTGTCACAGCCGTACCGAATCGCAGGTCGCAGCCGAGCTACTCGCCAGACCCGTCGATCAGGGAATCCCTTGAAAACTACGCGCGGTATGTCCACTTCTCGCGCACCGGGCGGCGCGAAGCCGTCACCGGCGCCGACGGCCGCTATGAATTCACGGGGCTGGGCGATTACGAGTACAGCGTGAACGCGCGGGCTGATGCATACGAGGTAAGATCTGCCGGCGGCTACAGCGGGCGCATCCGGCCTGACGCAGAAGTCAACTTCTCGGCTCAACTGATGTGCGTCGTGAAGCTCGACTTGCGCATGCCGGATGGCTCACAGCCCGAAAAGGCCAACGTGACGTTTCGCAGGGGCAATAACACGCGGGGAATCTCCTGGTCTCCGAGCGGGCAGCCCTTGCAGATGGAACCGGGCACCTACTCGATGGACATCTCCGTCGGTGACGACAGAGAGTTTACGTCTGAGCCTGAGACGGTTGAACTCACGTTTGAGTCATCGCCGTTCGAGCGCACGGTGCAGTTGTCTCGCGGCGTCGGCATTTCCTGTGACGTCAAGTTTCCGGCTGTGTACACGGCAGGTGCCGGCGGGTCCTGGCGCTACGACCTGAAGATAACCCTGGTGACTGACCCGCCACCCGAGCCACCGACGACTGTGCAAGGCGAAGAGGCGCCGGATGCGCGAATGTGGAGCCGTCAGACCACGACCTTTCCGCGCCTGAACCCGGGCCGCTATCGATTGATCGCCAGTGCGGACGGGCTGATCCTTGCCTGGAAGGACGTCAACCTCGGCAGTGCGTTCCTGAAAGAGACGCTGGAAGTGCCCGAGCCCTCCGCCGCCGACTTCATATCCATGCGCGTTCTGGCCCCAGATGGAACGCCGATCCGTGATGCCGACGTGCAGGTTCATGCACCCGGGCTGCGAAGTCACGGCAGATTCAACGTGCTGCGGCCCGAGGACGGCAGCTATTGGCTGCGGCGCGCCAACCCCACCGCCGCTGAGCTGCGGGGCAGTGACAAATGGTCGTACACCATCACGGTTCGCAGCGACAAGTTCGGAGAAACGCGCGCCGAGTATCCCAGCGACGGCACCCACACGCTTGAGGTGCGATACGCGGCGCCGTGTACGCTCACCGTCGTGATTCCCGGCGCCGCCGACCATCCGCTCAAAGAGCGTTTGAGCGCGCAGTTGTCGCTGGTGCAGAAAAATGGATTCTCCGGTGTCTCTCCTCAATCCAGGCCGTCGGGCGGAGGCTTGCCATCCGAGCCGTTGAAGTACGGCCCGCTGGCGCCCGGCAAGTACCGGTTTGTCATTTCGGGTTCAGCGGCCGGCGAGCGCCGCTTCTATCAGCGCACCGAGATAGCCGAATGGGAGTTTGAACTTACCGGTGGCGAAGTCACCCAGACCTGCCCGATCCCGCAGACGTGCACATTGACACTGCTGATCGACGACCCCAAGGCGGTGCGCTACATCGGCCTGCGCCGCACCGATGGCAAGCCGAGCACGTCAATCAGTTTGCAGGCGAATCGCATCAGCGAACGGACGGTGGTCGAGTTTCTCACGCCCGGCGAGTGGATCGTGAACACCTCCGACGGGCAGATGCGCGTGCAGGTGAGCGGCGACCGCGAAGTGCGCCTGGACCTGCTGCGCTTCAACTGCTTTCGGCTGACCGTGACGGAAAACGGGCGCATCCATGAGCTCGGGCTGCGCAACGGCGACCTGCTGATCGCGGTGGACGGCCAGGAGTTCGAGACCACGGACGACCTGCACAAGCAGGCCCAGTTCAGCTACACGCAGGAATCCACAACGTGGACCGTGTTGCGCAACGGCGCGGCTGTGCCGGTGACCTTCAACGGTCGCCAGGCCCAGAAGATCATGAACGACCACAGCACCGAGCGCGAATACATAAGGATGTCACCCGCGGTTAGAGAGTAGCCAGGAGAGAGCTTGAAACCCATCCACACCATCCTGATCGCAGTTGCAGCACTGATTGGTGGCGGTATCGGTGGCTATCTGCTGGGCGGACACGCAACGGCGCCGCGTGCGCCTGCCGCGGATTACTCTTCTGACCTTGAACAGTCGGCGACTGCTGACACCCGCGCGCCGACGCGGTCGCAGCCTGAAAGTTCCGCGCCGCGAGGGGCCGCTGCGCGCGATGCGGCGGGTGACCCGCTTGACGCGTGGCTGGCAACCTTGCCGCGAACGGCGCCGGAGTGGGGCGACGGGCGCATCTTTGGCCGCGTTACTCTGGAGGACGGAACGCCGCTGGCCGGCGCTACCGTCTCGGCCGTTGCATCCCGCCCCACAGCGCAGCGGTCACCCCCACAGCCGGAGAGGGATCTTCGCGAGTTGATCGAGTCCAGCGCGCGTTTTCATGCCTTCCGCGACGCCGCCACGGTAAAGGTACAGACCGCCGATGACGGCAGCTATGAGATTGCCGGCCTGGGTGACTACGAATTCTCTGTCAGCGCTGTCGCGGATGGATACGCATGCCAGCCGGCGGGCGGATTCGACAACGGCAGGGTCCAGCCGGATGCCGTCGTTGACTTCATTGCCACCGGGGTGATTGAGCTTACGCTGGACATTCGCCTTCCGGACGGCTCGCAGCCGCCATTCGCAACCGTGTTGCTCGCCGGCTCCGGCGGCGGCAACCAGATGACGTGGTGGCGCGCAAATCCCGCGTTTCAACTGAGACCGCAGCGCTTCACCTTGCACGTCACAGCCGGCGATCACAACGAGTACCGCTCTGCTCCGGCTGAGGTGACGCTTCAGAAGGGTGATCCGCCAAGGCACCTGCTGGTGCACCTGCAGCTGTCGCCCGGATTGAGTTGTCAGGTGCTGCTGCCGACGATTCTGCGCAGCCGGAGCAACCCCTATCTCGAGGAAGACGTAGTGGTCAGGCTGCTAGCCGACCCCCCGCCCGAGCAACAAGCCGAAATCCCCGAGCGCACCATCATCCGCAAAGTTGACCGGCAGGGAAAAGCGGTGTTCGCCGGCCTGTCACGTGGGCCGTACCGGGTGCTGGCCACCTGCGGCAGCGTCGTGCTGGCCTGGCGCGACGTGACGATCGGCGCGGGAACTTCCGACGTGACCCTGGAAGTGCCCGAGCTGAACGCGGCCGACTTCATCGTGTGCCGCGTTCTTGACCCGGAGGGAATGCCTGCCGTCGGGGTCAGACTGTACGTCACGATCTACGGGGACCGCCGAGGTGGTGAGAGACGCACAGTGCTGGGCCAGGGCGACGGAACGTTCTGGGTACACCGCGTGCCGCCCGCGGTGGAAGCGCCGGGCGACGACTGGTACTACCACATTGGCGCCAGCCGGCAGGGCAATGCCGGCACGTGGCTGCGCTACGCAAGCGGCGCGACGCACGAAGTCGAACTGCGGTTGCCGGTGCCGACGTTTCTCACCATTGCCTACGAAGGGGCTGGCTCACACCCGCGCGCGAAGGACATGCGGGCGGAGCTGTATCGCTTCGTGGACGGCCGCTCCACGGGTCAGGTCTGGTCCACCCGCGACTTCAAGCGGCGCGAAAGCGAGGGATTGGACGGCGATCCCTATCGCTATGGCCCTCTGCAACCAGGCAGCTATCAGCTCAACCTCAAGGTCGCTGACCCGGGCCAGAGCCACTACGACGGCGACAGCGTCGCGCTCTGGTCGCTTGAGGTCGCTGAGGGCGAAAACCACCGCACGCTTCGACTGCCGACCCTTCATACACTGACACTGAACGTTGCTGACCCGGACAACGCGCGCTACATCGTGATGAATCGCCGGGGTGATGGCCTGGGCGGGTTCAGGCGCGTCGAGGGACGCTCGCTGGCCAAACGAGTGGTGATCCGCAACATCACCCCGGGTGAATGGACGCTACGCACCGCCGAAGGCGAAACGACAGTCTTCATCCAAGGCGACACCGAAATCACGGTGCAGGTGTGGCCATACAACTGCCTGCAGCTCGCGGTTCCGGACGACAGCCCGCTCAAGCAAAGCGAGCTGCGCGACGGCGACCTGCTTATGCGCGTGAACAACCACCCCGCCGAGTCCGTTGAAGCGCTTATCCAGCAGGTAAGGGATTCCGCCAATTCGGAATCAGCCACCTGGACTGTGGTGCGTGAAGGCGCAATTCTCAGCCTCGTCATCCCCGGCGAGTTGTTTGCGAAGGTGCAGCCCGGCCGCGCTTATGTCCATTGGCAACCCGCGCGACACGATTAGGTCTGTTGGCCCGGCGGAAGCAACGCCGCAGGCCAAACAGCTACACTTGGAGGCGCGAAGTGTACGCGAAGAAAGCTTGGGTTGGAGCCTCTTAGCGTTCTCCGCGTCGATCTCGTGGCCAATCCGGCTTGAGCGCGGGCATGGGAGGTGTTTGATTCGCCGCTCATTCAGTGTCCTTGTCCCACCTCCAGTCTCCCACCTTGGCCACTTATGTTGGTGGTTTCCTCTTTCTCGTGAGGCATGTTGGCGCCGGTGGCTTGGCAGCTAGCGAGCATATCGACATGCGCAGGTAATTCGGGCCTGTTTTGATGGTCGGGTGATGCGAGTCTCCCTAGATTCCGATTTCGGTGTTGCTGATCGGCGGCTACAATCCGCGCACGGTTCGACGCAGCTCTTGAGCGCGCCAGACTGTGATTCAGTGATGTGACTGGCAAATCCGGGGCGCGCATGTCTTCTTCGAAGGACAACAGTGGTGGTCCGCCAGCACCCCGGATTTCGTGGCTGAGCTACCTCTCTATGATCATGCTGGCCACACTGCCCCTGCTGGGCCTTGGAATTGTCACCTTCCACCTTTATCAGGCTGATGCTACCGAATGGGTTGAACGCAACCAGCAAGCCACAGCCAGCATCGCAGCCCACCTTGTCGAAGCCGAATTCGATCACTGGGAAGCCTCGTCGCGAACGTTCGCGCAGCGGCCGCTTCTGGTTGCCGCCATGCAGCAACATGACGAAGACCGCACCCGGGAGTTGTTGCAGGCTCTGGTCGAGCGCCACCCGCGCATAGATCGCGCCTTTGTAACTGACACGACAGGCTTGCTGTGGTCCGACTATCCAAAGGCTCCGGAGTCGCTCAAGAAGCGCTTCGACGACCGCGACTGGTACAAGGGCGTGTCGAACGGCTGGCAGACCTACGTTTCGGCTGTGTACCGCCGCCACGCAGAGCCGCGACGCCTGCTGGTGGCTGTGGCCACGCCGGTCATGGAGCCTAAGTCCGGCGAAGTTCTGGGTGTGCTGGTGTACCAGGTCACCCTGGACAAAGTGGTCGCGGCGCTGAATTCAATCGAGGTCAGCGAGCACGGCCATGCCTTTCTGCTTGATCACACCGGCACCGTCGCCGCGCACCCGCGGCTTGACCTGCAGGCCCGCATCTACACCGAGTATGCGCAGGCCGCGCCGTTTCAAGCCGAGAACGGCGGCAAGCAGCGCATTCGCTACGATGACCCCTTATTCAGTGAGCCGATGCTGGCAAGCGCCACGCCGTGCAGGGTCGGCAGTCATCGCTGGGTCGTCGTCTCGCAAGAGCCGGAGGCTGCGTCCGCAGCCGCAACCGACGCGCTGGTGCGCAAGGTTGTGCTGGTGGCAGGCCTGCTGGGAGTGCTGTTCGGCGGTGCGGGCGCGATGCTGGCGCGCGGCTACATCCGTGAGCGGCAGCGGCTTTTCCGCGAGAGCCTCAAGCGCTCGCAGGCGCTGGCATCGCGGGAGGAACAGATTGCCAACCTGGAGCGCCTGGCATCGGAGGGAAGCATTACGCAGCAGGAGCTGATGGCGGCCAAGCAGCGGCTTGAACAGCAGGTCGAACAACGAACGACCGAACTGCGAAGTGTCGAAGAACAACTCCTGCAGTCCCAGAAGATGGAGGCGATCGGGCAGCTTGCCGGCGGCATCGCGCATGACTTCAACAACCTGCTGAGTGTTATCATCGGCTACGGCGACCTGCTGCTGATGCGCATCAAGGCGGGCGAGCCCCACCGCGCCGAGATTGAAGAGATTCGCAATGCCGGAAACCGGGCAAGCCAGCTTACCCGGCAACTACTCGCGTTTTCGCGCAAGCAGGTGCTGCAGCCTGAGGTGCTGAACCTGAACTCGGTCGTGGCGGGCATGGACACAATGCTGCGGCGGCTGATTGGCGAGGACATTGACCTCAAGACACACCTGGCCCCTGATCTTGACCGCGTAAAGGTGGACCCGGGGCAGATTGAACAGGTGATCATGAACCTCGCGGTAAACGCTCGCGATGCCATGCCGCAGGGCGGCAAGCTGACCATCCAGACTGACAACGTCGAACTCAGCGCCGACTACGCTGAAGGACACTTTGGCGCCAGTGAAGGCCCGCACGTGCTGCTGGCCGTCACCGACACCGGCATCGGCATGGACGCCGAAACGCGCCGGCGCATCTTTGAGCCCTTTTTCACTACCAAAGAAATGGGCCGTGGCACGGGTTTGGGGTTGTCCACCGTGTACGGCATCGCCAGGCAGAGCGGCGGAAACATCTGGGTGTACAGCGAGCCCGGACGCGGCACGACTTTCAAGATCTATCTGCCGGCGGTTGAGCTGCCGGCCCAGACACGCTCAACCCGCACCCTGCCTGTCAGCGCGCGCGGCACCGAGACCATCCTGCTGGTCGAAGATGACCAGATGGTTCGCAAGCTCGTCGAAACCGTCCTCACAGGCAACGGTTACAAGGTCATCACGGCGGCTGACCCCGCCGCCGCGCTGCAATTCGCGGCAAGCCACGATGGCAAGATTCACCTGCTGTTGACGGACGTGGTCATGCCGGGGATGGGCGGCCCGCAGCTCGCGCGCGAGCTCACAGCCAGGCGCCCTGAAACACGAGTGCTGTACATGTCCGGCTACACTGACAACGCCATCGTGCACCATGGGGTGCTTGACCCGGGCACCGCGTTTCTTGAAAAACCGGCCCGCCCGCAAGCCTTGCTGGCCAAAGTGCGCGAAGTTCTTGACCAGTCAGGCACTGGCGCGTAGGCCGCAAGCACCGGGACGGCAAACTGCCGCCCCGGTGCGCTTTGCTTCAGGCTTGCGTCCGGCGGCGCCGCAGCGCGACCACAGCCAGGCTCGAAATCAGCGCCGGCAACCACCACGCGCTGCTGCCTTGCGTGGTGCAGCTGCCGCCGTCGTCGGGGCTTGCAGATGGCCTTTCGTTGATCCGCAACTGGTATTGCATAACGGCTGTGTCGTTGGTGCTGTCCACGACGCGCAGTTCAAACGTCGAATTGCCGACCTCGGTCGGCGTACCGGAGATCACGCCCGTGGGGCTGACCGTCAGGCCCAGCGGCAAGGCACCCGATGCCAGCGAAAAACTCACCGCGCCGGTTGCGCCGGCCACGGCGATCGGGCGGTTGTATGCCTTGTTGATGGTGCCCGCCGGCAGAGGGCTTGAAGTGCTGAACGTGATGGCACCGGTGGTGCCGAACACCAGGATCGACACCTCGATGTTGATGGTGTTCGTACCATCGGTGACTTCCACGGTGTAGGCATGCATGCCGAAGTCGCCCAGAACCAGCGTGCCCGCGGGCGCGACCCGCAGCGCGCCGCCGGAGTTTGTGAACTGAAAGCCCGTGCCTCCCGTCGGCGTGCCCGCGCCCGGCGTGATCGCGCCCAGCGCAAGAAGCTGCGAGGTGTTGGGGTCACTCAGGTCAGCCAGGTCAATCGCAATCGCACCGGAGTCGCCTTGCGTGTACTCGACGTAATACGGCGCCGCAACGGTGCCGTTGCCGCTGAGGGCATCGGCGGGCGCGTGTTGCGGCGGCAGGTCGTTGAGCGTAATGATCGCCGTGACCATGCCCTGCGTCAGATTCACCGTGTCACGGAAGGTGATGTCCCAGGTGTAATCGCCGGGATCGTTCGAGCCGTCCACCGTGCCGGTCCAGGTCAGCATGACGGGGCTTGATGCGGGGGCGGCAACCACCGGCGCAGCCACGCCGGCGAGCGCGCCGGGCGACACGCTGACATTCAGAATCTCGATGTCGTCGGACTCAGGGTCGGTCAGCTCAAGCACGGCGTTTGCAAGCGCGGTCGCAGGGTCCACAGCCAGTGCGTACACACCCGGCGCCTGCAGCGTGAACGCCGACGTGCCGGGCAGCGCCACCTCAGCTGCCGCGTTGGCGTTACCCATTACTGTGAAATTGAACGGGTTCTCGTTGGGATCCGTGTTGTCGATGCTGATCGTGAAGTCGAACGCGCCGGACATCACCGGCTCAATGAACACAACAAAGTCCGCGCTCGCGGTAGCCGGGATCACAGTCGCCGCCGGCTGCAACTGCACAACCGTACCGGGGCCGCAGTTGGCGCCGGGCACAAGCTCAACGATCGGGGTGCCGGTCAGGAACAAGTCGCCCGGGCCAAGATTGCTGATTGAGAATGTCAGTGGCGCCCCGGTAGCTGCGCTGACGGCGCCGGCACTGACCGTGCCGCCGTCGTTGATGTTTACCGTACCGAGGTGCACTTCGATGTCGCACAGCGGGAAGGCCTCGTGCGCGCCTGCATCCGGCGCTGCGCCAATCGGCCGCGCCTGCCCGTCTATGTCAATGGCAGCATTTGAGCCGACAGCAAGGTCAATCGCCGGAGAGACGTTCTGCAGGTGAAGGTCAGCCCCGGCACCGGCGACACTGACCAGCAGCGGATCGACGTTCAACCCGTTGGCGTCATAGCCGGCTGTCTGCCATGCACCCCATGTCGCGACTGCCGGGTTGTTGCTCATGACGGCGCCGCCGCCAATGAAGATCACGTTGCGATCTGCCGCGTTGGGCAAGGGTGCCGCAGAAGCCAGGTCCTGCAGCAATACCGGGATTGCAGTCGGGTCACTCAGGTACACAACGTTGTACTCAATGCGATCAAACGGGTTCGCGTTGCCGTTCTGGAAGAAGACGCTGGTGCCCGCCGCCGCGGCATTATGCACAATCGTGTTGTGCCGGATGATCCAGCCGGTCCCCGGACGGCGCGCACCGATCACACCCAGGCAACTGCTGAACCAGTTGCTGCCGGCGTTGCCGCTGCAATTCCAGATCATGTTGTTTTCAATCGTGACGTTGTTCGTTGCCGGTGCGTTGCCGTAAAAGAAGATCCCGGCACCAGCCGACACACTGTGAATGCGGCAGCGCGCGATGCGAACATCGGTCTGCGTGACGGTGGTGTAGGCCATGATGCCCGCGTTCAGCGCGCCGGCGAGCGTAAGGCCTTCGATGGTCACGTAGCTCATCTGTGTCAAACTAATCCCGCTCAGGGCAGCACTGCTGAACGGATTGGACGCGCCAGAGCCGTTGATCACCGGTGACTCACCGGCAGCGGCGCGAATTGTGATGGTGTTGGTCGCATCCACAAAGCGCACTTCATCAATCACCGTGGCATCGCCGCCAAGCTGATAGGAAGCAACTGAGGTAAACGGGCCGCCGTCGTCGTACACTTCAAGCACTACCGGGCCAGCCACGCCTCGATCCTCAAGCTCATCAAA
The DNA here is from genome assembly GCA_964652605.1 of uncultured Planctomycetaceae bacterium. Classification (GTDB taxonomy): domain Bacteria; phylum Planctomycetota; class UBA8742; order UBA2392; family UBA2392; genus JADJRK01. Next base: position 10,593 of record CAZZBH010000020.1, read on the forward strand.
GAACGCACCGATGTCAGCGTAATCAAATGCACTGCCCGGGTTGCCCGCCGCCACCGTGTATGTGCCAGCCGGCATCGGTATCGGAATCACTTCAATCGTGAACGCATACGTCACAGCCGCGTTCACGCCATCGCTGGCAGACAGGACGACGTTGATCAAGCCGATGGTCGGAAAGCTGCCGCTTAACGGTTGTGCCGTAACCGGCTGTGTCGCGCTGGGCCCGGCGTTCCATTCGGTGTTCACAAATCCGGTGATGTTTGCGCTGGGGGTTACGGTTGTGGTCAATGTCAGTGTGTCCGCATTCAGGTCGGTAACCGAGAATCGAAGATCAAGCTGCGCAACGGTTGAGTTGATCAGCGCCAGTTGGTTCGACGCCGCGAGCACCGGCACGGGCGTCGTGCCGACATTGCGCTCAACCAGAATCGCCGGCGGAGAATTCGCCGGCGGGTCCCAGCGGAAGGCGTCCGTGGCTGTGGGCACTGTGGCGAATCCGCCCGGACGCGGCACAGCCACTGTGCCGCCCGCGTTCTCAATGCCGACGCCCATCGGCCCCGGGATTGTCTGCGGCGTGTTGTAGTGCACCTCAATCGTGCCGGTTGCGAACAGCACGATCACGAAGTTCGCCATCTGCGTTGCGGCTTGTGCCCAGTGCGGGATGCCGTCCCAGTGAATCACAAATCGGTCAGGGCTGCTGAGGCGCTCAACCTTTACCTTGCCGCTCAGCGGGTCGGTCGGGTCAAGGTCGTCCCAGCATCCTGCAATCCAGTTGTTCGGCAACACAGAGTTCGGTGTCACCAGCGGGGCGTCGCGCCGCTGCACCTGGGTGAGGTTCTGGTCCGGCCCGAAATAGACCCAGCCGTTTGATTCAACCCGCACGTGGTCATACACCGCGCCATAGAAGGGAAAGGTGAATCCGGTCGGAAACGGCACCAGCTCGCCGTCGTCGTCCAGGTTTGCACCGCCGGGCAGAATGGTGCCGGTCGCGGAGATATTGTGCGTCGCAAACGAATTGGTGATCGTTGAAGCGGTGTAGCCCTGCGCGACCAGCGCACCAGAGCATAAAATCAGGACGAGCACGGCGGTACAGCAGCGCAGCATCGACATGTCGATTCTCCCACGTAGCCGGTCAATCCGGCTGATCAAGAGTCAAAACGCAACGCTCCGACAGCCCGAACGGGCGGTGCCCACGCAAGTCGGAGTCCCCAAGCCGATGCAGTATAAGTTGCCGCACCTCCAATACCAATTCGCGACTTGAGAACCGCCACAAGGGATTGGTGGCGCCGAGCCTTGCAACGCCTGAAATCGGCTACAACGCTCGCCAGTGTTCGCTAAACTGCCATCGCACCGTTGACAGTCCTGACGCAGCAAGTTGCCTGCACTCCGATTTGGAGATATAGCCGTGAGACCCGTATATCTGGGATTGACCGCGCTGGTTGCCCTTGTAGCCGGTTTCGCCATGGGCTACCTGCTGGGTGCCGACTCCGCGACCAGCGCCCCCGCGCCGAACATCTCAGCCGTTGAACCCACCGTTGACCTGCCGCCGCCACCCAAACCGGAACCGGAAAGACCCCATGTAACCCAGTCACGACCGCTGCCGGATGGCGACCTGCTGGGCGCGTGGATGAACACACTGGGCGTGGAGTTGCCGCAGCAAGGCAACGGCCGCATCACCGGGGCGGCTGCGCTGGAAGGTGGCACGCCGCTTGAGGGAGTGCGCATCACCGCCACGCCGCGCTGGAACAATCCCACGCAGGCCAGGGCAGAGACACTCGAAGATTCAGTGGCCGCGTTTGCGCGCAGGGCGCGATTCGAGCACGAAGGAAAGACACACACCACCACCGGCGCCGACGGAAGCTATGAACTGACCGGCTTGGGCGATTACGAGTACCGCGTGAACGCCGAGCTTGAGGGCGTGCGTTTTTCGATACCATCGCAGGCCTACCGCGCGCGGCCCGGATCAACGATCAACTTTGACGGCACAGCGGTGTGCACGATCGACGTCGATGTGCGCATGCCCGACGGCTCACAGCCGGCAACGGCAGGCATCAGTGTGCGCTACTCATCAAACCGGAGCCATGGCTCGTCCTGGCACCCTGGCAGCACCAAGACCGAAGTCGAGCCCGGCACAATCACCGTGCATGCCACTGCAGGCGAGCATCGGCAGTTCGTTTCGGAATCGATCGAGGTCGAGGCTGAACTCGGCCACGAAAAGAAAATCACCCTGCAACTGAAGGCCAAACCCGGCATCCTGTGCGTTGTCAGTGTCCCGCCGGGCACCCCGCGTTCGAACTGGTTCTATGTCACCCTGATCCAAGAACCGGCACCCGAGCCGCCGGTCAATGCGCGCGGCTCTGACCGGCGCGAGTCGCTGCACCGGGGCAACCAGGTGCCGTTCACAGACCTTGAGGCGGGAAACTGGCGGCTGGTGCTCTCCGACAACTACCGCGTGCTGGCTTGGACCGACGTGACACTGGGCGCCGAGGAGTTCAAAGAAGTCGGGCTGGAAGTGCCGGCGCCGAAGGCCGAAGACTACGTCGTGGTGCGTGTGTACAGCCCGCAAGGCGAGCTTCTGGACGCCACGTTCAATGTCTATCTGCGCGGTGAGTCGCCGCGAGGCGGTTCGAGTAGCAGCGGCGGTGGCGGCGAGACGCTGAAGCGCCCCGACGGCAGCTACTGGATTCTTCGCCATGACCCAAGCCGGCTGAACGAGGGCTACATCTACACATACGAAATCAAGGTCAACGTCAAGGGTTATGGCACGAAAGTTGTGCGCTATCCGCGCGATGCAACACACGAGTTGCGCGTGGACATGGATCCGCCGTGCACGTTGACCGTCTATCTGCCCGGCGCGACCACACATCCCCTGCGGCGCGAGCTGAACAGCAAATTGATGCAGAAGACGAGTGAGACCTCGTGGACGGGCATCTCGCGGACCGCCCACCCCGACGACCCGCGAACCAGCGGCCAGCAGGGGCTGGAAAGTGACAGCGTAGAATTCGGGCCGCTGTCACCGGGCACGTATCGATTCTCGCTGACATTCCTCGACGCCAAGGGCTCAAGCAGTTTCCGCCACCACCACACAGTTGCCGAATGGACCTTTGAAGTCGCTGCCGGCGCCAACACCCAGACCTGCCCCGTGCCGGCGCTGTACACGCTGACGCTGCTGATTGACGACCCGGCACAGGTGCGGCGCCTTATGCTGACCACGCCCGATGGCGGAAACCGCCGCGGGGTCGAGGAAATCAAGAAGCGCACCGAGCTGCGCGGCATGCCAGCCGGCGAGTGGCTGATCGACACCCAAGAAGGGGAAATGCGCTTGCGCGTCTCGGGCGACACGGAAGTCCGCCTGGAAGCCAAAGAATACAACGCAATCCGAGTCATCGGGCTGGTGCCCGGCGGCAAGGTTGAGGGCATGGGTTTGCGCTCCAATGACATCGTCGTGGCGGTGGACGGTGAACCGTTGACAGGAAGAGGCCTTCACTTCCTGCTGCAAGCCAGCTTCACCAAAGACAACACAACGTGGACCGTGGTGCGAAACGGCGCGAAGATCGATGTGACCTTCAATGGCAAAGAGTTGCTGGCGATCCTGGAGAAGCGAGGGGAGGATCGCGAGCACATCGACATGCGCCCGGCGGTGTACGAGTAAGCAAGATCTGTCAACGAAATCGGCTCCCGCTCATGCGCGTACACGCGTACACTTCTGCGGGGGTGACCATGAAGATCTCTATTCGGGAAGAGTTCAACGCGCCCGCTGAGAAGGTGTTCGCGGCAGTTACAGATGTTGAAGCTGCCGACAAATGGATGCCGAACCTCGTCAGCATGAAGCTGCTGACTGAGGGCGCCTACGGCGTCGGCACAAAATGGCGCGAAACACGAAAGATGTTCGGCAAGGAGGCTGTCGAGATCTTTGAGGTGACGGCATTTGAGCCAGGCCGACACATCGAGCTGTACGTGGACGGCAAGCAGGGCAGCAGCGGCCGCGGCGAGTACCGCTTTCGCTACGATTTCGAGCAGCATGACGGCCGGACCGTGATGAACCTGCAAGGCGACATCACCGGCATGGGCTGTGTCGGCGCGCTGTTTGGATGGTTGTTCAAGGGCATGTTCCGCAAGGCCATCCAGAAGGACCATCAGGCCTTGCGCGATTACATCGAGGCGCAGGTCTGAGCCGGCTCACACGAACGAGCCAAACCACTGCGCGTACACCGCAGCAACAAACACGCCGATCAAGACGCCGGCGACCGTGTCGCCCCACCAGTGCGCGCCGAAGTACACACGGCTGAACATGCACGCAGGAATCAGCGTCAGCCAGACAGCCGACGCGGGCCAGGCCGCCGGGCCAAGCAAAAGCAGCAGCACCACCAGGCTGCCCGCCTGCGCGCTGTCGCCGCTGGGAAACGCCGGGTTGTTGACCAGCTTGCGCAGCTTCAACGCGCGCGGCGCATGCAGCGGCTCGGGCCGTTGGCGGTTGATCCAGTGCTTCATCGGGCCGGTGATCGCCAGCGTGGTCAGTGCGCTCATTGTGGCAACCGCGGCAAAGCGCCAGCCCAGCCAGATGCCCAGCGCCAGGATAACCATCGGCAGGAGATAGCTGCCAAACACCATGCCCGGCACAGCCAGGGCATAATCCAGCGGCCCAAGCCGAAGTCGATGAACTGCCGCACTGAGTTGCCGGTCTGCGTGTCGCATCGGGACATATACTGTAGCCATGAATCGTCGCGCGCAACGAGCAACGCTGGCGGCCACGGTGCTGATCGGCGTCGTGGTGCTGCTGATTGCCGTTGGCCGGGGCCTTTCGGCACCCGCAGGCCCAGCCAACGAAGCAGCCACGCCCGGCGCGACGATCGCGCGGCCGCAACTGCTGCTGGATGTACCGGCGCGCACGCTGCCCGGGCACGTCGTGGTGCGTCGAGTGATCGACGGTGACACGCTTGAGTTGGCAGGCGGCGAGCGCGTGCGCCTGATCGGCGTCAACACCGCCGAGCTTGGCCGCCATCGCGTTGACCCGGCCGGCGACGGCTGGCGCGCGACCATGTTCGTGCATGACCTGCTGCAGGAGAACCCGCAAGTGCGCCTTGAGCACGATGCCGAGCTGCGCGACCGCTACGGCCGCACACTGGCATATCTCTACCTGCCCGATGGCAGCATGTTGAACGAGAGACTGCTGGCTGAAGGCTGGGCCGACACGATGACGATCGCGCCCAACACGCTGCACGCGCGGCGTTTTGCAGTTTTGCGCGATCGGGCCCGTGCGGCGGGGCGTGGCATCTGGGCGCGCTGAGAAACTATTCGTCGTCGCGGGGGGCACCGCCCGCGCGCACGCGCGCGAGCTCAGCCTGATAAGCCTCGACGATCTTGCGGTGCACGTAGTCGCGAACCTCGCTGCGGATGGGGTGCACGAGATCGAAGTGCAACTTCGCGCGCCCGCGTGCGTCCGTGTCGGCGCGATTGGTTGGCAACTCCTTGCCGCACTCGTTGCAATAGCGCGCGCGCAGGTGGTTCTTGTAGCCGCAGGAGGGGCACTTGTCGGTGATTTTGCGCGACGGCATCGCGATGAACGGCGAGTTGTCACCCTGGATGATCTTCAGGTCTTTCACGACAAAGGCGTTGTTCAAGGTGACGCTGCAGTACCCCAGCAGTTTGTCATCGTTGTCTGATGTCAGCTTCACGCGGACTTCCGTGACCTCGATGTCCTGCATCGGCCTACCCCCAGACAACTCCGCGCGGCAGAGTTCTTGCCGCAAAGGCCTGCCCCAGGCCGCGATCGCGCAAGGCTGCGGCCAGCACATTTGCCGATTGCTCGTCCGGCATCAGAAACGCAATCGACGAGCCCGACCCGCTGACGAATCGCGCCAGCACGCCACGCTCAGTCGCAGTCTGCCCCCAGGCTTGCAACAATCGCGCGCTGACCCGCAGCGCCGATGGCTGTAGTCGATTAAAAATTCGTGAAGCCAGCTCGGTGCGATTCGACACGTCCCCAGCAACATGAAAAAAGTAACAGTCGTTGCGCTCGCCCGTCAAGTGACTACCGGCATCGGCATAGACCGGGCCGGTCGGGCAGACCTCGTCCGGGTACAGAATCACCAGGTCAATGTCGGCTGCATCCGGCAGCGGCTGTACGATCTCGCCGCGCCCGGTGCAGCGCGCCATGCCGCCCTCGACAAAGAAGGCGCAATCGCTTCCGATGCGTGCGGCTAACTCGCGCAATGTGCCCGGCTCAAGCCGCAGGTCCCACAACCGGTTTAGCGCGACCAGCGTGGCAGCCGCGTCGCTGCTGCCGCCGCCGAGGCCCGCGCCGTGCGGGATGTGCTTGGAAAGCGTGATGCGCGCGCCACGGCTTGGCGCGTGCGTGGATTGCAACAGCGCAGCGGCTTTGAAGGCCAGGTTGTGCTCGACGGGCCCGAGGTCGATGCTGCAATGGAGGCTCAGCGCGGGTGCGTCTTCAACCGTGATCTCGTCGAACAGGTTGATCGACTGCATGACCGTGTCGATCTCATGAAAGCCATCGTCGCGCTTGCGCACAATTTCAAGGAACCAGTTGATCTTGGCCGGCGCCAGAATCTTCAGCATGGCTTGCTTATAGCGCGGCGGCGCTGCGATTCACGGTATGGTCAGCGCGGTTCGGGCTGTACGGGTGTGGGCGCGGCGGCGGTGCGTATCTCTTCCATCACGCGGGTGACGTTACGCGCGGCGCCGCGCCAGGCCTCCAGCTCAGGTGCCATGGCCAGCTTCATCTCGGCGGAGAGGACTGCAGCGTCGAGTGTCGCGCCGGCGAAGTACACGCGCGACTGCACGTCTTCGGCGCGCTGGCTGACCTCCGCGATCTTGCGATCGGTGATTGCGCCCGCATCTGCGTGCGCCTTCATCATCTCCGCAAGCGCCGATACGTCCTTGCCCAGCGGCGCCTTGATGCTTGCGATCATGAAACTTTCCATGTCGCGCACGTGATCGCTGTATTCGCGCATGCGGTTCTCGACCTGCTCGCGCCGCGATTGCAGCGGCGCCATCATCCCGCGGGCAGCCGCGCGCTGTTCGTCGGCGACGGCCATGGCTTCGCGCGCGTCGGCCAGTTGCTTCAGTCGGCTTTCCTCTGTGGGCATGAGCCTGGCTGCGACGGCTTCGATGCGCTTGTTGGCGGCGGCGACCACGCCGGCAGCCTCAGTCGCCAGCGCCTCGTGGCTAGCGGCTGCGGCTTCGGCGTCCTTTTCTGATTGGCGTAGGCGGCGTTGCAGGTCGGTTACCGCGCGGCGCGCGGCGTGCATGTCATCCTTGGCCGCGCGGTCCTGGTCGCGCAGCCGGTCTCGCTGCGCGATCAGGGCCTCGGCACGTTCGCGATTGGCCCTGGTTGGCATTTTCTGGTAGCGCTCGTCGGCCTCGGTTGCGAGCTTGCTGACGCGCAAGGCCTCGTCGTGGACTGCCTTCCAGACCCGCTCTTTTTCGGCTGCTTCGCTTTGCGCTGCGCCTAGCTCAGAGTTCAATGTTCCAACCAGTGCCGACGCGTCATCGGCAGCGGCTTCAGCCTGCGCAATGCGGTCGCGTTTCTCCAGCACGGTCGTCCAGGCCTGGCGCAGCTCAGTCGCGTCCGCGCCCTCTTGCGGCAGCGCCTGAAAGGCGGCTGAAAGCGCGGTTCGCACGGCGCCTAGCTGGTTGCGCAGATCGGCAAGTTCGCGCGCCACCTTCCGCTCGGCGTCGCGGGCTTCGCGCTGCCGCAGTCGCTCCTGATTGATCTGGTCTTCCAGGCGCCCCATGGTCTCGTCCGTTCCGCCCTGGGCGCGGCGGCGAATCAGGTCTTGAATGGCCTCTTCAGCGGCGTCCCACGCGGCGGCTGTCTCGCGCTGGCGATTGCGGGCTTCGGCCGCAGCGGCAGACAGCGATGCCTCGTTGGCGTGTGCAAGAACAAATGGAATCTCCGGTGCCTGCGCCCCAAGCAACCGCTGCAGCTCGGCGTTGCCGGCAGCCCACGCCTTGTCAGATTGCGCCAGCGTGTCGCGGTGCGTGCGCAACTCTTCGTCAATGGCCGACAGCTCATCGCGCTGCCTGCCCGCTGCCTCACGCGCTACGCGCTGGTGCGCCACGGTCAGGTCATCGAACGCCTGTTGCAGCCGCGTGGCGTCCACCTCAAGCACGGCCACCCACGGACCGATCGACTCAAGAAACGGATTCTCCGGCTTGGCCGAAGTGGTGGCAGACTTTGAAGGCGCGCGCCGCAGCGGCTGGCGCACAGCGGGCGGCGGCGTCTGCTGTGCAGTCTGCGCGAGCTCAGTCGGCGGGTTGCCGGCATCCCTGGTCAGCATCCACACGATCACCACCACGCCGGCGACGAGCACGGCCACCGCGGCAACGATCAGGCGAATCGCAATCAGTGCCTTGCTGGCCCGTTTGGGCGCGGGCGGCGGCGCGCGCATGGGGAGTTGCGGGCCCGGTGGCGGCTCGTGCAATTCGTCGGGCGCCGGGCCCCAGGCGGCAGGCGGCGCGGCGATATTGGGCGCGCGGCGCGGCGCGGGCACACGCGGGGGCCGAGGATGTGATGGTCGATTCATGGGCTTGCGTCCCGCCGCAGTCATCGCAATTGTGAAACGCAAACGCAGGTCGGTAAACCCGGGAAATCTCGAATTCCGCTTGGATCCGCCCTACGCTCTGTCTTTGCCGTTCAGCAGGCGCAGCAGCTCGGTGCCGTAGCGGGCCGCGCGCGCGGGGCCGATGCGCGGCAATTGCGCGAGCTCGGCTTCATCGCGCGGCGGGTTCAGCACAAGGTCCTTGAGCACGGCGGTCGGCAGCACTGCCTGAAGCCCCACGCCCCGTGCCTCCTTTTCGCGCTCGCGCCAGCGCTTGATACGCCCCAGTACGTCGCGTTGCCGCGGGTCCATCCGCTGTGTCGGCGTTTCCGGCGCGCGACGGGGCGGGCGCACTGAAGCCGGGCTGCTTAGCCCCTCGCGCACAGCCTGCAGCAACTGCTCGCCGTATTCGCCGATCAGCCAATCGCCTACGCCGCGCGCGTCGGCCAGTGTCTTGAGGTCGCCGGGCACGAGCCGCGCGATCGCCAGCAGCGTGCTGTCGCCGACAATGCGGAAGGCCGCGCGGTCAAGCGCCCGGGCGGCTTCGTTGCGCCAGGCGTAGAGTGCCTTGAGCACTCCCCGCTGGCGCTCGGTCAGATCACCCTGGCCCTTGATACGCCGAAAGCGCTCGGGGTCAAAGACACGCTCGCGCGGCTCGGCGTCGGCCACGGCGCGGCACTCGATCTCGTACTCTTCCAGCAGGTCGTGCTTGCGAATCTCTTCCAGCATGATGTCGTGAAGCGCAAACAGGTGGCGCGTGTCGTTGATCAAGTAGGCCACATGCTGAAGCTCGATCGGCCGCCGCGACCAGTCATGCCGCTGCAGTTCCTTTTCCAGCGACAACCCAAGATAGGCCTCAACCAGCGCCGCCAAGCCGGTCTGCGGCAAGTCCAGCAGCATGGCCGCGACGCTGGTGTCCTGCACCAGGCCGAAGTCGATGTCGTAATCGCGCTTGAGCGCCAGAACGTCGTTCTGGCCTGAATGCATCAGCAGGGGCGTTTCGGCGCGCCCTGTAAGGCGTGCCAGCGCCGCGCCGGCGTCGGCCAGCGCGAGCGTATCAATCACGACGTTGGTGGATTCGGTGGACAGCGTGACGATGCAGACCCGCTCGGCGTAGTTGTAAAAGCCGTCGGATTCAACGTCCAGCGCAACACGCGGCGCACCGGCCAGCGCGTCAACTACCGCCTCGAGGCGCTCCGCCGTTGTAATGATTTCCGTGTTGTCAGGCAAAACAATCGACCCCGGGATCATGGCACCTGGCCTGAACCCGGCGTCACCTCCTCCAGTCTCCGCTCTTGCCGCCCTTCTTCTGCAGCAGGCGTATGTGTTCAATTTCAATGCCCTTTTCCAGCGCCTTGACCATGTCGTACACCGTCAACGCCGCGACCGCACAGGCGTGCAGCGCCTCCATTTCAACCCCGGTGGGCCCCTTGCACTTCACCTCTGCCAGAACGCGCACGCCGGGGCGGCTGGCTGCGTCCGGGGCGACGTCGGTTTCAAACGTCACCTCGACGCTGCTGAGTGATAGCGGGTGGCACATGGGGATGGCTTCAGGCGTGCGCTTGGCGGCCAGGATGCCGGCCACGCGCGCGGTGCCCAGGACCTCGCCCTTTGGCCCGGAGCCGTGCACGACGGCGGCATGCGCGGCGCTGCTCATACGGATGATGGCTTCGGCGGTTGCGGCACGAACGCTGGTGTCTTTGGCGCTGACGTCAACCATGCGCGCCTCGCCCTTGTCGTTGAGGTGCGAGAGTGCGGGGGGCGATTCTTCACCGCCGGGCTTGCCGCTGCGTTGACGTGTCAAGTCTAGTTCCCTGCCATACCAGCCGCCTCAAGATAACGAATTCCGCGGTGAATTGCACAGGGTAAGAAAGCGTGGTTGTGCCCCAGTTTGCGGGCACCAGCGTCATGGAGCAACCAAACGGCTAACCGACGACGCACCGGTTAGAACAAGCAACCATCCACGCCTGGCGGGTTCGGGCCGACCCTCCGCCGCACGGACCGCACCTTGGGTGTTGCGCTTGTACTGCACGCCAGGGGTTCGACGGACCGCAATGAGTTTCAGTGCTTGTTCTCTGCGATCCTGCTCCGCGTCTCCGCGACTCTGCGTTGTGCAGTTTTGGGTCCGTCACCCGGGCACACTGTGGCAATACCGAAAGCGTCATTCCGGGCGTGGCGGGATTTCCGCCGAGTCCTGCGGTGGCAGGTCCTGGTGCGGCTCGATCGGCTGTGGGTTAGGCGGCTGTGCGTAGGGCGGCCACGACCAGCTATAGTCGCCGCCTTTGCGCGACCCGGTGAGTTTGCGGACGGTCCAACGGACGCCGCTTTCAAGCAGTCAAAGCATAAGGGCCTCAGTGGGATAACACCCGACGGGGCCCGTTGCTTCCCGCGCTACTTCAGCGTGTGCTCTTCGTTCCAGTAGGGCGGCTGATCGATACGGCGATACTGCGGCGTTTCGATCACCAGCGCGCCCTTGGGCTTGGGCAGGACCCACAGCGAGTACAGCACCGACGACCTGGGCGGCTCACCGGCGGTCTGCACCGTTGGCACGATCAGGCGCACAACCGTGCGCGTGTCATTGCGCCCGACAAACTGCAGCCGGTGGCTGCCGATGCCGTCAAGGATCAGGTCCGCGGCCAACACGACGATCTGGGTGTCGAAGTCAGGCTCCAGCCCGTCGATGGTGGCGTCGTTCACCAGGCCCTGGATGTTCTTCCACTGGTTCTCGTTTACGGCGGTGGTGAAGAGCGATAGCTCCGCGCCGTCGCCGGCTTTGACGTCGGCCCACTTGCCCTGGATGGTGCGGTCGGGTTTGTACTCGATCATGGGCTGGGGTTGGTCAGTGGCCAGCGCCATGCGAGCTGCGACCTGCAACCAGCGGGGCGGTTTGCCCAGCAGGCCCTGTACGTTTTCTTCCACGACGATGGATTGTTCGACACGCGGCAGAACGAAGATGCCGTAGGGCGTCACCTTCTCGCCGCCGCCAGTGCCGTCCATGCTCATGGTCTGGTAGGTGTACTCATCCACGCGGATCGTCCACTGCGTGTCCCCTTGCAGCGTTTCGTAAACGTAATAGCCGCGGGAATTCCAGGTCTCGCCGGCGAACATGGCGACCACCAATTCGCGTTCAAAGTCAATCGCCGGGATATCCAGGTCACCGCCTAATCTTCCACCGGCCTTATGGTGCTCCCACAGCCAAGCCCATGCCGTCTGATCGGTGATGATTTCGGTGCCCTTCTCTTTGATCTTGGAGTCCGCGCCAGCCCACTTGCGCTTGACTTCCATCCCCTTTACGTACGCGCCGTCGGTTGCAACCAGCAGTGTCGGCCAGATGCTCTGGCGCAGCTTTTCGTCGCAGTCGTAATCGACCCAGCGCTGCCAGCCCGGCAGCTTGATCCCCACGCGGTTGCCGTGTGTATAAACCGCCAGCTCCATCACGCCGCCTTGCTTCATTTTCAGGCGGAACGCGTTCTGGTGATCCCAGCCGGCCGCGGCTTCACTTGGCCGTTGCAGCGAATCGCCAATCGTGGCGCCCAGCGCTGCAACCTGCCGGGCATCCAGTTGCAGCCATCCACCCCACTGGCCCTTGGCCATCACGCGCAGCTCGCCAGAGGTCAGTGCACCCAGCCGCTCTTTGACCTTGGCGACTTCTTCGGGCGCGGGGGACTCAACTTGCTCCTGCGGCGGCTTCTCGGCTGGCTCTTCGGCACTGACTTCATGGTCGTTGAGCATGGCTGTGCCGCTCAGCAAACACAGCGCAAGGCCACCTGCGGTGAACCACCGCCTGGGATTCGTGAACATCGCTACCTCCGTTTCCGACAGTTTGAATTGCACAGCAAGGTCGTCGCGCGCCGCGCCGACCGGAGCTTCCTGTCCCACCACCGCACGCCCGGTCAAGCCGTGCACCCGCGTCGCACCCACCCGCACCTCAGGCGAGCCCTCGGTCAGCAGCAGCCAGCCATCCGTCAACACCACGTGGCTGTCGTGCACCGCGTACTCGGCACCGGTCGAAGCCGTGACAGCTTCCGGCAACGGTCGGGGGCGCGTGGCCAGCCAGCCAATGACTCCGACAGCCAGCACCACCACCGCAGCTTCAGCCAGGCGCCGCAACGTGAACAGGCGGGCGGCTGGCCTGCGCGTCGGCTGCGCGGTGACTGCGCGCTCGCCCGACGCCAAGCGGGCGAGTGTGCGGTCAATCAGGTCAGGCGGTTTTTCGCCGCCGAGAAGTTCCTGCAGGTCTTGCTCGACCAGAGTCTCTGCGTGAGTGTGCGCGTCGCTCATGGGTTCACCTGCCTTTCGACGCACTCGCGCAACCGTGCGCGTGTGCGTTTCAGCAGTGACTTGGCAGCGTCCAGCGACGTTGCCAGCAGCTGCGCCACCTCAGCCTCGCTGCGGCCCTGCGTGTACTTAAACTCCAGTGCACTGCGGGCGCGTTCTGCCAGCTTTTCGAGACACTGCTGCAATGCCTCAAGCCGGTCGTCGCCTTGTCCGGTTGGCGTCAGCGCGATCCAAGCCTCTTCGGCGGCTTGTACATCCAGGGGATGTTCTCGGCCCTCCCTGCGACGGCGGTTGAGCAGCAGGTTGCGTGCGGCTTTGCGCAGGTAGGCGGCAGTGGCGGCGCGCGAGATTTCGTCGATCGGGTTGCGGAAGATGTAGAGGAAGGTCTCCTGCGTAAGGTCGTCGGCCAGTGCGCTGTCACAGCCAAGCAGACGGAGAAACCGCCAGACATCGGCCTGGTGGTCTTTCATCAGCCGGATCAGGGCGTCTTCTCGTGTCATGACCGCTTCCATCAGTACACAAGCACACGGCAGCGCCGAAAAGTGGCGAAAATTCAGGCGCATTGCCCGCAGATTGCGGTTTAATAGCTGCATGCGCTGGACTCTGCTGATCTGCTGCCTGTTCTGCGGCGTGCTGCACGCCCAGGGTGTGGGCGATCCCGCGCCTAACAAGGCTTTCCTCGCTACCTGGAACATGCCCGGCGGCGAGGACGAGCTTGCAGACTTTCAGCCCGGTCGCGTCGTCTTACTCGACTGGTTCGGCGCTACCTGAGGGCACTGTCAAAGCGCCGTGCCGCGCTTCAACCAGCTGCAATCAAAGTACGGGCCGCATGGGTTACAGGTTCTGGGCGCGAACTACACCAACAACGACAGCGAAATTCAGACCTTCGTCAGCAACTTCAGCGCGAACTACGCTATTGCGCGCGTGGCTGACAGCAGCGGCTATACCGTGCCCGTCTTTTCTACCGTGTACGCGATCGACACCGACGGCACGATTCTGTTCACCGGGTTGTCCGGCGACGTGACCGACGCCATGGTGGAACAATGGCTGAACATTCAGCCTGACGGCGACAGCGACAAGGACGATAACGAATCCTGCAGCTCGAAGCCGGGTACCGGCGGTATCGCTCTGCTGTGCGTGCCGGCAACATTGCTGCTGCTTATCCGTAGAGCACCCAACCGGCAATGACCAGCAGGCACCCAACAATGGCGACGGCATTTGCAGCGAGTATGACCTTGTCGCGCAGCATCACGCCGTAAAAAAACCAGCTGGTGACGGCCCAAAGCCCGACGATGAACGCGGGCAGACTGACGTCGCCGGCGCTGCGGTTGGCAAAGATCTTCCAGGCCTGAAGGTAGAAAAGAAGGTTGCCGCCGATGCCGACCACAAACATGTAGGCTGCATAGCGGCGCCGCCACGGGCTGACGGGTGTCGCCGGCGCTTCCATGCTCAAAACTCCAGGTAGAAGCCAAAGCGCATGCGAAAGCTCTGGCCGGCTGAGCGCTCGGGGTTGTCGTCACTTGGCAGGCCAAAGCCGTTGAGGTCATAGTTTTCGCGCTCAGAATTGCCGAACAGCGCAAACGCCGAGACGGTGGGGAATATGCGCACCTCGATTTCGACCTCCCAACCTTTGATGTTCGTGTTGCGCGCCTCGTTGTTGAACTCGGGCACCAGCGCGTCTGCCTCGATATGAAAGTACCGAAACGCGACATGAAAATCCCAGCGCTGGCGCATGCGCTCCATGCCCCAGCTTATGCCGGTATCAAAGGCGGCTTCATTGCGCTCGCTTCTGCCCTCGACCTGCGGCTCAGCGTGAAAATTGAAGATGCCGTGAAACCACCCGCGCAGGCGGGCACTGCGTGAGCGAAACGCCACAACCTCGGCGTACACCTCGCCGACCATGAACTGCGACTGCACCTGGTTCGACGAATTCAGCACGTTGGTAGTGCCCTGGATATAGCCCAGGCCCAGCACCTCGGCAAAGCGCTCCTCGCCTTCGTACCAGTGAATGCCCGCGGCTATGCGGAACTCCAGCTCGCTGTTCACGTCGGGCGGCAGGCGGCCTTCCGGGCTGCGTTCAACATCCTCAAACGGGGCAAAATCCATGCGCAACTGCGCACCGAGATACAGCGGCGGCACCTCCGTCTCGATCGTCGGCAGCCCGACGTTGTTCTGCGCCAGGTAGCTTTGCACGCTGACCAGTTCCAGGCGCGGGATGATGCGCCGCATCGACTCGCCGAAAAACCGGTCAAAGCGCAGGCTCTGGCTGAGCCCCTGAAAGTGATAGTCGCGGTCAAACAGGATTTCGGTCCCCGCATAGTCGCTGGGAAAGCGGCCCGCGGTGACGAACAGCGTGCGACTGAGCCCGTACTCGATCAGGAACCGATCCACCGCCAGCGTCGGCAATGTGCCGTAGCCAGGCAGCGGCAGCCACGCCAGTGTCGGCACCGGCTTGCCGGTCGCGTCAATCGCGGCAGTAGTCAGGCGCAGGTCGTAGCGGATGCGCTGGTCCGCCAGGTTGAAAGCCGTGCCGTACACGCCCAGGTGAAGCCGGAACTCGGGGCGGTTGAACGTCTCGGTGCCGCTTTCAAAAAGCTGGTGATAGCGAAAGCCGATGTCGCCATAGAGGTTGACCAGCGCCTCGCGCCGCAGTTCGGCGTCGGCGGTGCGAGCCTCCAGCTCAGCGACGCGCTGGCGCAGGCTGTCGATTTCGGATTCATTGCGTGCAACGCGGGCGCGTTGCTCGTCCATTTCGGGGTCAGTCTGCGCCGGTAGCGCGGCGGCAAGCAGCGTCGTCAGGACGAGAAGACACGGAAGAGCACATAGCTGAACGCCCCAGCCATGCCCACCATCACCACCCCGATCACCGCCATTGTCGTCCACAGCGTCTCCTGCCTGACCGCGACCCCGTGTGCTACCGGCTCGCGAATCCATATCTCGCCTGCCGGCGCCGGGTAGTCAACCTCCTGCTGTATGGTCGCCAGAAGCGTGCTTAGCGGGCCGGCTGCTGCACGAGACGGCGTGTCGGCTTCCAGGCCTTGGCTGCGGTCTTCGCTCCACTCTTCCTCAATGGATTCGCGCAGGGCAGACGCCGCGGCGACCAGCGGATCGATGTCAGGCTCCGGCTCTGGGGGCAGCTTTTCGGTGACCGCGTCTGCGTACACAGACTCAGACCGTCGCGATGCCTCGCGCATGACTTCGCCCAGCGAGACCGGCCCGTGCGCCATGCGCCGGCTGATCTCTTCGACCACCTCTCCGATCGCGCTGGTTGGCACACGGCGGCGTGTCGTGCGGCGTGACTCGGGCATCGGGGGCGGCACCGGCGCGCTGCGCAGCGTATCGGCGGATGTGGGCTTGTCGGGCCCGGGCAGCAGGCTGGTGTCGAACTCGTCGCGCGTTGCCTGACGCGCGGTGGGCCGCTCGTTTTCGCCAACCTGTGCCGCCTTGGCTGACGGCGCGGGCGGGGCAGGGGCAGGCTTGGGCGGCGCCGGCGTCGCGGGCAGGCTGCCGCTGTCCGACTGCAACTGCCGCCGCGATGCGTCGCCCGCGGCACGCAACCGGGATGCCACATCCTCAGCCTGCTGGATCAGACGCAGTGTCTCGTCGCGCTCTTCCCGGATGCGGCGGGCCAGCGCGTCGGTGACGCGCTGCACGCCTGACTCCTCGGGCAGGCGGGCTGTCGGCCTTTCGTTCGGCGCGCGGGCCGGGGTGCGGGGCGGCAGCGGCGCCGTTTCAGGCAGCGACGCGTCCTTCATGCCGGGCACGTCGATGGGGGCGGCTTTGCCGACTTTCTCGGTGATTTTGCCGGTGCGGCTTGGCGCATCGGCCATCTCGGGCACGATGCGCGCTGCCGGGCTTGCGTCGCGGTCGCGAGTAAAATCGCCAGCCACCTGGCGGGGTGGCGGCAGCGGCTCGGTGAAAAGGCCTTCGGACTTGTCGGTGCGCGCGGTATCGCGGGGCAGTTGCGCCGAGCTGAGGTCCATCGCCGTGTCGCTGGGCAAGCCGCTTGAAGGCGGTGGGCCGACGTCAGCCAGTTGCAGGTCGCCCAGCGTCGAATCGCTGGCCAGCGCGGGCGGGCGGCGGTCACTTTCAAAAAACTTGTCGGTGTCGCGACCCAGCGCGTCGGCCGCCTCGGGAAGTTGCGGCTCTTCCTCGGGTGCCAGCGGCGCGAGGTTGTCGTCGTCGCCCTGCGGCTGGCGCGCGGTTGGCGGCTCGGTGCGATCTTCCGCTTCCGGCGCGAGCTCTGCTGATTCGTCACGCCCGGGCGGGCGCAGCGGGTTGGCAGGACCGCGAGTGGACCCGAGATTCTGGGTCTGGTTGTAAAAGTTCACCGTATCGCGGACGGTGGGCCCGGTCGGCTGCCAGCGCGGGTCGCGGTCGCTGCGGGGCTTGAGTTTGGCGGTTTCGCGGTCTTCGTCGCCCGCCGTCTGAATCACGGAGTCTTCGTCCGCGCCCAGATCGCGGCTGCTGAGCCGCTGGTCTTGCCGCAGGTGCGCGACGTCCATTTCGAGCACCCCCGTATCCTGCGACGGCGGCATCTCGTGCGGCTCGGGCTTCAGTGTGGGCATGCCGCGGCGCCTGTGCGGGGGCGCGGTGTCGGTTTCGTCCTCGAGGTCAATGCCGTCAAGCTCCGGCGAGGTGATGTCGGGTACGTTGTACAGTTCCTTGACCAGCGATGAATCCGGCTCAGGGCTCTCGTCGCCGTTATCCAGCGGGTCGGGTGAAAGTAACAAGTCGTCGCCAAGCTCGGCGACCTCAAGCGGCGGGTCAAACAACGTGTCGGCTGCGTCGGCGCGCAATGACTCAGGCGCGCTGTCGTTGCGGCCCTTTCGTGGCGCGCCGTTGCCGGGCGCGCGGCCGGGTGCCTCGGTATCGCGGCGATGGCCGTTGCCGTGGCCGTTGTCGCTGTAGCTGCCCGGCTTGGGCGAAGCCAGCAGGCCGGAGCTTTCAAGGAACTGGACGATCCCGGAGACGCACTCACCATCCTCGCCCGGCAACTTGCCGGTGAGGTCTTTGCGTCCAGCTTTTCCCAGGTCTCGGGGCATCGTTCCCGCCAAGGCGGCTTAAACCCATAGTATAGCCTATATGTGTGGCCTGCGGGGCACGCCTTTTTTGACTCATGGCACCCACCGCAGTTCACCTGCGCGAGTCACCGCCCGACGGCCCTGGGGGCCAGCGTGCAGCGCCGCCACGGCAATCTCGCCTGCCTCGCGCGGCTGCATCAGCTCAAATCCGCGCTCGTCGCTTTCTACCTGCTGCCAGCCCCGGCCAGGAACCGGGTCGGCCCAGTCTGCCGGCCGAAGGGGCAGCAGCCGCGCATGCTGCGGCCACTCCGCGCGCCGCAACAAGTGGTTGTCGCAAGCCTGCTGGATGCGCAGCAACCGCTCATCCCGCAGCCGCTCCAGTCGCTCCTGCACACCGCCTTGCGACTTCTCAAGCAGCGCCCACGCGCCCTCGTGACGCACGACTCGCCCGAATGCCAGCATGCCGTCATCGCGCACCAGCCGCAGCGAGGCTTCCAGAAACATCGGCTGTTCTAGCCACCCGCAGTCCAACGCCTTCAATGGCGGCGGCAACAACTCTATCGGATCGCCGGCGCGCGCAATTGCGTTGATTCGCATAGGCAGGCCCGCAAGGTCGGTTGCGGCCCGCAGGTCGGTCAAGCCGCGAGCATCGCGGCCGAAGTGAATCCGTACCCTGCGCCCCTGCAGCTCAGCCAGCGCCGAAGCGTGATAGGCCAGCGCACCTTGAGGCAACGGCGGGATCTGCCATCCGTCGAAAGCCGCAAGCGCCTGGGGCGCTGCCGCGAAGTAGTTGTTGCCGGCTGCGCGCGTTGTCGAGACGCTGTGCGTGGCATGCAGGATGTCAGCGCGAAGCGTCTCAACCCGGCAGCCGATGGCGCGGCGAAGCTGGTCAGCGTTCGAATCACGCAGGGCGGCGACAGCGCCTTTCAGGTCAAGCTCGCGGTTGACGACTCCCAGCGCCACCTGCCAGGCGTCCGGGTCAAGCCGTTCATGAAGCTGTTGGGCGCGCGCAAGAAGATCGTCGCCCTTACCCAGCGCATTGAGCAAGGCATTGGCATCGCCGGCGCGCATGGCGCGCAAAGCGGGCTCGGCCTCGTCTGCGAGCGCCGGAGCAGGCGAGCAGCCAGGCAGGACCACAAAAATGAAAAGCACGAGGACCGCGCAGGCGAATCCTCGTGCCGTTGAGATGCAGCCTTGCATGCTAGCTTGCCGACACTTTCTTCAGCCGGCCCTTGAGCCGGTTCGCGCGCCGCGTGGGTATGATGTTGCGCTTGGCCGCCTTGTCGAGCTTGCTTTCGACCTTCTTGAGGACTTCCGGGGCGTCGGCCGCCTTGGTTTCTACGGCTTTGCGGTAGCGCTTGATAAACGCGCGCAAGTCGGACTTCACGGTGCGGTTGTGCGCACGCGTCTTCTGGTTCTGGCGGTTGCGCTTGCGAGCCTGTGCTGAATGAGCCATACAATCCTCACGATTGACCAACCCGCGCTAGTGCGGGCGCGAAAGTGTAGAAATTCCGCGCAACCGCGCAACCGGGTGCCACGGCTAACAACGGGTTGCCCCGCCTGTGAATTCGGGGCGTGACCGGCCCAGCCGATGTAAAGTGCCGGGGCGGGGCCGGGAGATGTCACGGCCCGGCTTGGCGTTTGTGCCATTCGGATACCTTGATGGAACTGCTGGTACTCTACGCTGCAACCGCGCTGGTCGTTTCGTTCATATGCAGCCTTCTGGAAGCATCGCTGCTGTCTGTCGGGCCGGGATATGTCTCGGCGCTGGTCGAAAAGGGCAGCCGCGCGGCTGTTGTCATGCAGGGCTACAAGTCATCGCCTGACCGTGCGCTGGCGGCAATCCTCACCTGCAACACGATCGGCCACACGGCGGGTGCGGCAGGCGTCGGCGCGCAGGTTGTGGCGATCTGGGGCGACAAGTGGCTGGCACTGGCAAGCGCAGTGATGACGCTGGCGATTTTGTTCCTGACCGAGATCATGCCCAAGACGCTGGGCACCAAGTATGCGCAGAAGCTGGTGGGGTTTTCGGCGCGGACCATCCAGGCCATGGTGTTTCTGCTGTTTCCTGTCGTTTGGGTGGCAGAGAAATCCGCCCGCCTGATGGGCGGCGGAAAGGTGTTTCTGCACGTCAGCCGCGACGAAATTGCCGCGCTGGCCGACATGGGCCGCGCCGGCGGGCAACTCTCCGCCGAGGAATCGCGGGCCATCCGCAACCTGCTGGCGCTGCGTGAGATCCAGGTTTCCGACATCATGACGCCGCGCCCGGCTGTCGAGTCGGTCGAGGCAGGCCAGACCCTGGGCGACTTTGCCCGCTCAGAGCGTGAAACGCCGTTTGCGCGCCTGCCGGTGACGCGCGACGGCAACATCGACAACGTCGTCGGCGTGATTCACCGTGTGCGCATCCTGGACAGCCTTCGCGACGACGAGCTTGCCATAACCTTCGGCGAGCTTGCCAAGCCGCTGGAGGCGATCCCGGCCTCGGCCCCGGTGTCATCGGCACTGCAGCGCCTGCTTGGCAAGCGCGAGCACATGCTGCTGGTAGTGGACGAATACGGCGGGACCGCGGGCGTCGTGACGCTGGAAGACGTGCTCGAGACACTGCTGGGCGTCGAGATCGTGGACGAATCCGACACGGTAGAAGACATGCGCGAGTACGCCCGGAAACTCCAGCAGGTAAGACAGGCAACCCGCCTGGGAACAAACTAGAGGGCCCCGAGCGTGAGCTCGGGGCATTAACGTGCCGGGCCCCGAGCTTGCGCTCGGGGCTCCCTGCGGGTTCTACACCGCGACGCTATCTGGCAGGAATGTGTGTTTGAGCCTTGCGCGCTCTTCGTCCAGCTTGCCGCTTCGCGCGTAGAAGTTGAACGGGTTGTCCCACACCACGCGCTGGATGTCTTCTTCGGTAAATCCGTTGCGGCGCAGCTCCCCCACCGTCTTCGGCACGTTCAGGCAGTCGCTGGGGCCCCAGTCGGCGCTGCTGTTGAGCATCATCTTTTCGGTGCCGAAGCGCTTGAGGATGTTGGTTGCGCGCTCGGGGCTCAGCTTCGTCACGGGGTACACCGTGTGCCCGGCCCAGTAGCCCGCCTCCTTGGTGATGGGAATGGTCTCTTCGTTGTTGTGGTCGATCAGCACCATCTCAGGGTCCATCTGCGCTTCTTTGCAGATGTCGATGATGCGCCTGGTGCCCTTGAACTTCTCGCGATGCGGCGTGTGCACCATGATCGGCAGCCCGACCTGCTTTGCCAGTTCAAGCTGCTGGCGCAGGTACTCTTCTTCCGTCTCGGTGTGGCTGTCGAGGCCGATTTCGCCGATCGCCAGGCACATCGGGTGCTTCACCCACTGCGGCAGAATCGCCATCACGTCTTTGTTTACGCGGTCGTCGTTGGCTTCTTTCGGGTTCAAGCCGATCGTGCAGAAGTGCTTGATGCCGTAATCCGCCGCACGGGCAACTTCGTACTCGGTGATGTGGTGAAAGTAGTCAATGAACGTGCCGACGCTGGTGCGCGGCTGGCCAAGCCAGAACTGCGGCTCTGTGCAGTGCGTGATGCCTGCGGCGGCCATCTTTTCGTAGTCGTCGGTGACGCGGCTTACCATGTGGATGTGCGGTTCAAAGATGCGCATACAGCTCCCTTGTCATTGGCCCAGGCAGGCGGCCCATTGTGCCATTAAGTGGGTACCTTCAAGGGCCCGGTTCCGACAGAAAAAGGGGCGGAAGTCCGCCCCTTTTTCGACGCTGATGCGCCGTCAGTTGCCGGCGCCGACCATTTTGACGACGCCGTCGCCCTGCCTTGCAATTGCGTACAGCAGGCTGTGCGAAGCCTCGCCGATGCCAATGCAGTGAATCTCGCAGCGGCGGAAGAGGTTCAGCCTGCGCACGTCGTCCGGCAGGTAGGTGTTCTCGACCATGTAGCCATAGGGGCCGGGGAACATCAGCACCTCCATGTCGGCGTGGCGGGTGCGGCTTTCCGGGTCGCCGGTCTGATCAATCTTGTCGCGCTTGTCGTTCACCGGCCAGTCGTCCCAGGTAGGGTCGCCGTCCGAGAGCACGAACACGGTGTCGGCACCGGTGAAGAAGGTATCGGGCGTCACGTACTCATAATCCTTGACCAGGCCCTTCTGGTACACCTTGAATGCACGGTGGATGCCACCGTGCAGATTGGTGTTGCCGCGCAGCGTGCCGTGCTTGCGGTCTCCTGTCGCGGCACCCTTCTTGATGCTGTCCAGCTCGCGGATGGTGGCGTCGATGTTGCCGCGCATGGCGGGCATCAACTGGCGCGTGGTGCGCAGGGGCCCGGCCTCTGAGCCGAACCAGATCACGCAGTAGCTCTGGTCATCGCGCAGTGCGCGCAGGCTGAGCTTCAGGTACTCGCGCGCCGCGTCCCAGCGGGTGTGGATCTTGTCCCAGGGCATCGCGTCTTCAAGTTCTTCTTCGTCTTCGGGGGCGGGCTCGTCGCCTTTGTCCTTCTGGTCGCCGCCGCTGCCGGTCACCGGCCCGCGCCGGGGCTTCTCGGGCGGCTTGCGGATGTTCTCTTTCTCCTTGGCCGTAAACGGCGTGCACATCGAATCCGACATGTCGATTACGTACACAATCCGCTGGCCGGTGCCTTCCACGCCTACAAACTTCGTCGGGGGCGGCTTCCGGGCGTACTTGTCGTCTTCCTTGACCTCGGGCTCTTCGGGGTTCAACAGCCGGTTCAGCCACGGCTTGGCGTTGATCCACAGGCTTTCGGTGTTGAAGGTGTCGCGGAAGTACCGTGCCATGACCAGGCTTGTGCGCGGGTCGGTGTGCTTGTCTTCGATCAGCGGGATCAGCTTCAGCCCGGTGTTGCGGAACTGGTCTGTCTTCAACTGGTACGACTGCGTGCGATAGTTGTGCGCCGCGCACTCCAGCAGCACTGCGCGCTCGATGCCCTTCCACTTGTCGGCTTCATCCAGCTTCTTTTCCCACCATGCAAGGATCTTCTCGCTGCCGTTTTCAGCCAGCGCCGCCAGGGCCGCCGCGCGCAGGAAAACATCCAGCTTGTCGTTGTCGGCCACCTCAAGCAGGTGGTCCTCGCCCGCTTCATCCTGGTGGATGATCAGCGAGCGGTACCACAGCCATGCATCCTCAGCCTTGCGAAAGCTCTCGCGCCACTTCTGCCATCCTTCAAGAAACTGCGGGTCGGTGAAGTTGAACGCGCAGATGCTGGCCAGAAGGTATTTCACATGATCATGTGGTGCCTCAGGCTTGGCGTAGTTCTTCGACAGGATGTCAAAGGCCCGCGGGTCGCCCGTGGCGGCAAGGCGAATCCGTCCGCGCGTGCGCATCTGCAGCGACGGCCGTTTGATGTAGTCGTCGTAGGCAACCTTGGCCGGGCCGTAGTCCGACGACTGCTGAGAAAAGGATAGCCCGGTCGCCAGCGCCAGCAGCGCGAATACGCTGAGCCCGCGCCGCAGTACATTCTTTGCCTTCATGGGCGTGCCTCGCTTATGTCTGTACAGCATCTTTGGCCGGGCATTCGCCCCGCCCCGCAAATCGCACCATCGTCGCCCAGATTCAGGCAAACAGTGTAGCTTCAACCGTGCTTTGAAAAGAGGGTTTTTTGGATTGCGAGAGGCGTCAGGCCACTGGAATCTTCAGCAGCTTGGCCAGGGCCTTGGCAACTTCCGCGAAATCCAGCGGCTTGGTGAAGAAGCCGTCCACGCCGATGCGCTTGACTTTGCGCACAAGTTCACTGTCGGCAGCCAAACCGGATGCCGCGACAATGAAGATGTTCTTGGTGTCGTTGTTCGCGCGCAGGCGGCGGCATACCTCGGCGCCATCAACGCGCGGCATCATCAGGTCAAGCACCACCGCGTGCGGCTTGAAGCTGCCGATCTTGAGCAGCGCGTCGTAGCCGTCGCCGCTTTCTTCGATGACGACGTTGGGCAGGTATTCTCCCAGAGCCTCGGTGGCAAGCTCAAGGATCTCGGGGTCGTCGTCCACGACCAGGATGCGCCGTTCCTTGCCCGGGGCAAGTTCGTCGGGCACAGGAAAGCGGTTCTTCTCAAGGAACTTGAGAAACTCCTCAACTTCCATGCGGTACTGTCCGCCCGGAGTGGTGTACACCTCAAGCTTGTTGGCTTTTATCCAGTTGACGACCGTTGCCGGTGTGACCTGGCAGAATCGCGCGATGTCGCCGGTAGAGAGGGATTTTCGTCGAACTGCCATAACGAAAAAAGAATAAATCATCGCTACCGTCTATACAAGGGGCTTAACCTAAAATGTGCGCAATCGGCCCTTATCAACAAATTGCTCAACTTCAATCCCCGCTGATGGATACGCAGACTTCGTAACCACAATGCGCACGTCTCCTGAAGGACCAGTGCTTTTCATCGGCGCAAGGCGGTCTAGTCTGACCGCAGGATTCGGCTGAAGAATCCTGCACCTTGCCCAGCGCACGCCCTGATGGGCCAGGGAAGTCAGTCACCATGGAAGACGACCTCATCACGCCTTCGGATTTCTTTCATCGCGGGTTGGAGTTGCTGGAAAGCGGCAAGTACTCCGAAGCCGTGAAGTACTTCGAAGCCGCCGTCAGCAACGACTACTATGACAGCGACATCCATCTGCCGATGGGCGAGGCGCTGTTTGAGGTAGGCCGCTATGAAGACGCGCTGGAGCACTTCGAGCTCGCGCAGCGCAAGGGCGGCGCGCCCGCCAACGAAGTGCTGCTGTGGCGCGGCTCGTGCTACCTCGAACTCAAGAAGGTGCGTCGTGCGCTGTCGGCTTTCAACCGTGTACTTGAAACCGACCCGCATCACGCCGAGGCTCATTTCAAGCGCGGCCTGGCACTATGCGAAATCAGCAGCTTCGACAAGGCGCTGGATGCATTCGAATCCGCCCAGAAACTCCTCCGCCGCGCCGAAGGCCCCGAAGGCACAAGCCACCAGGAGGCATTGGCCGAAGTCCTGATGTGGAAGGGCCGTACACTGTGCCGGCTTGGCCGCCGCGCCGACGGCATGGAGCTGATGTTTGAAGCCTGGGAGCTGGCACCGGATCACCCCGGGCCGTACAACGAAATCGCCGACAGCTTTCGCTTTACCGGCGACCTGGGCAGTGCCGAGGAATGGTACCGCAAGGGCCTTGAGCGCCTGCCCGAAGACCCCAGCCTGCACAACGACTACGGCAACCTGCTGCGCGAACTGGGCCGCTACAGCGAAAGCGTGCAGCACCTGACCACCGCCATTGAGCAGGACGCCAACCGCGCCGTCGCCTACTACAACCGCGCGCTGACGCTTGAGCGCCTGGAGCTCTTCGACGAGGCGCTGAAAGACTACGACGCCGTCATTGACGCCAACCCGACTGACCTTGACGCCAAGCTGCGCAAGCTTGATCTGCTGGGGCAGATGGGACTGTTCATCGAAGCCGAATCACTGCTGCAGTCGCTGCCCGAGCAAGACCAGCAAGCCAACGAAACGCGCGAGGCGCGCGCAAGGCTGGCAAACCGGCGCGGGCAGAAGGCCGAAGCCGAGGGCGACCTGCCGCAGGCGCTGGAATGCCACGCGGCGGCGCTGAGCATGCACCCCGACTTTCTTGACGTCGAAACGCCGGCGCCGGGGGATGATCGCGCCGAAGATCGCCTCAAGCGCCTGATCCGGCTTGTCGCCCGCACGCCCGATGACGCGGAGAACGCGGGCCTCGCGCGCCTGCTTGAGGGCGCGGCACGCTTCGTCAAGCTGCGCGTCAAACGCAACGAAAGCGCGCGCCGCGGCGTGAAGGCAGAGCGTGAAAAAGTGCGAGCATTGCTGCAAGCGGCCGTCGATGCCGGCGCGGGCACAGCCGCCGCGCACAAGCTTCTGGCCGAGCTTGCGTTCTATGAGTTCAACGACGACGAAGTGGCGCTCAAGCACGCCGATGCCGCGCTAAGCACGCACCCGGACTTTGTCGGCGCACTGTGGATCAAGGCGGTTACGCTGGCCGAAGGCAAGCAGCGGCCTGATCTGGCCGTGGAATGCTACCGCCGCATGCTTGAAATTACCCCGCACAACCCAAGCGTGCTGCTGAACCTGGGCGACCTGTACTTTGACCATGGGCAGCCGCATCGCGCGCTGGCCTACTACCGCCGCGTGCTGGAAGATCGGCCGGGCGACGTCACCGTGCACCGCGACGTCGGCCACTGCTACCTGGCTTTGCAGCGCTACGGCGACGCGATAGCCATTTTTGCGCGGCTTGAGGCGCAGGGCGCGCTGGCGCTTGAAGTCAAGCTCGACCTTGCCGAGGCGCACCTGGCCGTCGGCGAGCGCGCGGAAGCCGGCAAGCTGATCGACGAAGTGCTGCTCGAAAACGAAGAGCTTGACCCGCAGGTGGACGCCCGCGCCGCCGAGCTTGGCTCAGCGGTCGCGCTGGCGCGGCGCAACGATCGCGAGGCGCTGAAGCTGCTGGCGGGCATCCCCAAAGATCGCCTGACGACCTACGGTCTGCTGCAGCTTGCCCGCGCCGAGATGTTGCAGGAGAATCTCGACGCCGCCGAAAAGCTGCTGCGCGAGATCCTTGAATCGCTTGACCCCCACGCCACCGACGCGGTCGAGGCGCGCTATCACCTGGCGCGGTTGCTGTTCGCCCGCGGCCTGAACGACGCCGCCGATGAGTGCATCGATGAGCTCCTGGCTGCCGCGCCGCTGGACGAGCGCGGCTACCGTGTGAAGGCATGGATCAAGATGCTCGGCGGCGAGATCGATCAGGCCGAAGAGGTCCGCGAAGCCGCAAAGTTCGCGCAGCAACTGGGGCGCGTGCACCGCCTGCTTCAGTACGAGGACAGCGCCGAAGCCCTGGCCCAGACCGAGGCGCTGGTCGCGGATTACCCCAGCCGCATTGAGCCCCTGTATTACAAGGCTTGCGCGCTAGCACAGCAGGGCGAGGATGAAGCGGCGCTCGAGATCGTAAAGACGCTGATCAAGCGCGCCCCCGACCTGCGCCCCCGCCTGCTCGAGGAGTTCTACCTGGAGCCGCTGCGCCTGCCGGACCGAATCGAGTTCCGCACCCCCCCGATGTAGGCTCTCACCGTAAACCCTTGACAGGGATTAGTTTGCGCTAAACGCGCGAATACTTCGTACGATACTGGTGTTCGGTTGAACCGCGGGTGCCGCTGCGGCGTAATAGTAAGGTAGAATCGTGCAACCACACAGGAATCCCTGATGCCCAAACTCACGCGCTTCCGACTTCGCTCCACCGCGCGCTTTGCCCTAGCCTTCGCGCTGATGGGCGTGATTGCCGTGCATTCAGCCCGCGCGCAGGAGACTGATCCCGCCGCCGCCACCAAAGAGGCACGCCTTGAGCGCCTGGCTGAAAAGCAGAAGGCCGCCCGCAAGGAACTTGAAAGCCTCAAGGCGCGGCTTGAAAACCTGAAGCTTGAGCTGGAACAAAGCGAAGACCCCGGCGAGCGCCGCCGCATCCCGCAGATCACCGCGGCGCTGACACGCCTCAACGAGCTCGACGTTGAGCGCACGATGGGCACCACCGAAGAAAACATTCGCGGCGGGCAGGTTCGCACAGCCATATCCGCGGGCGCCGAGATTCAGAAGGCGCTGGCTGAGATCATCGATCTGCTGGAAAACGGCCCGCGCATCGGCGAGGACGAAAAGATCCGCGAAACGCGCGAGCGCATGGAAAACCTCCAGCGCATGATTGAGGACCAGCGCGACATCCGCACCGACACGGCAGATCTTCGCGACAACGACCAGGCCCGGCGTTTGAACGAGATTGAGAACCAGGTCCGCCAGTTGAAAGAACAGCAGGACAACCTGCGCGCTGAAACCGCTGACCTGCAGGAGCAGAGCAGCGAGATTGAACGCAGCTTGGCCGACCTGGAGCGCCTCAGGGAAGACCAGCAGCGCGCCGCCGACGAGGTTGAGCGCCGGCGCGAAGAGGCACGCGCCCGAGAGACTGAGCAGGTGCAGCAGCTTGAGCAGGCCCTGCGCGAGCTTGAACAACTTGAGCGCGAGGCGCGCGAGGCACGCCGCGCCGACGAAAACCTGCGCGCACTTGACCGCATCAGCACTGAACTTGACCGCCTGGCCAAAGACCAGGCAGACGTCAAAAACAACACCGAAAAAGCTGCCGAATCGCCGGTGCAGAAGGCGCTGGACGCCGTCACCCGCGCAGCCGAAGAGCAGCTTGACGCCTACCGCCGCACGCGCACCGAAAACGCGCAGCGCCAGGGCGCAAACACCAAGCTGCCGCAGGAAGTCATGGACGCGCTGAAGAAGCAGCAGGCTGAGGCTGACGCCGCCATCCAGCAGGCGCGCGAGCAAGCCAAGGCGCTGCCGCAATCGGTCGAGGCGCGCAAGGCACAGCAGGCGCTGGACAAAGCCGCCGCCAGCAGCACCGAGGCCAAGCAGTCCCTCGACAGCGGCGACCCCGACGCCGCGCAGAAAGCCCAGGAGGCCGCCAACAACGCGCTGAAGGAAGCGCAAGAGGCACTCAAGCCGTCTGCCGAAGAAAACGCTGAGCTCAAGCGCGCACGCAGCGGGCAGGAAGCCGCCCGCCAGAGCGCCGAGAACATCAACCGCGACCTCAAGGCACTTGCCAACCAGATCGCACGCCAGAAGCAGGAGCGCGGCGACGCCGACGCCGGCAAAGCCAGCGAAGCCGACTACGCACAGGAGCAGATCGACAAGGCCCAGCAGGCCATGGACGAGGCCATGAAGAAGCTTGGCGGCGCCGAGGCCGAAAACGCGGGCAAGGAGATGCAGCGCGCGCTTGAATCACTCAACAAGGCCCGCGAGCACCTGGGTCGCACCGAAGGCACCGACGCCGAAGGCAAGCCCGACTTCCAGAAGGCCGCACAGCGCCAGGAAGCGCTGTCGCAGAAGCTGCAAGACCTCGCCGGCCAGGTGGAGAAGCTGCCTGAGCCCAAGACCGACAGCGACGCCATCCGCAACGCCGCGCAGCGCGCACGCGAATCGGCAGAGCCGCTGAAGGCATCCGACGATCGCATGCTGCGCAACACCGCAGAGCAGATGGACAAAGCCGCGCAGCGCCTGCAAGCCGAGATGGACGCCAACGAAGGCCAGCCGTCCGCTGAAACCATGCGCAACGCCGCTGAAGCCGCACGAGCCATGCAGCGTGAGGCTGAGCGCGCCCCCGGAAATCAGGCACGCCAGGCCGCACGCGACGCCGAAGACCTTGCACGGATGCTCGAAGAAGCCGCCGACGCCAAAGACGGCGCCCGCGACGCGCGAGAGGGCCTGCGCGGAGCATCCGAGAAATCCAGCGCAGCTGCCGAAGCCATGAAGGGCCGCGACGCCGACACGGCTGTGCAATCTGAAACGGACGCGATTGACCAGATCAGCCGCGCGCGCGAAGGCATGCAGCGCAGTATGGACGCGCAGCGTGGCGCCCGCGCGCTGGAAAGCGCCTCTGAGCAACAGGAAGACATGGCCCGCCGGGCTGAGGAGGCTGCACGCAGCCTGCGTGATTCAGCGCGCAACAACCGCGGCGGTGAAGGATCACGCCAGGCCTCAGAGGCTTCACGCGAAGCCGCAGAGGCTATGAGCAGGGCCGCCGAGGCGCTGAAGAATGCAGCCAACGCAAGCCGCAGCGGCCAGCAAGGTCAGCAGGGCCAAGATGGACAACAGGGGCAAGAAGCGCAGCAGGGACAGGAAGGACAACAGGGACAACAAGGCCAGCAGGCTCGTGACGAGCAGATGCAGCAGGCCCAGCAAGCGCAACATCAGGCCGAGCAGAAGCTGAATGAAGCCATCAACAAACTGCGGCAGGAACAGTCGCAGCTGGAGCAGCGCCAGGCGCAGGCAGCCGAAGAGCTGGCAAAGACACAGCAAGGCCTGGGCGAGCAGGTCAAGAAGGCCGGCGAGAACCTCGAAAACCGCCCGCAGGGCCAGCAAGCCACCCGCAGCGAGCAAGAGGCCCGCGAAAGCCTCAAGCAGGCCGAAGAAGAGATGCGCAAAGCCGCCGAGCAGCTCAATGAGCCCAACCTGCAACAGGGCGCAGAAAACCAGCAGAAGGCATCCGACAACCTGGGCAAGGCAATCGAAAAGCTGCAGGAGGCCCAGAATGAGTCGATCGCCGAAGAAGACCGCCTGAAGTTCCAGGAACTCGAAGAGCGCCAGCGCCGCCTTGAGCAAGAACTCGAAGAGTTCAACCGCGACCCGGCAAACCAGCAAAACCAGCGCGCACAGCAAGCCGCCCAGCAGGCCCAGCAATCCATGCAGCGCGCAAGGGAAAATCTGCAAAG